>NZ_LVYZ01000014.1:0-173242 GCF_001909095.1 Paenibacillus sp. P46E
CTTTTATCGTATACAGAAACGACGAGGGCAAAAAAAAGCAACCATAGCAACAGCTCATCTTATCCTTCGAATGATCTACCATATGCTCAAGGACAGTAGAACCTATCGTGAAGAAGGTTGGGACTACTTAACCTCATCCAAGTCCTCCGTCGATTACTGGGTAAAGAAAATTGAGGCCCAGGGATTCATCGTCAAGGTTGAATCTGTAGAAACCTTATAAAAAAAATTGACACTCCCATCCTTAGAGGCAGAGGGTCTTTTTGTGCATTTTGGAGTGTTCATTTTCGTATAAAAAGCCAGGTAATGGCTGCTTGGGATTGCCCCTTGTTTTTAAGTAGGATCAACGTGGGCACTTGGGTGGTCGCTCCGCGAACGGACCGTTGTTCCAATCGCTGTGTTCCAGAGATATTCTTATGTTCAAAAGATTACGCAAAATGCGCAAACGATTGCCATTACGTTCTTATTCGCGAAAACTAATCATATCCATTTCATCGAAAATAACATAAAATATGTTTATTATTGGAATATTATATGGTATATTTATCCTGAAATTCATACCGAGAAATAGGAGATGACGTAAAATGTTCAAGAAGATGAAGAAGAGTGTATCGATTTTGGTTTTGGCAGCTGTTTTTGTGCTAACGTTTGCACAATCGGTCTTTGCCAGTGACCAGCCTGTTCAACTGACTTCAGCCAATCTATATATTTACAAGTATGGATACGTTGGATTCAGCGGCAATATCGAAGTAAGCAACCTGAGCAACCAAAAAACTGTAACTATTCACTATTCTCCTGGAGACGGTCAGTGGTATGATACGAACGCCTCCTATCAAGGCCCAACGGACTCCACGCATGAAAAATGGAGTTTTATGGTTTCCACCGATAACATGAGCAATAATAATCCGCAGCTCACAAATGCCCAAACGATTCAATTTGCAATTAAGTATGAAGTCAATGGACAAACGTATTGGGACAGTAACAACGGACAAAACTATTCCGTCAGCCGTTTTAATGAAAGTTCAACCATTCTTGGTAAACCGAACGTTTTTCGCGCTTACTATGATTTATATGAGAACACCTTCTCGGGAAGTGTATATGTCAAAAATTTAGCCTACAGCAAAGAGGTTAAAATCAAATATACAACCGATAACTGGAATACAACCAGGGAAGGATACGCCAGCTACTCCATACCGGCGAACTCCGATGGCAGCGTAGAAATCTGGGATTTCAGCTTTAACAATATTGACCCAAGTGTTACGCAAATTCATTACGCTATCTCCTACACCGCAAATGGACAAACGTATTGGGATAATAATTACGGGAACAACTATACAGTAAACCGCTATTAATACAGAAATATATCCGTGAACTTAATGCTCTTCCCCTTATTTTGGAGTAGGATCAACGTGAGCCCTTGGGTGGACGCTCCGCGAACGGACCGTTGTTCCAATCGCTGTTGTCCCCAGATTTTATTTATTCTCCTTCGCGGTGAAAATCCGGGGACAAAGGCGATCGCTACCACTTTTCCACAATCGTTCCGTCCTCTCCGCTGTTTAAGCGGAAAAAGTTTCTTCAAATCTTTCTAAAATCACGAAAAGAAACCATCCTTTGGTAAAATGGAGTTACCACACAACCATTTCAAAGGAGAGGTTTCTTTTTCAATATACCATGGACCAACTTTGCTTGCCGATCGATCTGGAAGAAGATATTCCAGAAAGTCACCTTGTTCGTGTCGTGAATGCCACCGTCAATCGACTGGACGACGCCATTTTTGACGCTGCCTATCCCGGCAGCGGCCGCGACACTATCACCCTAAAATGCTTACTAAAGTCATTATTTACGCCTATACTCAGCGAATCACACCAAAAAGGGTAACCCTCCTAATTGAAATGCTCCCCATATAGTATACGTTTTGATACTAGATCACAATAATGTGCGTACTTCCGGAAATGTGGTGTATACATTAAACTGCCAGTATAAGCAAGTTAGCACGTAACCCCATACAAAGGAGAGAATAACAATGACGAAGGAAACCATGAAAGCCGTAGGCCTGTATAAATATTTGCCCATTGAAAATCCGGAGAGTCTGATCGACGTGGAAGTGGACAAGCCTAGCCCGACGGGCCGGGATCTGCTGGTGAGGGTACAAGCGGTCTCCGTGAATCCTGTGGACTATAAAGTCCGTTCACCCAAAAACCGTGAGGAGAGCGTACCGAAAGTGCTGGGCTGGGATGTTGCGGGCGTGGTTGAACAGGTTGGCCCGGAATCCACCTTGTTCCGTCCTGGCGACGAAGTGTACTATGCCGGAAGCATTATACGTCCCGGCGGGAACAGCGAGTTTCATCTGGTGGATGAGCGGATTGTTGGTGTGAAGCCGTCCACACTGGACTTTGCACAGGCCGCGGCTTTGCCGTTAACCTCGATTACCGCCTGGGAAAGCTTGTACGACCGGCTGGGCGTTTCCCTGAGCAAGGCTGACAATGCAGGCAAGACGCTTTTGATTATCGGAGCAGCGGGTGGCGTTGGATCGATTGCCATACAATTGGCGAAGAACTCTGGCCTGACAGTTATTGGCACTGCATCCCGGCCGGAATCCGTGAGCTGGGCGAAGGCGCTTGGAGCGGATCACATCATCAATCATTTCGAGGCGTTCGTTCCGCAATTAAAGGCTGCCGGATTCGATCAAGTGGACTATGTGCTCTGCTTGAACAGTACCGGGAAGCACTGGGCGAATATGGCAGAGGCGATCGCACCGCAAGGCAAAATATGCTCGATTGTGGAGACGGAGGAATTACTGAACCTGACCTTGCTGAAGAACAAAAGCGTCACGTTCGCCTGGGAATTGATGTTCACCCGCTCCACCTACCAAACGCCGGACATGATAGAGCAGCACAAGCTGCTGAATGAAGTGGCACGCCTCGTAGACGCTGGTGTGATCCGGACGACGACGAATGAAACGCTGAGGCCCATCAATGCAGAGAATCTGCGTAAAGCGCATGCTATGCTGGAAACGGAAAGAACGGTCGGTAAAGTGGTTTTGGAAGGATTCTAATGAATTGCGATTCCTGGAGTATTGGATACAATGGTCTGTAGACTTCATTACCTAAGCGAAATGGCGGTTCGGCCCGGAATGATCCGGGTGAACCGCCGTTTTCGCTTGAACTGGCATTTACTATACTATTCTTCGGAATGCGCGGCTTCGTCCTTAACTTCCTCGCGGAAGCCATTAATGCTCTCTTTACGGCGTTCGTTCTTGGCTTCGATCTGCTCACGTTCTTTGCTGCTGATTTCAGAAGAGAATTCGTTCAAATAGTCTTCAGCTTCATGCAGGTTCTGCATGGTGTGCTGAATACTTTGCTGTAAATGCTCAACATTGTCTGCCCGGTTATCCGGCTTTGCCATTGATGGATCGCCTCCTGTGATTAGCGCGCCGCAAGGACGCTAACCTGTAGGTTGATCGTTACCGGACAATCTTATGCATTATTTTCCTTGGAATCCAACATTCTTATTTATGCACCCACTGATCCATAGTCTGCTTAATAGACATCCCGCGCATACCGCTTGGTTAACGACATTTCTTGCACATAATGATTCGCTTCATCCGCTGTCATGCCGCCGTGCTGCCGGATTACCGTCTTCAGTGCGGCATCTACTTCTTTGGCCATTTGCTGGGCATCTCCGCACACGTAGAAGTGCGCGCCGTCCTGAAGCCAGGCCCAGAGCTCGGCTCCATGCTCAAGGATTCGGTGCTGTACATAGATTTTGTCCGCCTGATCACGCGAAAAAGCAGTATCCAGCCGATGCAGAAAGCCTTCTTTGCGGAGAGCTTCAAGCTCATCGCGGAAATAAAAATCACGGTCTTCCCGCTGTTCCCCGAAGATCAGCCAATTCTTGCCCTTCGCCCCGGCTGCCTTCCGATCCTGCAGGAAGCCGCGGAACGGAGCGATGCCTGTACCCGGACCGACCATAATCATCGGGGCATCGGGATTAGCTGGCGGGCGGAAATGGGCATTCTTGTGAATGAAAATGGGAATGTCCGTATCCTCTGTAGCGAGGTCTGCGAGAAATGTGGAGCATACTCCCTTACGGGCATTGCCGTTATTCTCGTAACGAACGGTGGACACTGTAATATGGACCTCGTTCGGATTGGCTTTCGGGCTGGAAGAAATCGAATAGAGGCGGGGCTGCAAAGGCTTGAGCTGTTCCGCAAGCTCCTGTGCGCTGAGGGAAACCGGGTATTCCTGCAGCACATCGATCAGTTGACGGCCCCACAGCCATTGCTTGAGCTCCGTCAGGTTCTCACTGTCGAGGAGTTTGCTTAACCGGGCATCCTGAGCGCGGTCCCGGATGAACCGGAGCATATCCGGTGTCACCCGGGCAATCTCGAAATGACGCAGCAGTGCTTCGGTTACCGGCATTTCTCCCTGGCCTTTGACCCTTACCGGGGTAGAGGGCTCAATGCCCAGCGTATGCAGCAGACTGCGGGCCAGATCTGGGCAATTGGCAGGCCACACGCCCAGTGCATCGCCTGCTTCGAACTGCACTCCGGCAGGCGTGAGGTCGAAGGCGTAGTGGCGGGTTTCTTTTTCAGATCCGGCTTGGTTCAGATTCTGCTTGAATAGCAGCCGTGAAGGTACCGGGTGGTTCCGGTGATATCCGCGTGGTTCCGAACCTGGGGCAACCGGGACGGATACAGTGGCCGAAGTGGACGAGATACCGCTTGCTGCGGCAGGTATACTGGGCTTCGGGTTGCCTGCAAATCCGCTCAACAGTGCTGAAATATCACTCGTCCATGCATCCACCTGCTCCTGAAAGTCTGTATCGCAATGGGCACAATCAAGCAGCCGCTGTGCGCCAAGCTCCGCGAGACGGGTGTCCAGATTCCGCCCGAAGCCGCAAAAGAGATCGTAATTGGAATCCCCGAAAGCGAGCACGGCATAATGCAGATCCTGAAGCTGTGGGGCATTCTCTGCCTTGAGCGATTGGAAGAAACTTTCTCCATTGTCCGGAGGATCGCCGGCTCCGAAGGTGCTGGCAATGAACAGGACAAACCGGTTCCCTGCCAGATCACTCACGGCATATTGATTCATATTTACGAGCCGCACATCATAACCGGCTTGCTGTAGCTTCTTGGCGCAGTCAATGGCTGCACCCTCCGCATTTCCGGTCTGTGAGGCCCAAAGGATGGTTACGGGAAGTTTGGTTGTAACGGTACTCTCCGGGAACGGGGCAGCCTCTGCAGGGGCCGAAGTCGGTAACGGTTCAGTTCTGGAGTAAGCTTCTGCTCCGGGTACCGAAGTCCGGGAGAACATGCCCGCGAGCAGGCCATCCACATAGAAGCGGGTGGGTGCTTCAAAAGGTGCGGTGGGCGGCAGAACCGGAATACCGGAAGCAGAGCGGCCAGCCTCGGTGCGCAGGCTAGTGATGAAGCCGGACAGATATGCCTGTTCATGGTGATCCAGAGTCAGGGCGGCAGGGGCTTCAATCCCAAGTACGCCAGCGAGCGTGTCGAGCTGCTTCATCGTTATGGCCTCCTTCGGGCTGGCGGTCTCAGCGCCGGCTGGGGTTGAAGCCGGATTGCTGTCCATATCCGGCGTATGCGGTTCCCCGGCGGGCTGGCCAGCCGCCTTGACGAGTGACACAGCGCAGAATTTCAACTCGGGCTGTAAGGACATAGGGTCAACGGCATCATTGGTAACGTCATTGACCGCCAGCTGTGATCCAAAGACATCATTCCAGTGAAAAGGGGCAAAACAGTTGCCGGGGCGAACACGGTCTGAAAGGACCGCCGGGAGAATGGCCAGCCCCCGCCGCGAACGGAGCTCCACCGGCTCCCGGTCTTTAATTCCCAGCACCGCTGCGTCTTCCGGGTGAATTTCTACAAAGGGCCCCGGGTTCAATTTATTGAGCTTTGGAACCTTGCCGGTTTTGGTCAGCGTATGCCACTGGTGCTGCAAGCGGCCCGAATTCAGCACAAAGGAGTACTCGCTGTCCGGCATCTCTGCAGGCGGCATATACGGGCGTGCCCAGAATACGGCCTTTCCGTTTTCTGTCGGGAACACGAGATCCGGCGAACTGCCATCTGAAAGCTCGATCTGTGCTGTGCCGCCTTGACGGTTCAGATACCGGATGGGATTCCGGTCGCTCGGCTGATCCGGCCCACTAGGCCATTGTACTGGTGTCTCCCGGAGCCGTGCGTAGGTCGCCCCGCGTAGGTCGTATCCTGTTTTCGGATTCCAGGCTTGCTGGATTTCCGCATAGACCTCTTCCGATGAAGAGTAGGAGAAAGCCTCCGCATAGCCCATTTCAGCGGCGACCCTGGCGATAAGCTGCCAGTCCGGCATGGCCTCTCCGGGCGGCTCGACGGCTTGCTGCATCAGGGTCAGGTTGCGCTCCGAATTAATCATCACCCCTTCACCTTCAGCCCATAAGGCTCCGGGCAGCAGGATATCCGCATACCGGTTGGTCTCGGTATCCAGGAAGCTGTCCTGGGTAATGACCAGCTCCGCCGCTTCCAGGGCAGCAATGACCTTCCTGCGGTTGGGGACGGTAGCCACCGGATTGGTACAGATGATCCAGCAGGCTTTGATCTTGCCTGTGATCATGCTTTCGAACATGGAAATGGTACCGCCGCTGACATCCGTTCGAAGAGTGCCTTGGGGGATTTCCCACAGCTTCTCTATGAAGCTGCGGTCAGCCTCAGACACCAGAGAACGCTGTCCGGGCAAGCCCGGCCCCATGTAGCCCATCTCCCGCCCGCCCATGGCATTGGGCTGGCCGGTGAGTGAGAAGGGGCCGCTCCCCGGACGGCAGATGGCTCCTGTAGCCAGATGCAGGTTGCAGATAGCATTCGTGTGCCAGGTGCCGTGAATGCTCTGGTTGAGACCCATAGTCCAGCAGGACATCCACTCCGGCGCCTCACCGATCCAATCAGCCGCTTGCCGGATATCCGCTTCCGGGATGCCGGTAATTTCGGAGACTTTATCCGGCGGGTAGTCCTCCAGGAATGCCTCCATACTCTCAAAACCCGAGGTGAACCGGGCGATAAAGGCCGGGTCCGTATGTCCGTTCTTCACAAGTAAATGCAGCAGGCCGTTCAGCAGGGCGAGATCCGTTCCGGGTCTGATCTGCATGAACAGGTCTGCTTTCTCCGCAGTAACCGTCCGCCGGGGGTCCACGACAATCAGCTTGGCTCCGCTCTTCACCCGGTCCATCATCCGCAGGAACAGAATCGGATGGCAATCGGCCATATTGGCGCCGATAACGAAGAATAAATCTGTCTGATCCATATCCTGATAAGAACCCGGAGGCCCATCCGCTCCCAGGGAGAGCTTGTAGCCGTTGCCGGCACCTGCCATACACAGACGTGAATTGGACTCAATATTCGGTGTCCGGATGAAGCCCTTGGCCAGTTTGTTAATCAGGTACTGAGCCTCCAGCGACATTTGGCCCGATACATAGACGGAGAGGGCGTCCGGACCGTGTTCCTCCAGAATGCTGCGCAGCCGCTGCGCGGTTTCGCGGATGGCTGTATTGATTTCCATTTTTACAGGTTCAGTCCCCCGGGAAGGGCGGTTGTAGGCATACTCCATCCGGCCCGATTCAGTGATCGCGGCTGCTGCCGTACTGCCTTTGGTGCACAGCCGGCCGAAGTTGGCCGGATGTTCCTTGTCTCCGGTGATTTTGACCACCCGGTTATCCGATACTTCGAGTACGATCCCGCAGCCAACCCCGCAGTATGGACAGACGCTTTTGATTAAGCCAGTTGTCATGTGAGTTCACCGCCCCGAAGTTTTCTGTATAAGCTGTTAGAAATTAACCCCTGATTCCGCCTTCGCCCAGGACTTTCTCCAGGATCTTGTTACAGCGTAGAAGATAAGGGTGGTAAGGAGTACGATGGAGCCGACCACCAGAAATCCGGTGACCTGTGAGCCTGTGGACTGCTTCAGCGGGCCCAGGACATACGTCGGCAGCAAATATCCGCCAAGACCTCCGGCAGCACCGACAATTCCGGTAATGACTCCGATCTCGCTGGAGAAGCGCTGAGGGATGATCTGAAAGACCGAGCCGTTCCCCATCCCGAGGCAGGCCATCATCACGCTGGTATAGAGCAGCATCACCAGGAATGAGCCGGGCATGGATGCAATGGCAAAAGCACATACCGAAATGACACTGTACAGAACAAGAAGCAGCCGCATGCCGCCAATCCGGTCCGCGATCCAGCCGCCTAAAGGCCGGAAGAAGCTGCCCGCAATAACGGTGATGGTGACCAGGTATCCCACCTGAATTTTGGTCAGGCCCCCAGAGTGTACACCGTCGCCGTACACATCATAGAAGAAGATGCTCGCATAGTTGGCGAATCCGACAAACCCGCCGAAGGTAATGGCATAGAACATCGAGAACCACCAGGTATCCGCATGTCTGAAGACGCTGAGGTAGTCTTTGAGCGGCTTGGGTGCAGGGGCATTCGGGGCGTCTTTAGCCAATATAGCAAAGAGAATCATCACGATTGCCAGAGGAATCAGCGCAATCCCAAACACACTGTGCCATCCATAGGCCTGGGCGATCTGCGGCCCGAAAAAGGTAGCCAGCGCGGTTCCGCTGTTCCCTGCACCCGCAATGCCCATCGCCAGCCCCTGATATTGCGGAGGGTACCAGCGGCTTGCAAGAGACAGCGATACGGCAAAGCTTGCACCTGCAAAACCGAGCAGGAATCCGATCATATGAATCTGTAGCAGGCTGGTTCCGCCCAGCCAGCCCCACAGAAGAGGGATAATGGTGAGGAACATCCCGAGCAGGCCTGCTTTTTTACTGCCGATGCGGTCAGCCAGAATGCCCATTGGAATCCGGAATATCGAGCCGCCGAGGATCGGAATGGCGACCATGGCTGCCTTTTGGGTATCTGACAATCCGAAGTCCTTGGTAATGTAGAGCGATAGAGCTCCGCACAGCACCCAAATCATAAAGCTTACGTCAAAGTACATAAAAGCTGAGAACAAACTCGGGGCATGACCCGCCTTGCGAAAACTCTTTGCTTCCATTGCTGACATCCTCCTTTAATTGAACCCCAAGTAAGTGAATCGACAAAAAAGGGCCGACTGACAGAACCCGCAGACTCGCGGATCTTGTTAATCGGCCCCGTTGCCAATTGCAGCCACGTCATCGTGACTGACTGTATAAGTGATGTAAGAATACCGGTGCAACAAGCTATCCGGCCACAGCATTGTGGGCAGAAACGGCCTGCGTCCTTCGTTGACACAATGTTGTGTCGTTGAAATCTTATATTGTCAATATAATTAGCTCGATAAGAAATGTCAACAACTATAACATAAAAATTTAAAAATATTAATTTTTATGCTTATAACAGCCTGATTAATGGATTATGTGTTATATAATCTAACATAAACTCTGCAGGCCTCTGCCTCTTAAGAGAGTAGTACATAGAATGAAGTAGACTCCCCGGCCACACTTTTGGCATATATCTTCCCCTTGTGCTGATCCACAATCGACTTGGCGATGGCGAGGCCCAGGCCGTAACCGCCCTGCTTGCGCGCTCGGGAATTATCCGTACGATAGAAGCGGTCGAAGATACGGGTCAAATGCTCCGCAGCAATGCCATCCCCGGTGTTCGAGACGCCCAGCAGCACATCGGTATTCTGTTTTTTTAGCGTGACCGCTACCGAGCCCTTGGGATTGGTGTATTTCACGGCGTTATCCAGAAGAATCATGACCACCTGCATGAGCTGCTCGCTGTTGCCCTGCACGGTCAGGTCCGGTTCGATATCATATTCGAAAGAAATATGCTTCTCAAAAATGACGGCCTCCATGGTCAAAATGATATTCTCTACGGCATCGCTCATATTGAACCTGCTGTGGATCATGCTTGTCCGGGTATCGTCCATTTCTGTCAGGTACAGCAGATCATTGGTCAGCCGGGTCATCCGCTCCGTCTCCGATTTGATATACTGCAGCCACTTCGCCTGATTGCGGATCGTATCGTCACTGTTCGACAGCAGCACGTCGGCATTGGTATTAATGATCGTCAGTGGTGTCTTCAGCTCATGGGAGGCATCGGCGATGAACTGCTTCTGCTTGTCAAAGGCTTCCCGGACCGGCGCAATCGAGCGGTTAGCGAAGAAGCGGCTGGTGAAGTAGAGAATGATCAGCATCAGAAGGCCGACAGCAGTGAAGGTATAGATCAGGTTGGTAAGGATTTTCTGCTGGGCGGTGATATCCAGGAAGACAATGATTTCCCCGCCGCCAACATGCTTGACCGTGAAGATCCACCGGCTGTCATCCAGAGTGAACCGTCCGATGTCCTTGCCTATGCTTAGGGCCTCCTTCAGCGCAGCCGTATAGAATTCCTCGTCCATCGTAAATTTGGATTGCTTATCGATCAGCTTCCCGGTTGAGTCGGTAGTCACCGTGAAGGAGATGGAGCGCTCCGGCGGCTGATTGCCGCCCTGCATGGGCCCGTTGCCTATGAGTGGAATCCCGTTAACGGAGCCTGGATGACCTGCATCGCCCGGGCCTTTCTGCTGGTAGTCTGCAATCCGGTGCAAATCCATATTAATGTCGTTCTTCACATTCAGGTACATGATCACATAGATCGTGGCGAAGGCAATCAGCATCATCACAGAGATGGTGGTCAGATTAAGAATTAAGAACCGGTTTCTGAGCTTAGTGAACATCAGCGGGTCACCTCTAATACATAGCCGACGTTTCGAATCGTGTTAATGCGTACCTCCGAGTTCAGGAAGGTCAGTTTTTTCCGCAAAAAAGAGATGTATACCTCCACGTTATTATGCTCTGCCTCGGAGTCGAAGCCCCACAGCTTCTCGATGATCTGCTCCTTCGAGGTTACCGCCTGCTTCCTCAGGATCAGCAGCTCCAGCAGCTCGTTCTCCTTCAGATTCAGCTTGATCTCCTTGCCCTTTACAGAGAGGCGCAGGTTCGCCGTATTCAGCTCCATATCCCCCAGCTTCAGGGCATCATCCGGGATGACCTCTCCTTTGCGCCGCAGCGCCGCACGTATTCTGGCCATCAGCTCCTCCGACGAGAAGGGCTTGGCGATATAATCATCGGCTCCATAATCAAGCCCTGTCACCATATCGGTAATCTCACCTTTGGCGGTCAGCATGATAACAGGCGTGGATACACCTTCGCCGCGGAGCTTCTTCAGCACAGTGATTCCATCCATTTCCGGCAACATAATATCCAGCAGCAGCAGGTCATAGATCCCGCTCTGAGCATAGTCCAGCCCCGATCTTCCGTCATGGACCGCGTCCACGGAGTAGTTCTGTTTCTTCAATATTTGAGTCAAGGCTTCCGCCAGATGCACTTCGTCTTCCACTATTAATATCCTCATGGGTATGCCCATCCTCTGCATCGAAAGTTTGCTGATTACTTAAGTCATTATAGCAAGACTACCTTTAACCAACCTTAACCGGATTTTCTGTGCAGGTAGCGCTATAGATGTAAGAATCCTGGGAGTACAGCCCATTTGTTAAGCCCATGTAAAAAGATCAAGGGGGTGTAAACTCATTTAAGATTCATTAAAGGTTCCGGGACTAAGATACATTCATAAGCAAGCGGGACGCACATGGAACACACACATACAGCACATATAAGCACTTATGAAGCACTCCACTACGAAAGGATCTGAACCCTATGGCGATTGAGGTATTCAACCGATACGAGAACAAATATCTGCTCGATCATGCTGCTTATCTGAAACTCTACCATGCTCTGCTGGAATATATGGAGCCAGACGATTACAACAAGCAGCATGAATTCTACCCGATTACGAATCTTTATTATGACACCGCTCACGATTCCCTGATCCGCAGCAGCCTGGCGAAGCCGAAATACAAGGAGAAGCTCCGCATAAGAGCCTACGGCACCCCCAACCAGGACACCAAGGTGTATCTGGAAATTAAAAAAAAGGTGTTCGGCCTGGTCAATAAAAGAAGAACCTCGCTGAAGCTGCAGGAGGCTTACGATTTCGTCGCCACAGGTGTGGAGCCGGAATTCAAGGATTACATGAACAAGCAGGTGATCGGGGAGATCAAGTACATGCTAACCCGGTACGATCTGCAGCCCAAGCTGTATCTGTCCTATGACCGCAAAGCGCTTTTCTGCAAAAATAACCGTGATTTGCGGATCACCTTCGACACGAATATCAGAAGCCGGCGGTACGATGTGAAGCTGGAGCGCGGTGCCTATGGCGAACCTCTGCTGGAACCGGGGCAATGGCTGATGGAAGTGAAGGCCGAGAAGACGATTCCGGTCTGGCTGGCCAAGATGCTCTCGGAGCACCAAATGTACCGCACCAGCTTCTCCAAATACGGCAATGAATATAAAAAAATGCTCAAGAACAGCAGAATAGAAACGGAGAGTGCCCTTTATGCTTGACTCTATTTTCTCAGCCGCTACCGCGACAACAGAATTAACCTTTATCAACGCGATTCTAACCATACTTATAGCGATTGCACTCGGCGGAATAATCAGCTTCACCTATATGAAGACCAATCCGGGGGGATATTCGCAAAGCTTCACGCTGACGATGGTCCTGCTGCCGGTGATTGTAGCGATCATTATTCTGCTGATTGGCAGCAACGTAGCCCGCGCCTTCAGCCTTGCCGGTGCCTTCTCGATTATCCGCTTCCGCAGCGCGCCTGGCGATCCGAAGGACATCACATTTGTTCTGTTCACCATGGCTTCGGGCCTGGCCTGCGGGGTCGGCTCCTTCGGCTACGCGATACTGTTCACCCTCATTCTCTGCGTGCTGATGTTCATCCTGAACCGCACCGGCTTCGGCGTAAGAAAGTCACAGCAGAAGACGCTGAAGGTGACCATTCCCGAGGATTTGGGGTATGAAGAGGCTTTTGCTGAAGTGTTCGAGAAATTCAATGTCCGCTATGAGCTGAAAAAGATTAGAACCACCGAGCTGGGCAGCTTATACGAGCTGGTCTACGACGTTACGATTGATGAGTACACGAGCCAGAAGGAACTCCTGGATGCGGTCCGCACCCGGAACGGCAATCTCGATCTGTCGCTGACCATGAGTCCAACCCCCACGGAGTACTAAAATCGAAGGGAATGATGATATATGAAGAATTTCATTACAGGAAGCAAGATAGGGATGGTGCTGCTGAGCGCGGCACTCATGACGGCGTGCAGCACAATTTCCGGAGCGAATACCAATACCACGAACCGTGCGGCAACAGGTACAGCCGTTACAACTAGTGCACAGAGCGGAACCACTGCTGCTGTAGCTCTGGCAAACGTCAAGACGACTGACCTGGTAGCGTATGACGAAGACGATACCACTACAGACTGGACGGCAGATGCTTCAACCGGTATTACCCTTGCAGGGACGACAGCGAAGATCGAAGGTGCTGGTGCTACAGCCAAGGATGGATCGGTAACGATCACCGAAGCGGGAACTTATATCCTCACCGGGTCACTAAGTGACGGGCAGATTATTGTGGATGAGCAGGCCAAAGGAACCGTTCGGCTGGTGCTGAACGGTGTGAACCTGAAGGATAGCGACAGTGCTCCTGTCTACATTAAGGAAGCAGGCAAGGTTGTGATCACTCTGCAGGAAGGTACGGAGAACAGCGTCTCAGACGGGGCGACCTATGTGTTCGCCGATAGTACCACGGATGAACCCGGTGCGGCTGTCTTCAGCAAAGCTGATCTGACGATTAACGGAACCGGCAAGCTAACGGTTACCGGCAGCTACAAGGACGGCATTTCTAGCAAGGACGACCTGAAAATTGTGGGCGGCACCCTGACTATTACGGCAGCAGATGACGGAATCGTGGGCAAGGATCTGGTAGCGGTGAAGGACGGAAATATTACCATCAAGGCAGAAGGCGACGGCATCAAGTCCACCAATGACGAGGATACAGCCAAAGGCTTCGTGGCGATTGCAGCCGGAACATTCAATATTACGGCGGGTAACGACGGCATTCAGTCGGAGACGGCAGAAGTGATTGACGGCGGGACATTTAACATCGTGACGAATGGCGGCTATGAGAATGCAGAGGCGAAGACGAGTGAGCAAGGTCCGGGCGGTATGGGCATGGGTGGCGGTCAGGGCGGCTTCGGTGGTCAGGGTGCAGTAGACGGAACCTCAGCAGCAACATCCGATGCTACGCCGGCGAAAACTACGGCTGCAGCTGCGACGGATACAGCAACGGTGACTACAGCATCAGTGACTACAGCAGTAGCAACCACCACCACGGCTGAAACGGAATCTACGAGCGCCAAAGGGCTGAAATCCGGTGGAGATCTTACTGTGAATGGCGGCAGCTTCACACTTAATTCTGCAGATGATGCGCTGCACAGCAACGGCAATGTCTCCGTTACGGACGGTGAATTCAAGATAACTGCGGGAGATGACGGCATCCATGCAGACAGCCTGACCTCCTTGTCCGGCGGCACCATCGATATTACCAAGAGTTATGAAGGTATTGAAGGCGGCAATATCACGATTGCCGGCGGAGAAATCCACGTAGTCGCTTCCGATGACGGTGTGAACGTTTCTGGCGGGAATGATACGAATGCTGCGCAGGGAACAGCGCAGCAGGATCAGTTCACCAGCTCCGGCAGCAACATGCTTACGATCAGCGGGGGAACGATAACCGTTGATTCCACAGGTGATGGCCTGGATTCCAACGGATCTGTCAAGATGACAGGGGGAACCGCCATCGTTAATGGTCCTACCAATGACGGTAACGGCCCGCTGGATTATGACGGCACCTTCGATATGACCGGCGGCTTCCTGGTCGCTGCGGGCAGCGCCGGCATGGCCCAGGCACCAAGCGAGGATTCCGGCCAGTACTCGGTCAGCATGAGCTTCACGGCAGATCAGCAGTCAGGCACTATGGTTCATCTGGAGGACAGCGACGGCAACACCATCCTGACCTTCGCACCCTCCAAGAATTTCCGCTCAGTCGTTGTCAGCTCCCCTGATCTGAAGAAGGACGGGTCCTATACCCTCTCAACAGGCGGCATCTCGACAGGCACCGCAGTGGACGGATTGTACACAGACGGTGAGTACAGCGGAGGCACTCAGGTAGTGGCGTTCGAAATCTCCAGCAGCGTAACCTGGCTTAACGAATCAGGTGTCACAACGGCTAACACCGGCCGTGGCCCTGGTGGTGGCTTTGGTGGCGGCGGAGGCACCAGACCGGATCGCGGCGCTGGCGGTACACCACCTCAAGGCGGAACAGGCGGCACCCCGCCTGACGCTCCGAGTGAAGCTACAAATTAAATAACAAGCGGCCCCTCTCCAGTGGATGGAGAGGGGCCGTTTCTGCTAGTTATCGAAGAACGAAGTGGAATAAGTAGCACTAATCTGCGGGAATTTGCCTCGCAGCGGCGATTAGTGGGATTTTGTATACTTATTCTCAATGAATTCATTAGATATGAGGTTGTTCGTCCAGAATAGGTCTACTTTTTTCCACTAGAGCCTGTTTGGGAGTGGGGAGATACGGAGTAGGTCTACCTTTTCCACTTCGGCCCACAGCTGTTACATAAAATCAAAAAAGTACCGGATCACATGGAAGAACACCGGTGAGGTGTAGGCCAGGCTGTCGACGCGGCTCAGGTAGCTTGTCTGCAGGGCAGCGAATTTGTCATCATCGCCGATGAGCAAATCGCGCTTCAGCACAGACACCGTTAAGCTGCCGAAGAATCCGGCCAGACTGATCAGCACGCCGGAGAACAGACCGAAGATCGGGGTCAGCGGCGTGAAGTAAGGGTAGATCAGGTACGATACCCCTGTAGTTGCCACAAATGCACAGGCGAAGCCCTCCCAGGTCAGATTCGGGTTGGCGGTCGGAACGACTTTGCGTTTGCCGAAATAGATTGAAGCCAGATAATGTACGGCATCATTCAGCTGCGTGAGCACTACCAGGAACAGCACCAGCCCCGCGCCATACTCCGGTGTGGCAAATTGGAAGTAGGCCAGGTGGCTGAGACCGAACACCATGAGCATCAGCCCCCACTGGGTGGCGCTTACGCTGCGCAGGAATCCGAGCGTGCCTTTGTTGATGAGCCGGGGCAGCGGCAGAAGCAGGAAGACATATACCGGGATGAAGACGATGAACATGCCATACCACTCTATGTAGATCCAGTAGAACTGCAGCGGAATGGACAGGTAGGCCCACAGGAACAGCCGGCGGTCCGCTTTTCGGGTACGGATCATGGAGAAATATTCTTTCAGTGCAAAGAAGGATAGTGCCATCAGGGACAGCAGGGACACGACCGGATTGATCAATGTGGCCAGGCAGAAGATGAAGAGCATGCCCCACCAGGTTTTGATCCGGAAGCCAATTCCCGAGTAATCCTTATCCTTCTGCAGTCTGCTTACCAGGATGTAGAGCAAATGAATGGCGGATAAAGCGGTGAAGATAAGCACGAATGTAACGAGTGAACTGTTCAAGCCATCACCAACTTGTCGCAGGATAGGATTCCAACAAAGGAATCATATGTTAATATATTAAAAAGTACAAGTTGCATGTGATTTTGACACTTCGATAAGGGGACTTTCTGTATATGGAAGCTGATCATTCGGTCTATATCCTGCTCACGAATACGGGGACACTGTTCACGAAGCTTATTCAAGGCTATACCAAAGCGCCTTACAACCACGCCTCCATCTCGTTTGACCGTGAGCTTACAGAGCTGTACAGCTTCGGCCGGAAGAATCCGAGTAATCCCCTGAATGGCGGCTTTGTACATGAAGATCTACGGACAGGCACCTTCAGCAAATATCCGAATACCACCTGTGTGATCTACAAGCTGCATGTTTCAGGACGTGAGGTCGAGAAAATGCGCCGGGTCCTGCACATCTTCATCCGCAGCCGCCAAAAGTACCTCTATAACATGCTGGGCGTCATTGGCATTGCCCTCAAGGAACCCGTTGAATTCAGCAACTCTTACTTCTGCTCGCAGTTTGTTGCGGAAATTCTGGACCGGTCCGGCATCAAGCTGTGGAACAAGCTGCCTGCGCTCGTTACGCCGGATGATTTCCGGCAGAGTGAACGGCTGGAGCTGATCTATCAAGGGAAGCTGAGGGAGTACGTGCCGGAGGAGGGTAAGTGAGCGTTTACAGCCTGTTTTTCTCCATCCATGAAGCAGCCCAATCCACCAGAGGACGTTGTTCCAGAAACCGGATATCGGCCTGCCCGACTTTATATACCGGAACCTTCATTTCTTGGTCATACGCTTCTCCTAACCGGATAAAATCCTCATCTTCAACAGCCTGGGTTTCGTAAGTCACCCACTTGCGCTTGCCTTCCACCAGGATGGCACTGCTCTCACAGACCCATTTCTTGGAAGTGAAGTCTGCCCTGGTCTCTGCCAGATGCAAAGAAGTGTTTTTATCATAGCCGACGCCTGCCAAGAGTACATAACCATGTAACTGATACAGCTTATCCAGCGGAGAGCCTGAGCCGAAAATATTGCTTAAGTCATGGCCCTGCGTAAGATATTCAGCGTACTTGCCTACCGCGGCGACGGAGCGGGCCGGATGATCTGAGCGCGCAGCCCCCGGCCATGTACGGAACATTTCGGCCACAGCACCCATCCCTATAGACGGCGTAATTTCTTTATTATAGGCTGGCCAGTGTTCCCGGATTAGGGGCCACCCTTCGGCAGGCGCGTCCCAGTGGACACCTGTGGATGGATCGAGATTCTTCCAGGTCTGGGAAGGCATCATCAGAGTGCCTTCTTCACCCACGATTTCAAGGAGTGAACGGATGATAGTTTCGGGTCCTCCTACAACATAGCCCAGTTGGCTTAAGGAAGCATGTACGAAGATATGCTGCCCTTTGGTGAGGCCGCAGTTTGTGAATTGGGTGACTAAGTCCTCTTTCGTTAAAATCATGCGGTTCTCTTTGCCGGTTGTCATGTAAACCTCCACCTTTCATTAAAATAGGACAACCCCGCTGCAAAAGCAGCGGGGTTGTCTCTAGCGTAGCCAGGGAAGCAGTGCCCTTTGGTTATATATTCCATACTATATCAGCCGGTGTCATTGCAGCAATAGCGGATCAGCCCATTTTATACATTGACCTGTAAACGGATACAGATTAAAATTATGGTGAATTTATAACAATGCAATAACAAAATAATAACAAATAAATAAAAGGAGAGATACACTACAATGGCAACGTTAAAGCATTATACCCCCTGCAATCCAAACGCCTCGGAAGAGGTCCGGAGCGTCTTGAAGTATCTTAGCGATATTTCCGGTAAGGGAATTCTTACGGGGCAGCATACCCAGACCACTGTGCAGAAGGAGCTGCGTTATATCGAAGAGGTGACCGGCAAGCTGCCTGCTCTTTGCGGATTTGAGCTGCTGGCGTATTCGCCTAATATCAATGTCGAGAAGACCACCCCAGAATGCATGCTGGAAGTGGAAGAGAACAAGAATACACTGGATAATGCATGGGATTGGGCACTGGGCCGCAGGGGGTTAGTTACATTTACGTGGCACTGGTTTTCACCTTTTGGCAGCTGGGCTAAGGGTTTTTATGCGGAGAACACCACCTTTGACGCCTCCAAGGCTGTCATAGAAGGAACGGAAGAATACGAAGCGCTGCTGTCGGACATGGATGTGATGGCGGGAATTCTGAAAGAATTTTGTGACAAGCAGATCCCTATCCTGTGGCGTCCGTTCCATGAATCCGAGGGTACGTGGTTCTGGTGGGGAGCCAAGGGACCTGAGGTTGCAGCGAAGCTGTACCGGATTATGTACGACAGATACACCAATCATCACCAGCTGAATAACCTGATCTGGGTGTGGAACTCGCCGCTCGTGGAGGGCTATCCGGGTGATGATGTAACCGACGTGATCTCCAGAGACCTGTACCCGCCGAAGCATGTCCACACAGATCTGCGTCCGGAATACGAGGAACTGGTTCAGATTACGCCGTCCCCCAAAATCACGTCACTCGGCGAAATAGGCGTGATTCCGAGTATGTCCCAGCTGTCTGAAACAAGAATTCCGTGGACATGGTATATGACCTGGTCTAATGAATACGGTGCATCTGAGGAATGGAATACACAAGAGGAGCTGCGCCGGGCCTACCACCATGAATACGCGATCACCCTGGACAAGCTGCCTAAGCTGTATTAAGAGGACAGTAATGGAGATAAGCGGGCCGGGAGGCCGGCTGAGCTCGTATCATGCGGCAGGGTCAGAACCGGGTAGTGGCCGTGTTCACCCCTCCTCCGGCACCACTACCTGAATATGGCGGGGGAGTACGCTCAGCCGGATCGGCAGAGCCGGGCCTTCTTCGCCGTCCACGTTGGTCCTCATGACATCTGCCGAGCTTACGGTTACTTCTCTTGCAGTGAAATAATCCACGTCCTTGTGGTTCTTGAGCGTGCCGAGCAATAAAGAGAGACTGACCGTAAGCGTGTTGAGGAAATGCAGATCCTTAATGATGTAGCAGTGGAGCAGTCCGTCATCAACAGTGGCATCCGGGGCCAGTTTCTCGAAACCCCCTACGGAATTGGTCAGTGCAGCAAGGAACAGTGGAGTTTCACCGACCCAAGTGTTTCCATCATGCCGTATAGTAAGCGGATGGGCGGCGTTGCCGGCCAGCTCTTTGATACCTTCTTTGAAATAGGCCAGAGCGCCGAATCTGGATTTGTCATGCGAAGATACGGAAGACAGGGATTCGGCCAGCGGCCCGGCAGCGACCACGTTGACGAACAGCCGGCCGTTTAGTCTGCCTGCGTCTACCCGCTGCACCCGGGAGGAGGCCAGTGTATGAATGGCTTCTTCCGGAGTCAGCGGAATCTGCAGCGCGCGGGCAAAGTCATTCACCGTCCCGAGGGGGATAACCCCCAGCTTCGGCTGGTGTGACTGGCCGGACAGGCCGTTGATTGTTTCATGAAGCGTTCCATCTCCTCCGATAGACACCACCAGATCGGCTTTGGCTTCACAAGCAGCAACGCAATATTCAGTGGCATCCCCTTCTTTTTGCGTCTCCTTAACCGTAACCTCATAACCCTGACTCCTCAGCAGCTCTTCGGTACTACTGACATAATCCGGGGCTTCCTCCTTGCCGGAAGAGGGGTTCACAATAATCATAGCCTGCGTCATACACGACTTCCTCTCTGTTTGCAGTTATGTGTTGTACTTACATTACCCCCAAAAGAAGCCGTTGAATGATAATTAGAGCAGTATCAGTATGCGATATGGACAATTCGGTTGCGTCCTTTATTTTTGGCCTGGTACAGCGCTTGGTCTACCTCTTCGAACAGGTTGTTGCCCGGAGAGAAGCTGCTGATGCTCAGGAGCCCCATGCTGACAGTAACCGACACAGGCTCGGCAACGTTTGCAATCCTAATCTGATTCATTTCAACCCGTGCTTTGACCCGCTCGGCTACACGCTGGGCTTCAGAATGAGCGATATCCGGCAAATACACCATAAATTCTTCCCCGCCATAACGCGCTAAAACGTCGGATGGACGGAGTTCCTCTTTCAATGCCTCCACCGTATGGCAGAGGACTTCATCGCCGGCTAAGTGTCCGTAAGTATCATTCACCGACTTGAAGAAATCGATATCCAGCAAAATAAGTGCAAAGGGGATATGCTCTTTCCTGTTTCGGCCCATTTCATCCTCCAGATGCTGCGTCAGATAATGGCGGTTATAGCAGCCGGTGAGGCTGTCTGTGAGGGCCATTTGCTGCAGCTGCCGGTTTTTCTCGAACAGCTCCTGTTGGATCTCAATTAATGAATGGTTGCGTTCCTGCAGGGCCATGTTCTGGTGATTGGTCTCATGAATCAGCTGTTTCAGCTCAGTCATGTCCTGAAACGTGATGATCCGTCCCACCTGTGATTCGCTGATAATAATAGGCGCAGACTGTATGTTTAGATAACGTTGGATACCCGAATGGAAAATTTCAATTTCGATACGCTCCAGCGGATGTTCGCAATACGTCTGAATGAACGTTTCGATGGCTGGCGACAGTTCCGAAAAAATAAAATGGATGCTAAACCGTTCGCCCCGCTTGAGATGCAGATGAGGATGCAGGGAACGGTTAATCTCAACCACGTTGTCATATTCATCAAGCACGAGAATCCCATGTCCAATCGTGTCCATTACATCCTGATGGGCTATGGTTACGATATCAAATACTTTGTCGCGGTTGATGGAAATCACAAAAAAAGTAGCCGATAATAAAATTCCCAGTGAGGTCAATCCCGGGATGACCGGCAGATACGGGTCCAGAACCACATTAAGCAGGATATCCAGCAGAATAAATAAGGTTATGGACAGAAGGCCTTTGAGTACCAGCATTACTTGCTTGCGCACACGCGGGGTCATGTCCTGGACCAGTGCGGCAGAGATTACATACAGTGAAGCAGTCACCTGGATAAAAACCACGGCAATGAAGAGCCAGAAAAGAGGGCCATAGGTTCTCTGAATATAACCGCCATTTACCGGCTGCACAAACCAGCTGTGGGGATTGATGATGATGCCGGCAGCGGTTAATATCACCGGAATCGACAGCGGCAGTATGATTTTGCGGTGCAGAAGCCGGGTTTGTCCGGTCAGCAGAATTGTGAAAAAGATCCAACCTGTGCTCAGCAGTGCCGAATCTACAAATGCAGCCTTGACATAAAATAACTGATAGGTAGGATGATCCGTTGTTTTAATGGCAAACTGGCAAAAGGGCCATATCATCATAGTGAAATGGAAGGCTAAATAAACTTTATGCAGCTTCGTGATGTTAACGGTAACGAAAATATAGACGAATAGTGCGAACAGAATGAAGAATAAAATGAGATCAATCCATACCACGAAACCCAATAAATTACACCTTCCTGCTATTATTAGTCATTATGAATGTTTTTTGGGTCTAAAGTCTTACATCTTGCCTCTAATATATAATCAGCATACTAAGAATACAACCACCTTGGAAGTGTCATAGGCTGAAAATGAAGGGGATTGGGGAAATCAGCAGCGCAGCCAGGAACAAAATAGCCGATAAAAGACTCTCGAAGACTAGAGGGTCTTTTTTGCTGAAGTTTGTCATTTTCGTGTCATTGGGGGCAGCTATACTGATTAATAATATCAATTTTAAATACTAAAATTTAGGAGTGAGGTATCCAAATGGTAGGAAGTACTACAAAAAGCAAGCTGAGATTCAAACAAAATGTATCCAAAATGTTGGCAATCGTGCTCACAGTCATGACCGTTGCAACGCTGTCACCCGGAAAGGGATACGCCATACAAGCCATCCCTCCGATAGATTCTGCAGCGGCGGCAGTTACCTCCGGCAATACAGCTGTAACCGTGACATTTAATACTTACGCTCTCCCAACCCGTAGCCTGGAAGATTTAATGTCGAATATTGAGATTGAACGTTCCGGCTCCACTGCGTTCACCCCACTCCATGCGGACAGCGCTACGAATGAAATCAGCATGAATGCTGACGGTGAACTTGTCATTACACTCGGTACTCCGCTTACTGGCTCATCCAATGCCATTAAGGTGGCAGGCGGCTCTATCATGAACAAGCAGGAGGTTCCATCGGCGGAAGATATTACGCTCACAGAAATTACTGCGCTGGATGTGGCCCCGCCTGCTTTTACCGGTGCTATCTCCAAGGCAGGAAATGCTGTGCGGCTGAACTTCGATGAAGACTTCACGATCAACGCCCCGGAAGGGTTGGACGATTCCGAGGTCAATGATTTTCTGGCCAGCCGGTTAAGTGTGGCGACAGATGGAGTTCATTTTGTGCCTGTTGCAGGACTGCAAGCATCTGTCTATAAGAACGGGTACGCACAAATATACTTGAACTATGATAATGATATGAAAGTCATTCTGGGCTCAGCTACAGTGATTCGAATCGCCGGCGGCACGCTCATGGATTCCGCAGGCAATCTCAATGCAGAGTTGAACCTCCATGTCAGCCCTCCCGTTGTTCAAGGAGCTCTCATCAGCAATAACAATCATGATGTCGTCCTCACGTTTGATGAGAATGTTCTGGATAACACGGACGGTAACCTTAGAAGCTATATTTATGTAGTGAAAGGCTCGAATACCAATAACAATTGGAAAGGGCTTGTCTCCCAGGATGAAGCCGCCATCGAATCGGGTAAGCTGCATCTTCATTTTGCAGAGGCACTGACAGGAACGGACAGCCAAATTGTGATTAACGGCGAAGCGATTAAAGATCAATACGGTAACGTACAGGGCGAACCCCAGCTCACCCCTTTAATTAAAGCGGGTGATGGAATTGACCCCAACCCGGCAGATACAACAGCGCCTAACTATTTGTATTCCTATGTATCCGCGGATAAGCAGGATGTCATCCTTACTTTTGATGAGGATGTAGTCAGTGCTAAGGCTGATGCGGCAAGCTTTCTGCAGAATGTGCAATGGTACAACAGCCAGAACTGGGTCTACAGTCTTCCCTCAGATATTTCTGTGAATTTTTCCGGACCTAAGGTAACACTTCATTTTCCGCACCCTCTCACGGGTTATCAGTATTACTTTCAGTTCTACCCAGATCACTTCCAGGACACAGCCGGCAATATAATCAAAGCACATGTGTCTACGAACTGGCTTTATCCGTCCCTTTCAGGACTATCCATGAATAACGGGTATTTCTCCAATGACGGTCGTTTTTTGAGCTTAGGGTTTAATTCTGATACTGATTTGGTTGATCAGACCCTGGTCGATGGAATATCCCATCTCAATGAGCAAATTACAATCTCTACAGATCATGGTGTTACTTATACAGCTTTGGACCCTCTGGATGTTGTCTATGTAGAAGGCCATCAGATCAATATCATCTTCCATAATGCACAGCAGGTCGGTTCTATAAAAGTGAAGGTGGCTGCAAATGTCTTGAGCAATGCTTACGACACTAGCCGAAATAGCGCAGTAGAAGCAGAGATTGCATACAATACGCCGGAAATAACAGGGTATTTCTTCAGCAATACTGCAAGCGAGTTTACTTTCACAGACAACGTCCTGTGGAGAGAACATGTTAGAGTGGTCCGGATTTATGATGAAAATATTGATGTATACAGACAATTGAACAGTTCGGAATATACGCTTAATGAGGGCAAGCTCACCTTCGCCAAGGAAGTCTTTCAACAAGGGCACTTCTACCGGGTATCCGTTGATGCTGAGGGGTTCAGCAGCAAATATTTTGACGGAAGAGCTTATAAATCCTCCGAAGTATTCTATACAACAGCTCCGGTAATAAGCAGCAGTAACGGAATTACGGCAAGCATGAATTTGTATAACAATGCCCATGACGAAGATGCGATTGGCAATCAGACAATCATCTTTGAACTGTTTGACGGAACAACACCTGTCAGCATCGTTGCCGCCAATCTTAAAGTGAATACGGGAACCTATTCCGCGAGCTTCAATGTAAGTGACGGTGCCGCCAATCCTAATTACACGGTTAAGGCTTTTGTAGTCAGTAAATACAGTAATGATATTACGAATCTGGGGCTAAACCTGGCTACGACAAAAACGCAGCTGGAGCTGGATAAGGCCATTCTTGAATCCAACAATAATAAAAATAATGACTAGCCTGGAAGCGGGGAATGTAAAAGTGAAGTTACGCAAGTTAAGCCTAATGCTGATTATTGCACTGTGTGTATCACTGGTGCCTGCAGCGGTATTCGCCGATAGTACAGCAGTTACGCTAAACCCGGTAGCCGCAGTGGACGTTGGCGGGAGTGTAATGATCTCCGGCACCTCCACGCTGGATGAAGTGATTATCCAGGTGTTGCGTCCAGCGAGCAGTACCGTATTCTATGACCTCGTCAAGGTCAGCGGGGGGCAGTTCTCCAGTACATTCACCTTGGCGAAGAGTGAGCCAGCCGGAATGTATAAGGTCATAGCTGGACAAGGCAGCCAGGTAGCTACAGCGGTCTTAGTAGTAAAAGCGGCAACTACTGGCGGAGGAACCGGCGGAGGAACTGGCGGAGGAACTGGCGGAGAAACAGGTGGAGGAACCGGAAGTGGCAGTGATAGTCCCGCTGTAGGTACAGCCACTGGAACAATTACCGCTCCAGGTGCACCAATTACACCACGCGGTTCGAATGCTGCCCCGGTCAAAGTGGATATCGGCAAAAACCTAGCTGTACCGGGGACCCCGGCAAATGGTGTGCCGATGATTGCTGTTACGCAGGACGCAGCCTCACTGTCTGATGCCCTGTCTGCCGCAGCCAAGCAGGACAATCATGGGGATGCTCCAATTGTGTATATAACCTACAATAATCCCTCTGGCGAGGGTGTACAATTCAATCTGTCCTCCTCCGTGTTGGCAGCGGCTGCCCTGAATGCGCCGGCTACAGTCATCTCTCTGCAAACCAACGATGGAGAGTATTCATTACCACTGAGTGTTTTGGATTTTGCGGCAATCGCCCAAAGCTTAGGGACTGCAGTTACGGGTGTAAGCATTCAGGTGAATATTTCACCTGTGACAGCAGACATTAATGCCAAGATTAAACTTCATGCACAGGACATTGCAGCATCGCAGTTAGGGAATGCCATGGACTTCTCCGTCAAGGGCTTCGGGAATGGTAAGACGATAGAGCTTAACCATTTTGGTTCCACATTTGTGGAGCGGAGTATTGTAGTCAAACCTTCGGTAAATAATGCAGGTGCAACGGTGGCCCTCTATGACGAATCAACCGGATCATTCTCATTTGTACCTGCGGTTTTTGACCAACAGACAGACGGATCTACTAAGATTACCTTTAAACGTAACGGTAATAGCGTATACACGGTGCTATCCTCTTCAAAAACATTTAGTGATATCGGCAAACACTGGGCGCAAGCGGACATTGAACTGCTGGCATCCAAGCTGGTTGTAAAGGGTGTATCTGATAACGGATTTGCTCCGAACAGTAATATTACAAGAGCGGAATTCGCAGCGTTATTAGTCCGTTCGCTAGGCTTATCGCTGGCTACAGGATCATCCGCCTTCACTGATGTGTCATCCAGTGACTGGTATAGCGGTGCCATTGGTGCAGCTGTTGCAGCCAAGCTGGTGGATGGATTCCAGGACAACAGCTTTAGACCTAACAACACCATTACCCGTGAGCAAATGGCTGTGATGATTTCGAGAGCGATCACGGTGGCGGGCAAAGCAGATGATGCGTCAGGAAAACAGGATATATTATTGGCCTCATTCAAGGATAAAGCTATGATCAGGAGCTGGGCTAAGGCTTCTGTGGCTCAAGCTGTGAATGCAAAGATTATTACAGGGATGACCACGGAGACGTTCGTTCCTGCTGCCAATGCCAGCCGTGCTCAAGCGGTGGTCATGTTGACCCGGTTAATGCAGTATACCGGTTTTATGAACTAAAGAAGTACAGGCCTTATAGAACAACAACAGCTGCCTCAAGATATTTTGAGGCAGCTGTTGTGTGTATATAAGCTCTTCGCCGAAGTTTGTCATTAGTTTGTCATTGAGATGCGTTATCATTCTATTAAATTTAATTATTGCAAACTTGAAAGGGTGAGGCCGACAATATGAAAAAAACTACAGTATTGAGACTATTTCTGGTTTCAGCCTTGACACTCGCTGTATTGAGCGGCTGTGTATTAAAAACAAGCTCGGTATATGTGAACTTCCCGGTTGATAAGCCGGATAGCTCAGAGCATTTGTTCTTCAGGTATGCAGATGGAAGCGTAGTCCAAGTTCCGGATGCCGGTGCGGCTTCTTCGGTAACAGCTCCTACGGATCCCGCAAAGACCATTGTGGGCGGGTATGTGAATGACAATACCATCAGCTGGGTTCCCAGTTATTCGTACAATGGCGGCTCTTATGTAACTGTGAGCAACATTAAGGCACATAAGCCTGATTATGCTGCAGATCATGTGGTGCTTGCTAAGCAGCCGGAGGCGAGTGTAGCTTATCCCGGATATATTAGTGTAACTTTTGCCGTGTACGGAGCGGATAACCAGCTGGTGAGCGGCCAGGCTGAAGTCTTTGCACATGCTGCTGATCCCAATACCGTGTTCTATAACACGGACCCTAGTGATAATAATTTCAGGACCAATGAGGCTCTTGAAGGATTCTCTTCGTATACAGACCAAGGTTTAGTCACCTTTCTGATTAAATCTCCCACTGTGCAGTTTTCATCGCCCATTTCGTTATATTCGGGTCCCAAATTAATTGCGGATAATATCTTTCACCTCACCACCGGAATCACAGTAAACGGAGCCGGAGGCGTAAGCTCTCTGAATACTGGTGATACCCTGGTGATGAATGCCGGGATAACACCGGTAGACGCAGCCAATCAAAGTGTAGTCTGGTCCGTAGTTTACGGAACCGGCTCAGCAACGATTGATGCGGTAAGCGGAGTGCTCACGGCAGGTGATCCGGGTACTGTAACCGTAAAAGCGGAAGCCACTGACGGAAGCTTAGTAATCGGCAGTACAGAATTAACTATAACGGCTGCTCCGACACCAACTGAAGCGCCGGTACCGACACCAACACCAACACCAACACCAACACCAACACCAACGCCAACTGAAGCACCAACAACGGCGCCCACTGAGTCGCCTGCCAAGATCCCGGTTGCTTCCATTTCGATCGCTGGAGATTCTTTGGTGAACTCGGGTGATTCCATTCAACTGGATATGGTTGTTGCTCCTGTAGAAGCCACCGATCGGACCGCTGTCTGGTCTGTTGTCTATGGAACGGGAACAGGTACGATCAGTGAAAACGGACTGTTAACGGGCGCCTCCCCAGGTACCCTTACTGTAAAAGCTACCGCTAACGACGGTTCCGGGGTATACGGGCAAATAGAGGTTACGGTCATAGCATCCAGTGAGAGCAGCCTGCCAACAGCAACTGCTGGACCGACTATAGTACCAACCACAACGCCGGCGCCAACGGAGCCAGCACAAGCGGCAGTTCCAGCTTCGACACCGGCACCAACGTCTACACCAGCACCAACACCAGCACCAACACCAGCACCGACACCGACGCCGGAAGTGCAGCCGGCAGCCCGCTTCGCTGACAATGTAGTAAATATTAAAGATGTAGTATTGAGCTTGAGCAAGAAGATCGAAAAGGCGAATGTTAATCCGCCTGCGGTGAGATTCACCGACATTTCCTCCCACTTTGCGGAGCCGACGGTAGAAACGTTCGTTAAGCTGGGGATGGTTCAGGGCTATCCGGATGGAAGCTTTCACCCGAATGCAAGCATCACCCGTGCGGAGTTTGCAAGCCTTATTTCCAAAGTGTTTGATCTCACCGGTACCGGCAGCGCAAGCAAATTAAGTGATATTTCCGGCCACTGGGCAGAGGCTTCGATTCGTACTCTGCAGGAAAAAGGCTTGGTCTCGGGCTATCCAAACGGCACATTTAAGCCAAACGGTGAAATCACCCGTTCCGAGATGATCTCAATCATCTCTAAGATCATAGACTTTAACAACGCAGCCCCAGTGGCAACGGCAGACTTCTCGGATATTGATACAACATGGAATAAGGATCAGATTCAAAAAACTGCGGCAGCCGGGATTATCAGCGGCACCGGAAATGGAGAATTCCTGCCGGAGAAGCAGGCATCCCGAGCCGAAGCCATCACCATTGTGCTGCGCGTTTTGCAGATCAACCCGGAGATTAAGGCTCTACTGGACACCTTAAAGTAAGCCTGGCACCAACATGTTGCAGCCACCGGACCGGTGATGCTAACCCAAAAAAGCCCGTTTCACCTGAATTGGTGAAAAAGGGCTTTTTTTGTCGAAAAATTTGAATATTAAGTTCTCTATAAGAAGTCGATCTGTTAACATAAGAGGCATAGAATGCATGGGTTCTTCCAGAATAGAGGTCATTCATTGATGGGCTACAATCTGTATTTATCTGCGCTGCTGATGGCAGCTACCTGCTGTTCACTGATATTGACATATCTTTGCTGGAAGAGAAAGAGTCTTCCGATCGCTATTAGCTATGGTCTCGGCATGCTGACCGGCTCATTGTACAGTTTTGGCTATGCGTTTGAAATTGCCAGCACTTCTTTGGAGCATATCCGTTTTTGGCTACGGATTGAGTATATCGGCATCCCCTTTGGCACAGTCCTCTGGTTTATTATGGTCCTGCAATATACAGGACGGCAATCCTGGGTGAGCCGAAGGAATGTAACGCTGCTGATGATTGTACCGGTAATAACCTTTATCGCCCATTATACTAATGAATGGCATCATTTGTTCTATAAGAGTATGACACTCAATGCTGCGGAAGGATTTATGCTGGTTACTCTGGTGAAAGGCCCCTTATATAAGCTTCATGTCGTGTATTCGTACAGTTTCTTCGCTGTCGGAATGATATTCCTGGTGCAAATGTACCTTAAGGCCCTTCCCCGGATGAAGACGCCGGTGGCATTGATGATTATAGGGTCCTGGGGACCCTACGGTTTTACATTGGTGTATCTTACCGGAGTGTTTCACTTGCCTATTGATATATCCCCTTTCGGTTTTTTGTTCTCGGGGATTTTTTTCTTATGGGGGATTTATCAGTTCAATATGCTGCGGCTCGCCCCCTTGGCTCTCCAACAGGTGTTCCGATCGATGCAGGAGGCCGTTATTGTTTTTGATCTCGATCATGTACTGATTAGCTACAACCGTTCGGCTAGTGAGAGAGTTCAGGGATTGAACAACAAGAGTATAGGAAGAACAGCCTCAGAGATATTCGCCGGCTCTTCTGTATTGCTTGGGCAGATTCTGCAAGAGCCTTCCTCGTTAGATAAGCTTCAGCTTCCAAGCCAGACGGGTGACAAATTCTACAATGTACAGCTGTCCTATGTCTGGAACAACAGCAGTAAGCCTATAGGCAAGATGCTCCTCTTAAGTGATATAACTGAAAATGTACTCACGCAGGAGAGGCTTATGGATAATGCCAGACAGCTCGGTGAGCTGAATACGTTCAAAGACAGAATGTTCAGCGTGATTGCCCATGATATCCGTGATCCCATAGCGGTGCTCGTTAACTTGATGGAAATACTGGAGGAAGAAATGCAAGGCAGCCGAGAGAACCGGGAAGAAGTCGTTCGTGAAATGGGCCATCAGATCCACAATACCTTTGCTTTGGTAGATAGTTTGCTGGACTTTTTTCGTACCCAGGCCGGAGGCCTTGTATTCCATCCGCTGGAGAGGGACGTATCCTATGCCGTTGAGCAGAATTTACGCCTGATGTCCGTGCGAAGCGGACGTAAGCATATTGAAATCATTTCCGAAATTCCGGAGGGAACCTATGTGTATGCCGACAAAGAAATGCTGGAGCTGATTATCCGCAATCTTTTGACCAATGCGATTAAATTCACGGCTGATGGGGGATTTATCTTTTTGAAGGCAGAGCGGAAAGATCAGCATCTCGTCATTTCTGTGAGGGATACCGGTGAAGGCATCGCGCCTGAACAAGCCGGTACGTTGCTGCAGGATCAATATCCGGTTTCTTTGCTGGGTACAGACGGAGAGCGGGGGATGGGTCTTGGTTTATCGTTATGCAGGGAATTTGTCCGCCTGAACGGAGGAGAGATTTGGTTTGACAGCACACCGCTTCAGGGGAGCACCTTCTTTTTCTCGCTCCCGCTCCCGCCAGCGGACGCAGTGGTTCCGGCAGGCAGCTGGGTGGAAGGCGGTATGAAGCAATGAAAGCGATCCTTATTGATGATGAGAAGGCCATGCACTTAATCATGAAACGGATGCTGGCCAAAATTGATGATATTGAAATTGTGGGTACGTTTGCGGAGACGGCAGAGGCTTACACCTATTTGTCCAGCCATGAGGTCGACCTGATCTTCGTTGATATCAGCATGCCCCGGGAAAATGGTCTGGAGTTTGCCCGGCGGCTGCTGGAGAGCGGCAGAGGTACGAAGATCGTCTTCATTACCTCCCATAAGGAATTTGCACTGCCAGCCTTTGAAGTGTACGCCTTCGATTACATTGTTAAACCCGTGGTACAAGAGAGACTTCTCCTCACAGTGCAAAGGGCGATTGCGCAGATTCGTCTGGAGCGTGCCACGGGAAAGGACCCGGAGCCCATTCCCCATGAGGTGCAGATCAGCTGCTTAGGCGGGATTGAAATTCATGGTGCCCATGGAATGAAGACGAAATGGAAGTCAAAGAAGAGTGCTGAGGTGTTCGGATATCTGCTGGTACATAAAGGGAGACTTGTCTCCAGAGCACGGTTAATCGAGGATATCTATGGCGGGATGCCGGATAAAAATGCGGAAATCTATTTGAACACAACGGTATATCAATTGAGGAAGCTGCTAGACACCTATGGACTGAAAAAGAGTCTGCATTCAGACAGCATGCATTACGGGCTGAGTCTTATCGGAGTGCAGGTTGATGTGCTGAACTTCGAAGAGGGCTGCCGGAGGATGTCTGTGATAGATCAGACGAACATTGAAGAAGCGCTCGAGCTTGAAAGGCTGTACAGAGGCGATCTATTTGGCGATCAGGTCTATGCCTGGGCCTGGAATGAGATTGAACGGCTGTCATTCATGTATACCTCGTTTACCCGGAGACTGTGCGTTGCCTTGCTGGACCGGGAAGAGACCAATACAGCCATGCGGCTGCTGCTGAAGCTGCTGAAACGCAATGAACTCGACGAAGAATCCCAAATGCTGCTTATGAAAACATTGGCCATGCAGAAAAATAAAGAAGCGCTCAACCGGCAATACCTGCATTTTGCTGACATTTTGCAAAGTGAAATCGGAATTACCCCCTCCATAGAGTTCAAGTCCTTTTATGCGCAACTGCTTGCGGATATGGACTGAATTGACCTTCAGCCAATAGTACGTTAACAATTCAGTGCTATGATGAAATGACATGCCATAAATGAGGCTGAGAGGAAGGAAAGAGGGGGTCATGGATATGGAGACAAAAAGGCAGAAGTCAGCGGAAGCTGGCAGGAACCGGGGAAAAGGGGCTGACCTGCTGGAGGTTCTGGGCGTTTCCCTGAGGCTCGGGCTAACCTCCTTTGGAGGACCCATTGCCCACCTGGGCTATTTCCATAATGAATATATCCGCCGCCGGAAATGGATGGACGAACGAAGCTACGCTGATCTGGTCGCACTGTGCCAGTTCCTCCCCGGTCCAGCGAGCAGCCAGGTCGGGATTGGCATCGGTGTGGTCAGAGCTGGCTTGCTTGGAGGAATCATAGCCTGGCTGGGATTCACATTGCCTTCGGTGATCGCGCTGGTTGCTTTTGCCTTTCTGCTGCAGGGCTTCGACATCTCGGGTGCGGGCTGGATTCATGGACTGAAGATTGTGGCTGTGGCGATTGTGGCACAAGCGGTGCTGGGGATGGGGCAGAAGCTCACGCCAGACCGGGGAAGAGTCACCATTGCGGTGATGGCGGCAGCAATTGCACTGTCCTGGCATGCCGCATATGGTCAGATCCTGATCCTCGCCGCTGCCGGAGTGATCGGCCTTGCAATATACCGGACAAAACCGGCTAAAGGGCCGGATCTGCCAATTGCCATCGGCCGCCCTGTGGCTGTCTTTTGTCTGGCGTTATTCTTTCTTCTGCTTGTCCTGCTGCCGCTGCTTAGAACATCGGTGGAGGCTAGGGGGTTTGCGATATTCGACAGCTTTTACCGTTCCGGTTCCTTGGTATTCGGTGGCGGGCATGTGGTGCTTCCGCTTCTGGAACGCGAGGTTGTACCTACCGGATGGGTCAGCCGGGAGGACTTTCTGGCCGGATATGGAGCGACGCAAGCTGTTCCGGGACCACTGTTTACTTTTGCCGGCTACCTTGGGGCGATGACCTCAGGAATCTGGGGAGCCGTGATTGCGACAGTGGGGATCTTCCTGCCTGCGTTCCTGCTGGTCGTCGGCGCACTGCCCTTCTGGAATGGCTGGAGGAATAATCCGAAGGTTCAGGGAGCGCTGACAGGAATTAATGCGGCTGTGGTGGGGATTCTGCTGGCTGCCCTGTATGATCCGCTCTGGACCACGGCCATCCTGAAGCCGCTGGATTTTGCGCTGGCCGCTATTTTGTTTGTGCTGCTGTTCTTCTGGAAGCTTCCGCCCTGGGTGATTGTTCTGGCCGGTGCTGCGGGAGGGATGCTTACGGTGTAATTTGTGCATGAGTTCAAGGGGTGTGCTACAATAAGAAGAATTTATTTAAGACCAAGCTGTCGATAAGAAATGGAGAAATGAGATTATGAATGAATTGCCAAACTGCCCGCAGTGCAGCTCGGAGTATACATACGAGGACGGGTCACTGCTGGTTTGTCCGGAATGCGCACATGAGTGGGCACCTGGAGCAGAGAACACAAGCAACGGGGAAGACAAAGTAGTCAGGGATGCTAACGGGAATATATTGAACGACGGGGACTCGGTTACAGTCATCAAGGACCTGAAGGTCAAGGGCAGCTCCTCGGTGCTGAAGATTGGTACCAAAGTGAAGAATATCCGGCTGGTCGAGGGCGATCATGATATTGATTGCAAAATTGACGGCTTTGGAGCAATGAAGCTCAAATCCGAATTTGTCAGAAAAGCATAATGAATCTGATCCATTCACTGAAGGATCATAAGGGGACACACAGTCCCCTACAGGGATTGGTCATTTGCACTTGACTTCTGTCCGTTCCCGATATAAAATCTAACCAGTTAGTTATAAATGGGGGTGGCAATCATATCACCGACAGAAGGCAAACGAAGTTCGAAAATTTACGATGCCGCCCGAACCAGAGGAATCATCCTTGATGCTGCCGAGAAGATATTTGCCGAGCTAGGCTATTCGGCGGCACGGATTGATGTGATTGCGAAGGAGTCGGGATATAATAAGAGCCTGATCTATCAGTACTTTGGTGACAAATTGGGCCTTTATACAGAAGTGGTCAAACGCGCGGACCAGATTGGCGAACAGATTACAGGCTCGTTCATTGCCGGATTATTGAAGAATGAACAGCTTGTAACGGATCCCGCGGCCTTTCGGGAGTTCCTCGAAGCCATGACCCGGCAAACGGTATCCTTCCTCCTGGAGCATCGGAGCTATCTGAGAATTCTATTCTGGGAAGCGGCTGAAGATTGGAAGACCTGGAATCAAATTACCTATCGTCCTGATGATGCGACTCAAATGCATGACTTGGCCTTAGCTGCCCAGAAGAATGGAATCCTCCGTCAGGATTTGGATCCGGCGCTCTTTCCCATTCTGATTATGAACGTGACTACAGCTACACTGCAGTCATCTTCACGATTTGAACAACTGCTCGGTAAGCTCGATTCCCCGCAGATGAGAGAGCAGACCACCCAGCAGATTGCGAAGTTTATCATCCATGGCGTCATGGAGCCGTCTTTGCTGTAAGAGGCGGCTGTTTTTTTGAACAAAATATAAACAACTAGTTAGTTTTAAATTGAAGACAGGAGTGAGGATAATGGCCGCAATGATTCAGACAAAAGAGTTAACCAAGCATTTCGGGAGCAACCATGCTGTGAATGGGCTGTCACTGGAGGTGGACCAAGGCGAAATCTACGGATTTCTGGGACTCAATGGAGCGGGCAAAACGACAACCATCCGTATGCTGTTGGGCATGATCCGTCCCGATTCCGGGTCCTCCTATGTGTCAGGACAACGGGTGGACGCCGGCAGCCATAAGCTGTGGGCCAGTGTGGGCTACATGGTGGAAACACCGTACTCTTATCCAGAACTTACCGTCCGCGAGAATCTGGAGATTATCCGCAGGCTGCGGGGTATTCCTGACCGCAAGGCGATTGACAGCATTATCGACAAGCTTCAGCTTACCGCTTACCGGGACCGCAAGGCCGGAACGCTCTCTCTGGGCAACGGGCAGCGGCTCGGCCTGGCTAAGGCCATGCTGCATCATCCGAAGGTGCTGATTCTGGATGAGCCGACGAACGGGCTGGATCCGGCCGGGATTGTTGAGGTGCGTGAACTGCTCCGCGACCTGGCACTCAACCACGGTGTAACGATTTTTATCTCCAGCCATATTCTCGGCGAGGTCTCCAGGCTGACAACGAGGATTGGAATCGTTCATCAGGGCCGGCTGCTGCAGGAGACGGATGTTAAGGAGCTGCAGCATGTACTCCGCAAACGTCTGCTTGTGCAGACCCGTGACCCCGAAGCGGGCCGGATGAGGCTGCTCCAGGCAGGCTATGATGTCAGGCCGACCGAAGCTGGCCCGCTAATGATTATCGACAAGCGCGCCATAGCCCACCCGGACCAGATCTCCAAGCTGCTTGCGTACGCGGATATGCCGCCCACGCTGATTCAGGTGGAGGAAGAGGATTTAGAAGCTTATTTTCTTAGAATGATCGAGGCTGAGGGAGGAATGAAAGGATGAATCAATGGCTATCTGCCCTTTGGGTGGAAATTTTGAAGCTTCGCCGATCCAGATTGTTGTGGATTTCACTCACCGCCAGCATACTGCTGCCAGTGATGATTGGGCTGATTTTCTCCGGGTGGCTTGGCTCCCAGGACGCCTTTGAGGGAGAAATCAATATGCAGGGATTCATGAAGGAGCTTGGCATTGTGATATCCATGGGGGGGCTCATCGGATTCGGATTTGTGTTCAGCTGGATGTTCGGACGGGAGTATACCGACCGTACGGTCAAGGATTTGCTGGCATTGCCGTTGTCCCGGTACGGAGTAGCCGCAGCCAAATTGATCGTTGCCGCTGCACTGTGTGCAGTCCTGGCAGTGATTATGTTCATTGCCGGCTGCGTAACCGCATGGCTGGTCCAGTTAGAGGGCTGGAGCCTTGGAGCCATCGCTCATGGCTTCAGAGGATACGGACTGCTCTCTCTCATGGTTATCTGCCTAAGTATCCCCGTGGCCTGGATGGCTAGTGTAGGGCGCGGTTATCTGTCTCCCTTGGGATTTGTTGTGCTTACCATTGTGATTGCCCAGTTTGGCGGTGGCGTTGGGCTTGCAGAATATATTCCTTGGGCAGTTCCCGGTATACTCAGCGGTGCTTCAGGAGACGAGAGTTCACATATAGAGCTTCTAAGCTGGCTGCTTCCTTATCTCACTGGCGGCATTGGCATAGCGGGTACACTCGCCTGGTGGCGGTATGCCGATCAAACGTAAGCAAGCGGATTTATATAATTTTAGTAATGGAGGGAAAGAGAATGGAGAAGGTACCAAAGGGAACTATTCTAATCATGGCTATATTAATTATCGGGGCGATGGTGGGGCTGCTGAATCAATCCGCGCTTAACACAGCACTTCCGAATATTATGGGGGATTTCCAGCTATCCACAAGCACAGCGCAATGGCTTACGACAGCTTTTGCACTGGTTACAGGCATTGTGGTTCCGATTACCGCGTTTCTTATTCAGAGATTTACAACCAAACAGGTTTTTGTCTTCGCCATGGGCCTGCTTACTGCGGGAACGCTCCTGTGTGCGGTATCGCCGAACTTCGGTCTGTTGCTTACCGGAAGAATAGTGCAGGCGGTCGGGGTGGGGATTATGCTTCCTTTGGTGCAGACGTTGGCCTTCATCCTGATTCCGGTCGGTAAAAGGGGGTTCACGATGGGAATGATCGGGCTTGCGATTAATTTCGCTCCGGCCATCGGACCCGTGTTGAACGGCTGGCTTGTACAGGACCATTCCTGGCGCTTGTTGTTCTATATTCTGTTTCCTTTCGCTTTGTTGATTACCATCGCCGGCTTATGGTTGATTAAGAATGTTACCCGGCAGGTGAAGAGCAGAATCGATGCATTATCCATGGCGCTGTCATCTCTTGGGTTCGGCGGCGTATTATATGGATTCAGCGTCTCCGGCAGTAAGGGGTGGGGGAGCACAGAAGTGCTGATTTCCCTGGGAATCGGATGCATCGCGCTTGGCCTGTTCGTATGGCGGCAGTTGACCATGGATAATCCTTTGCTGGAATTAAGAGTATTCACAAGCCCCTCGTTCACCTTGGCTACAGCAATCAGTATGATCCTTATGATTATCATGCTGAGTGCCCAGCTTCTGCTGCCGATCTATATGCAGACCATGCTTGGGTATACCGCGCTCAAATCGGGTCTGATGCTGCTCCCCGGTGCAATTCTTATGGGAGTGATGTCACCTGTAGCGGGGAAGCTGTTTGATAAAATGGGCGCCCGGATGCTGGTCATCATAGGGCTTAGCTTAACGGTAGTTTCCGCCCTGCTGTTCTCTAATTTAACGGAGCACACCTCGTATGCCTTTTTGATGATCGGCTATTCCTTACGCATGATCGGAGTCAGCCTGACCCTGCTTCCTGTTGTAACCAGCGGTATGAATTCACTGGCGCCTGATCTGATCCGGCATGGAATTCCCGTTAACACCACGCTGCGGACAGTAGCCGGTTCCATCGGAACAGCGCTGCTTGTGACTATAATGACCTATAGCGGCGGCGGACTGGGCAAGACGAGTGATGTCCACAGCTTAATTCACGGGATGAATGTGGCTTCAATGGTAACCGCCGGTAGTGCCGTGCTCGCGCTGATCCTGGCCTTCTTTATCAAACGCAAGGAAGCTCCGGTTGAGCGTCCCGCGAAGAGTATTCCGGTAAAATAATTATTGGTTCCATGCAGAACCGCCTTAATAAAATACCTTCTGCTGCAAGAGATCGAGCGCCCGCTCGATCTCTTTACGTTCCTGGTCCGTAACGCTTCCTATCCGTTCCGTGAACCGGACAGCGATATACTGAAAGGCTTCATTCATCATCGCTTTTCCGGCAGCGGAGAGGGTAATGCCCTGCTTGCGGCGGTCGGCCGGGTCGGTGATTTTGTCACACAGCTGCTTCTCGCCCAGCTTCTTCAGCTCACGGCTCGTGTTCGGCATCGACATATGCATGCAATCGCTGATTTCGCTAAGGGTTACCGGCTGGCTGACAGCAATATATTCAAGGATTTTATATTGTAAGGGAGTCAGGGACTCCGATTTCACATCTTTGCTTATTTCACTGGTTATTTGGTGGACGGAAGTTGTAAATGCAACGAATTTCTGAAATAGGCTGTTGTTGTCCATGAAGATCACCTCTACATGAACCTTAGCAAAAACATTATCAAAAAACAATTATCATTTGACAACAATATACACAGATGCTACGATTTACTTATCAAATGATAATTAAAGAGGTGGCAGAATGAACACATTGGTAATCTATACACATCCGAATCATCAGAGTCTAAGCTATGCATTTCTACAGGAGGTACTCCGGGGAAGCCGGGAGAATGCACAGGCGGCAGAGATTCAGGTGCTTGATTTGTATGAGGAGGGATTTGATCCTGTGCTGGTCTTTGGTGAACATAAGCGCAGGAGGGATATGCACACGGACCCCGCTCTGGCTAAATACAGGGAGCAGCTGCTGTGGGCGGATCAAATCGTGTTCGTCTATCCGATCTGGTGGGGCCGGCCTCCGGCCATGCTGCTGGGCTATATTGATAAGATGTTCGCTTCGGGGTTCGCCTATCAGGATAAGGGAGGACTGGTACCGGAGGGCCTGCTGAAGGGGAAGTCGGCAGTGTGCATCTCCACGATGCAGGGACCGACCCATTACCCGCTGTTGTGGCTACATAACGCGCACAAGGTGTTAATGCGCAAGGCATTGTTAAATTACGTAGGCATCCGCAGGGTGAAGTTCTTTGAGTTCGGAAGCATGGAGAGTAAGCGGGGCAAGCATGCCCGCAAGCTGGAACGGATCTATCAGTTTTTCAAGACAGCCCGTTAGTAAAGAGTTGAAGCAGAAACGGATACCTTCCTGTATGAGGGTATCCGTTTCTGCTTCTGCATGGTCTCAGGAATGGTTCTCGACCACCCAGTCAATCAGCTTGCGGGCAATGCTGATAGGGGGCGGAATGACAGGCAGCTGGTCCAGTGCGAACCAGTCGGCGTGATCCAGCTCTTCACCGTCCACCGATATGTCTCCACTCTCATAATCGGCCAGAAAGCCAACCATCAGAGAATGGGGGAAAGGCCACTGCTGGCTGGCGAAGTAGCGGATGTTCTTGACCCTGATGCCGACCTCCTCCATGGTCTCGCGCTGTACGCAATCCTCCAGCGTCTCGCCGGGCTCGACGAATCCGGCAATCAGCCCGTACATATTGTTCACAAAATGCGGTGAGTGTGCGAGCAGAATCCGGTTGTCCTTAAGAATCGCGGTAATGACCGCTGGGGCAATCCGGGGATAGCTGACCAGTCCGCAGGACGGACAGCTGCGGGAATGCTCGGCCTGCGACAGCTCGGTAGCAGTGCCGCATCTGCCGCAGAACTGGTGGGTTTCATCCCAGGCCAGCATTTGAATGCCCCTGCCTGCGAGATGGAACAGATCCTCATCCAGCGGCTCATACAGGGAGCGCAGCGGACGGAAGGCCATGCCTTCGGGTTCAAGTGACTCTGCCGGGACCTCTGCGGTAAAGCAGGGGATATCTTCCCAGGTTCCGAGATACAGGGTCCTTACAGGGGCCATGGACAGCTGTTCAAGGGATGGGACAAGCGGAATGGCAGTGCCCTCTTCCGTTTCGGTAACCAGCAGCTTGCCGGAATGGAAGATCAGCCAGTAGGCAGAGCCGCTGAACTCAGGCGGGGGAGTGACGGCAGGAATATAGCGCTGATAAATGCTTGCTCTTGGTTTTGACATGGCGCAGAACCTTTCTGATAACAGATCATTTCTATTTTCATTAAGAATAGCAAAAACCGGCAATGCTAACAAATGTCCGGGCGTGTTCCGCTCTGCAGGACATCAAGTTGAAGCAGAACAGGGAGGCGGCTCTGAGCGGGCCGTTTTTTTGTTTGACATTTTCTCGACATGTAACTATATTAGTTACAGGAAGAAAAATCCGCTGCACTGTCGGTATACAGCGGGCTCTACGATACAACTCAATTACTTAGGAGGAATAGACAATGAAGATTGCATTAACAGGAGCAACAGGACATTTCGGTTCCATTGTGGCAGAAGCTTTGCTGAAGTCGGTAGCGGCAGAGAACCTGGTGGTCAGTGTTAGAAATCCGGAGAAAGCGGAACATCTCCGCGCGCTTGGAGTAGATGTACGTCATGGTGATTTTGACCAGCCTGAGACTCTGGATAAGGCCTTTGCCGGTGTGGACCGGCTGCTGATCGTATCTGCGGATGGCGACAACGACACACGGATTCGCCAGCACAAGGCTGCCGTTGATGCCGCTGTACGTGCGGGTGTCAGCTTCATCGTCTACACCAGTGTCGGCCATGCAGACAGCAGCACGCTGTTCCTGGCACCTGTACACAAAGCTACGGAACAATTCATCCGTGAGTCCGGGATTTCATACTCCTTCCTGCGGAATAACTGGTATCTGGAGAATGAGATTGGCACGATCCAGGCGGTTCAAGCCGGAGCGCCATGGCTGACCTCTGCTGGTGAAGGCAAGGTGGGCTGGGCTACGCGCCGCGATTATGCAGAAGCAGCTGCGGCTGTACTGGCAGGCGAAGGCCATGCGAATACTGTATATGAATTGTCCGGTCAACCTGCAACACAGGCTGAACTGGCGGCGGTTGTCGGCGGGGTGCTGGGCAAGGAAGTTCAAGTACAGCAGGTGGATGATGCCACTTATGCTGACATTATGGCAAAAGCCGGAGTGCCGGAAGGCGCGCTTCCAATTGTAGTCGGCATTCAACGTGCGATCCGCGAAGGCGCACTCGATATTGCCAGCAGCGATTTCGTGAAGCTGCTGGAGCGCCCGCTTACACCGCTAAGTGAAGGTGTAAGTGATTTGCTCGGCGTTAAGGCATAAGACAGAGTCCGGCGGCTTTACTCCGCCGGAAGCCGGGCCGGGTAAGTATACAAGGCTCGTCCTGTCATGAGAAAGAGGCTTCCGCTTACGGTCGATGGACCGTAAGCGGAAGCCTCTTTTTGTGCGGAATTCCTGACAGCGGTTTAGCTGGGGGCATCCTTAAAATATCCTTTGACCAGTTCACTGACCGCCTCAGTAAGAGCCGCGCGATCTGGAGTCTCCAGCCATTCCTGAGGAATAATAGAATAGTTGCCGGAGCTTCCCGCCAGATAGCTGTAGATAATCTGGGCTTCGTCCAGCTTATGCCGGCTGATTGCGTCCGGCTTCCCGCCCGCCGGTTTGCTGAAGCTGCTGCTAATGGCGGATTGGATGACCGTATGCAGCAACTCTTCGCTCATCTGACCGGTGTTCAGCCGGGTCCGGTCAAGAATCTCACTGCCCCGGATCAGGATCAGCTTGAGTTCCTGCTCATGTATGGGCTCAAGCACTACAATATTCTTATTCTGCTCGGTAAAGCCAATTACTTTCTCTTTCTGGAGCAGAGAGCTGACGGCTGTACAATAATCGCGGTATTTGGCGGCGGTCTCGAACTCAAAATTCCCGGCTGCCTGATTCATCCGCCGCTGCATGTCTTCTAGAATTCGCAGGTCGTTCCCGTTCAGCAGTCCGACCACACGGTGGATAATCTCCTCGTACCGGGCCAGTGCCTCCCCGCCTCCGCACATGCCAATGCATAACCCAAGCGAGTGATTAAGGCAGAGTGTGTTTTTGGCGTGGGGTGCGCTGCAGAGGATCTTCTGACTTTCCTTGATCCCCTGTATTGCCCGTTCGACGGTGCTTCTGCTGGTATATGGGCCGAAATACAGGCTGTCCCCGTATTCTGCAGGATCATAGGTCACCGCCAGCTGCCGGTAGGCTGTATCCGTGCGAATGGCAATATAGCTGTAGGCGAGCGGGTTTTTCATCTTTTTATTATACATGGGCTTGATTTCCTTAATCAGCTGGCACTCCAGCATGAAGGCTTCAAATTCCGTATCGGTCAGCTTGTAATCGAGATCCCGGATGTTCCGGACCAGTTGTTTCACTTTCGGAGAATGGCCCTTGGCATTGTAAAAGTAGGATTGGACCCGTTTCTTCAGCTGTTTGGCTTTGCCGACATAGATGATATGGCCCAGACTGTCCTTCATCAGGTAGACCCCTGGAGACAAAGGGAGGCTTGCTACTTTTTCCGCCAGATTCATGAGGTTTCCTCCCCAATCATATTAACTAGTATCCTTTAGTATAAACGATCCTGGTGTGCGGAGCGACTGGAAAAGCGCCAGATCTCCCACTACAATGATGATATACAGAGCTTGGCTCTCTGACAGGAGGTAATCATGATGAAATTTCAGGCTATTGTTCAACTGAGCGGGAAAACAGCGACAGGCATTCCGGTTCCCGAAGAGGTGGTGGCGGGACTCGGGACCAGTAAGAAGCCTGCCGTTAAGGTGAAGATTGGAGAATACACATATGCCAGTACGATTGCTGTGATGGGCGGCCAGTTTTTGATTCCGCTGAGTGCAGAACACCGTCAAGGCGCAGGAGTAAGCAGCGGAGATGAAATTGAAGTGGAGCTGGAGCTGGATACAGAGCCGCGTGAGCTTACGGTGCCTGCTGATTTCCGTGATGCGATAGACCGTGAGCCGGCGGCAAAACTCTTTTTTGACGGATTATCCTACAGCAACAGGCGGAGACTGGTCCTCTCCGTCGAGAGTGCCAAAACCGCAGAGACCCGCCAGCGGCGTATAGAGAAAGCCGTTGGTCTGCTGAATGAGGGACGGGTACAGTAGCGGACATGCTGACTGTATGAATGCTGGCTGAACCATTGATGTGACAAAAACCACAAAGCCCCCCATCAAAACCCTCTATCATAAATGACAGGGAAAGATAGATATTGAAGCTGGGGGGCTTTTTATGAAATATTCTATCGGAGAATTTGCCTCGATTCTGGGTGTAACGGCGGATACCTTGCGGCTCTATGAGAAGCATGATATCGTGCACCCGATGAAAGATCAGCACAACAACTACCGTTATTTCAGTGATTTGGATGCCAGAAACTTATTGTCGAGCCGGTGGTACCGGAGTATGCAGATTCCGCTGCAGGATGTAGCCGGGCTGATCAATGACGCGCCTGCGGAGGAGGTCATACAGTCTATTGCCGCCGCGCAGCAGCAGTTGGAAGAGGAAATCAGGCGCAGTGTTATGCTGCTGGAGAAGATCAGCGAGATTCATGCAGACCTGAGCCGGATGGGCGACTCCTTTTATACCTGCCGGATCAAAGAGGTGCCGGGCATGTACCGCATCCAGCAGACGGATAAGAATCAGCTGCTGCAGAAGGAGTGCCTGAAGCGGACGGTGCAGGCTTGGATGGAGCTGCTTCCCTTTACGTTCTATACCTTCAGAATTGAAAATTCGGAGAATATTATGGGGACAGCAGAGCTGGAATACAGCTGGGGGCTCGCCTTGCTGGAGGAGGATCAGCGGAAGCTGGAGCTGTGCATGAATGGGACCGTAGAGTATATCGAGCCGTCCACCTGTATCTCCGCAGTCATTGCCAGCTCTTATGAGGAGGATCTGGGACGGGAGACCTTTCAGTTCATGCTGGATTATATCAGGGCAGAGGGCTACCATATCACCGGGGATATCCACGGCAAAATCCTGTTCACGGAACGAATGGGCAGAGGCACCAAAACCTATCTGGAGATCAATATTCCATTTGAGAAAAATTTCACATAACATTCATTGACCTTGGTGCCGCACCAAGGTTTACACTCTGTGTGTATTCGGTGGCCCTTCCAGAGAGAAAGGGGCCACCAACCAACCACACAGGGGGAAAACCAATGCGCAAGCAAGCACAGAGCAAAATGTTCATGTTATCCGTGTGTCTCGTCCTCATTCTGTCGCTGATCAGCGGCTGCAGCGGCAATAATGCTGCCGAGCCGGCCGCTTCCGTGAAGCCGTCTGCATCGCCCGAGGCGACGCAGCAGGCAGCGAATGATAACGAGGTGCCGGCTTCTTTTAAAGCAGGAACCTATAAGGCGGAGGCTGATGGCAAAGACGGCAAAATCCAGGTAGAGGTTACCCTGGATGCACAGTCCAAGATCACCGATATTCAGGTGCTCAGCCAGAAGGAAACCGCAGGAATTGGCGTGGAAGCCATCAACAAGATCAAGGATGAGATCATCGCAGGCCAGACGCTCGCGATTGATGCTGTCAGCGGGGCTTCTGAATCCAGCACAGCCATTCTGACCGCTGTAGAAGATGCAGTGAAGCAGGCAGGCGGCAACGTAGAGGCGTTCAAATCCAGAACCGTAGCCAAAGCCGGTGAAGGCAAAACCGAGCAGTTGTCGGCCGATGTTGTCGTTGTAGGCGCCGGAGCATCCGGTGTCTCGGCAGCGGTATCCGCAGCAGATAAAGGTGCCAAGGTCATTATTATTGAGAAAACAGCTACCATTGGCGGAGCAAGCAACCTGTCCTGGGCGGGTAAATTCTACAACTCTTCGGCAGCTGTAAGCAGCGGATTAAAGGTCAATGTGGAGAAGGAAATCGCCGACTGGATCGTAAATAACCACTGGAGAGTCGATGCGGCGGCAATCCGCCAGTATGTAACCAAGTCCGGTGAAACCTATGATTGGCTGAACAAGAAGGGCTACAAAACAACCTTTATCAACTTCGCAGGAGAACAGCTGCATATGCTTCCGGCCTACGAAACACGCCAGCCCACACTGCGGGCGATGCTGGCAGCTTCAGTAGAGAAGGGCGGCGGACAGGTGATTACCGAAACGACCGCCAAGAAGCTGATTACAGGCGCTAACGGTGAGGTGACCGGTGTAGTTGCTGAGAAAGCCGACGGCACCACGCTTGAGATTACCGGAAAAAGCATCATCATGGCAACCGGAGGGTATGCCGGCAACAAGGAAATGGTTAAGGAAGCGTTCGGCTTCGAAGGCGTCAACGGGGGGCTGGGCCAGAATATCGGCGAAGGGCTGCAGATGTCCTGGGATGCCGGAGCTAAGGTTCCCGATAATTTCGGCGGCCAAATGCTGCATCAGACCCTGGCTAGAGCTACCGAGAAGCTGAAGACGGAGTATAAGCCGTTTGAAGCCAGCTACCCGTTGATGCTCTCTTACCTGCCTACATTGATGAATGTCGGTCCTTCCGGAGCAAGATTCAGAGACGAGGCCGCTACGCTCACCTCGGTAGCCGCTGCCAACACAAGTGCTTTTAACGGAGCGTATCATTTGGTTATTGTCTCGCAAGCGCAGATAGATGCCTTGAAGGCTAAAGGGATGAACGGTGTAAAAGCGCCTGCTCTGCCGGGAATGCCGCCTGAATTCTATGCTTCTTTTGCAGATCAGTTCAAGCTGGACACGCCATGGAAGGATGCGGATAAAGTATTCGAATCCATGGTCGCAAACGGCGACGGCTATAAAGGCAGCACCATTGAAGAATTGGCTCAAAAAGCCGGGCTGGATGCAGAGGTCTTTGCCAATGACTTCAAACAGTATCAGGAAGCAACGAAAACCGGTGTGGATACGGAGTTCGGCAAAGCGAAGGAATACCTGGTGCCTATGGGAGACAGCGGTCCATACTATGCAATCATCGCCGAAGTCAACAATCTGGGTTCGGTTGGCGGATTGCTGGTCAATACCAAGTTCCAGGTACTGAATGACAAACGTGTGCCAATCAAGGGGTTATATGCGGTTGGACTCGAATCCGAGGGTGTATTGTTCAATGATACTTATGTCGGCAACGGCGTGGGTCTGGGCTATTCCTTCACCTCCGGCCGTTTGGGCGGAGAGGATGCTGCAGCAGGTGTGGTGGCTAAATAAGAAGTAACGTTCAAAGGAAGGGGGAGCCGGCGGCTCCCTCTTTTGCGTCTGCAGACCTTTATAAGAAATTGGTCAGTTCCAGCCGATAAATAGGATAACTTGAACATTATGAACCAAGGAGGAAGGCAGTATGTATATTCCTATTACGGGAATCCAGGGCGTTTCTTTGACCCGGCCTCCACAGCAGCAGGAGTTCCACCCGTCTACCCCGGTTTCTGCACTCAGTTTTAATGAAACCCTGGCAGCAGTCAATGCGGCAACGCAGGATCAGGCGGAGCGGATCAAGCGGAAATATGGGATTAAAGTGCGTATTCAGACCGTTTCCCCAGACGATCAAGAGCCGGAGCATTCCGGTATAAGTGGCGGCCAGGAAATGATCATTGCGCCAAACATTCTTCAGCAGATGGCCAAAGACTCTGCCCTGCGGAATAAAGTGTATGGGACCATCGATCAGCACATTCATACGGATAAGAGGAGCCCGAACCCGCTGCAGCAGCTAAGTGGAGGGAAAACCTTGAGCCATAGTCTGATTATTCACACGGACGGTACGGTTACCGTAGGTTCTCTATGGGCCAGCCCGAAGGGAGCGGGGATCAGCAAACTTAAGGATGCGGAAAACCTGAAAGAACAGACAGAGGAGACAAGCGCGGCAGCGGAGAGGCGGCATGCCTGGGAGTCGGCGCTCCCCATTTTATCGAGAAAGCTGCTGTCTGCTTCGGAAGCCTCGCTGCAGGGGGCAGAATCCGCACCGAACCCGGTAGACGGGGTAGCAGCACATGACTTCTTGCACCAGATTCAGCTGATGAGGGCCAGAAGATCCAACAAATTGCTGTAAAAGGCTCAAACGAACAACCGCCTATTCTCCTGCATAGCATATAGCACCAACCTGGCAGGGTGAAGAGAGGGCGTATGCAATAATGGGCATTCAGCTTACGGCGATACACTGGGTTTACCTGGTTTTTATTGTGTTCATTATTGTGCTGCTGATCCGGCGGCGTGATACGACGATGATCTGTGTGGCCGGGATTTTTGCTTTGGGTTTGTTTGCTACAGAGACGCTCAGCGGCTCGGTATCAGGAATTTTCAACGCTTTTGTCTATGCGACCAAAGAGCTGTTAGGGACCATAATGATTATATCTATTATTGTAGCGATGAGCCGGATTCTAATGATTACTGGCATTAACGAGACCATGGTTGCCCCGCTTACCCGGTTTATTCGTACACCGGCAATGGCTTATTGGGGCATTGGACTTATTATGATGGTAACCTCTTTCTTCTTCTGGCCTTCGCCTGCTGTTGCGCTGGTGGGGGCGGTGCTGCTGCCAGTGGCTCTGCGGGTGGGGTTACCTGCACTTGGGGCCGCTGTAGCCATGAACCTGTTCGGTCACGGGATAGCATTGTCCGGAGATTATATTATTCAGGGCGCTCCGAAGCTCACCGCAGATGCTGCCGGTCTTCCGGTATCTAGTGTGATGGAAGCGAGTATCCCGCTGGTTCTTGTGATGGGGCTGGTAACCACCGTTGCGGCATTCTGGATGATGCGCCGCGACCAGAGGAACGGTACATGGAGAGATGGCCTGATTCCCCTTAAGGGCAGCACGGGCAAGCTGAGGGGGCCGGAGAGTGAAGGCGGGGAGGAACGGCCGGTTCTGCTGGACGCCCGGCTCCGGCAAGCGCTGGCTATCGCCATCCCGCTGCTCTTCCTGCTCGACGTGGCGGTGATGTTCGCGCTGGGCCTGCAAGGCGGGGATGCCACAGCACTGGTGGGCGGCACTGCTGTACTGATTCTAATCTCGGTTACACTGATGGCCCACCGTAATCAGGGGCTGGAGAAAATCACTGCTTACCTGATTGAAGGCTTCACCTTTGGTTTCAGGGTGTTTGGACCGGTGATTCCCATCGCTGCTTTTTTCTATCTAGGCGATTCGGCGTTCACTGAGCTGTTCGGCAAGGTGCTGCCGAATGGCTCACACGGCATCGTGAACGATCTGGGCGTAGCCCTCGCGGATCACGTGCCGCTGAACGGCGCAGTGGGAGCCGTGACGATGACGGCGATCGGTGCGATCACCGGCCTCGACGGCTCCGGCTTCTCCGGCATCTCGCTGGCCGGCTCGATTGCCCAGCTGTTCGCCGCCGCCATCCATTCCGGCGCGGCGACGCTGACCGCCCTGGGACAGGTGGCCGCCATCTGGGTCGGCGGCGGCACCCTGATTCCGTGGGCGCTTATTCCTGCGGCTGCCATCTGCGGCGTCAGCCCCTTTGAGCTGGCCCGGCGCAACCTGAAGCCGGTCTTGCTCGGCCTTATGGCGACTACGATCGTCGCCATGTTCCTGGTTTAGATTTCACCTTGGGGATAAATCCACTGTACAGCCATTTTCTGTAACGGCGCCTTCCACTTGGGTGAAGGCGCCTGATCCGTTACGATCATGTGGATTTCATCCAGATCGGCTATTTTGGCTACGGTACGCTTATCAATCTTAGAGGAGTCGGCGACCACGATTGCCATCTCTGAGTTGCGGATCATTTGTCTTGTGAATACAGCCTTCTCGTAATCATAGCTTGTGATGCCGTTCTCCAAGGAGACACCATCAACGGAGACAAAGGATTTATTCACATAGAAACCTTCCAGAACCTTCTCAGCGATCGGGCCGGATACCCGGAGATGCTTGGCGCTTACTTCACCGCCAATAAAGATAAGCTTCCCGTTGAACGTCCCGCGTTTTTGAAATTCAATGAGCAGCATGAGGGCAGGCACGGAATTCGTTAAGATGGTCAAATGCTGCTTGCCTTCCAGGCAATGAATGATTTGCAGCGCTGTGCTTCCTTCATCCACCACAATCACATCATTGTCCTCAATGAGTCCTGCGGCCAGGATGCCAATTTTACGTTTAGCTTCAACATGAACGGCCTCTCTTTCGAGAAGAGGAGGCTCCACTTCAACCTTGAATTTAACCGCACCGCCATATACCTTTTTCAATTTATTCTCTTTCTCTAGCTCGTCGAGGTCTCTGCGGATCGTTTCAGTGGACACTTCGAACAGCAAAGAGAGCTCGTTTGCGATCACTTTACCTCTCTCATTCAGGAGAGTCATGATCGTCTCTTTTCTTTCTTCGCTGGCAAGAGACACCCTACCCTACCCCCTTCACGTTATGAACTATTATTATATCGGCTCTTCATTCAATAATAAAGGGCATTCATAACATCCTCAAGCACTCGTCTTCTATTTATATTGCAATAAATTGCGGCCGTTATCGTTCATATCGAACAGATGGAATTTGTTCTCTTTGAATTTGATGTACACTTCATCACCAGACTCAATCTCCGCCTCATTGCCGGTCAACAGCCGGATCATCGTATCCAGCTTCCCTAACGGGTCAATCACTTTGACCAGCTTGCCGCTGCCCAGGTGCTCAACCAGATCAACCTTCATTCTAATCTTCTGATGATCGGTCGGAGAGCAAATCGCGATATCATGCGGCCTGATCCCGAACTTAACGGATTTCCCCATATGCTCTTTATCCAGTCTCCGGTCAGCCGGCAACAGATATTCGAAGCCTTCCGTAACGACTACCTGGTCGCCGTTCATCTCTCTGAGCTCTCCTTGAACAAGGTTCATCGGCGGGTTGCCCAGAAAGCTGGCTACGAAAAGATTCACCGGATGGTTGAATAATTCATGTGGAGGCGCGTATTGCTGAATCTGGCCGCCGTTCAGAATGGCGACCCGGTCGGATATGGCCAGCGCCTCTTCCTGATCATGAGTCACAATAATGGTGGTCACTCCCAAATTCCGTTGAATCTTGCGGATCTCGTCCCGGACATCCAGCTTCAGGCGTGCGTCCAAATTGGACATGGGTTCATCCAGCAATAAGATTTCAGGATTTTTGGAGAGTGCCCGGGCCATAGCTACCCGCTGCTGTTGTCCACCGGACAATTGTGAGGGCTTGCGGTCAAGCAAGTGATCAATTTGCAGGATTTTACTCGTTTCTTTGGCCCGTTCATACGCTTCCTGCTTGGGGATCTTCCGTTCTCTTAGCGGAAAAGCGATATTGTCTCTGACAGAGAGATGGGGATAAAGCGCATAGGACTGAAACACCATGCCTATATTGCGGTCCTTCGGCTCCACATGATTGACCAGTTTTCCGTTAAAGTGAATCTCTCCCGAAGTCGGCTTCAGCAGCCCCGCGAGCATCATCAGTGTCGTCGTCTTTCCGCATCCGGAGGGACCGAGCAGCGCTACGAATTCGCCTTTGTTAATCTCAAGATTCAGGCCGTCTACCGCTCTGCCGCTGTCTTGCTTGCCGTCGTATTCTTTTACAATATTTTTTAAGGTAATCATACTTGCTTAGCCCCTCCCAAGTTGACCTTCATGAATATCTTCTGGGTGAAAATGTAGAACAGAATGATGGGGAGTGTGTAGAACAATCCAATCGCTGTAATGAGGCCATAGTTCATAATCTGATCCTCTTTGGTTACTAGCTTGGACAAGTAGCCGGCCAGTGTAAGCATATCGTCATTGAAAATAAGCAGCTTAAACAGGAACCATTCACCGTAAGCTCCGAGAAAGGAAAATACAGAGATAGCGCCAATCCCGGGCAGCACGAAGGGAACAAGTACTTTCTTGAACGCCCGATAACGGGTACATCCATCGACCATGGCCGCCCACTCAATATCCCAGGGCACCTCGTCAAAGAACCCCTTCATAATGTAGACCCGCCCTGGAAGGGAACCGGTAACCGCGACCAATAATACACCCGTATACGTATTGACCAGATTCATTTGAACGAGGATGAAAAAGGTCGCGATAATTAGTGTGATCCCCGGGAAAGATCTCATCAGAAACAGAAATTTCATCGCAGATACTCTTCCTTTGAAGTCCAGCCTGGAGAAGGCGTATGCCGTCGGTACAGAGATGCAGACTTCGATCAGGACAATCAAAAAGGAATACACAAGGGTATTAAGTACAATAGGCCATATTAAGGGGAGCTTCACCCCGGCATATTCAACAGGCTCTGTGAAGAAGGAAAAGTTGTCCATTGAAAACTGCCCTGTCGTAAAATTCATCGTAGCTGCCAGGAAATACCAGATAATCATTGCGATAATCGGCAACGTAAATAATGTCATGTAGGTGTGCACTAGCAACTTTTTAAGCGTACTGGTTGACATCAGACTGCCGCCTTCCCGGATTAGTCTTCAATTCTTGAAGGTTTGATCATTTGGTCAAAATCAAATAACCGCAAGAAGAGTAGCGTTAGGATAAAAGAGATAATTACAACAATCAGCGACACCGCTGCTCCATAGCCATAATATTTCAGATTGAAGGCCTGCTGGTAAGCGTACAGGGACAAGGTTGTCGTATCTCTCATCGGACCGCCGTTTGTAAGTAGCATGATAAAGAAATAGGAGGATACAAAGCCGATCAGCTCCGAGATGGTAATATACATTAACGGCCACTTTAAGGTGGGCAAAATGATTTTCATAATGACGGATTTCTCGCTTGCGCCGTCTACTCTTGCCGCTTTGTATAAGTCCTCGGGTATCGAGTTGATCGCTGCGGACAAGAGAATCATACCGCCGGATATCGTGGACACGACAGTTGCTAGGATGACAATTCCCATTGCGGCCTTGGAGAACCAGGATACGGGATCGGACTCTACCCCCAGTTGAAGCAGGATGCGGTTGATTAGGCCACCCTCCGTAGGATCAAAGATATACTTCCAGAAGGTAACATAGACGACAGCGGGGATAATACTGGGAATGAGCCACAGCACTCTGTAGATGACAGCCGTAATTTTTCCCTTGAGGAAGTACTGGGTGGCAATGGATATAATCAGAGCAAAGAGCAGGGAGACCGATAAGGACAGGATGGAGAAAATAGCCGTATTCCATAAAATAGCCGGAAGATTATAGTCTGAGAATACTCTTGTGAAATTTTCAAATCCTACGAATTTCGGCTTCATCGACGCATTCAAATCCGTGAAGGACATGGCGATCGTTGCGATGGCCGGCAAGACAAAGAAAACAAGAACCAATGCCGCGAACGGCATGATGAAGAAATAAGGGTACATCTTCTTTTTAAACGGTTTTTTGTAGATAGGTTGAACTGTAGTGTGATCCATGCCGATCCTTCACCCGCCTTCATAATATGGAACAAGAGGAAACGGCTACGCAGTCCTACAAAGGACGGTATCCGTTTCCCGTAGAGTGAATCCCAGGCTGTTATTGTTCAATGATGAGATGATCGGAAGGTACGTTCTGCTTCGCATCCTTCTGGAACAACTCGTATGCCTGTTCTGCGGATTGGCCTTTGGTCAGGATGGCATCCACACCCAAAATGTAGGATTTGGTATAGGTTGCGTAATCCGGTTGAGCCGGACGGGTCTTCGTGAATTCGAGCAGGTATGCATGATCCTTATAGAAGTCCATTTCCTTAAAGCGTTTGTCTTCTTGCGCTTCCGGTGTTACCGGCAGTTTACCGCTGACCAGCGTGTGATTGATTTGCAGGTCCGGATCAAGTACGTGCTCGATCAATCTTTGGACATACGGCATCTTCTCGTCATCAACTGTTGGCCCCACGTAGATCATAGCCGGGTTACTGTAGGATACAGGTTTGCCGCCCTTTTCAGCAGAGGGAATAGGAATCCAGACGATATTCTTATTGAACCAGGTGTTGAAGCCTTCAAGGTCGTTCTGCATGCCATTCGCTTCACGCATCATCTGATAGAACTCGGTGCGGGCGAATTCCGCGAAAATCTCACCTTTAACAAACATAGGCGCTGCCTTATCTGTGTCTACATCACCGATGGATTCGTTGATAATACCGCGTTTCACTGCATCCGCCCAGAAGTCATAGACGTCTTTAGTTTTTTTGGTCAGCACCATTTTATTCTCATCGACATTATAGTTGTAGTTGCCAAACGCGTAATTCCAGCCTTCAAAACGTGTATCTTCTACTGCAAAGCCCATCTTGACCAGGTTCTTCTGCTTCGCTTCCTCAGCCAGCTTTTCGAGATCCCCGAATGTGAAGTCGCCGGAGTCCACACGCTGTCTTAAGCCATCGATCTGCTCCTTCGTCCAGCTGAGGCCTTCGAGTGCTTTGCGGCTGATGAATACCGGGGAAGCATCCATATCCTGAATAGCCCCATAATAGTGACCGTCGTACTTCATGATATTGGTATAGGAATCCGGCACATTCTTGAATACTTTAGAATCCTTAACCCAATCCACATCACGGATGATACCGGCATTGAGCTCCCAGCCAATATCCACGCTGGAATTCATAAAGATATCGGCTACTTTTCCGGCCTGGGCCTGAAGAATGAGCTCGTCATCGCCGATTCCCGGCCACCAGTCGATCTTTACATGAACATTGTCAGCCTTCAGTTCTTCGTTCAGGCGCTTTTCCGCCTCGATGAAGTTGTCCTTGCGCGCTCCCCAAGTACTCTCACGGACAGAAATCTGAATCTCCTTCATCTTCGCCTCACCTGCCGATGTTGCCTCTGCCGGTTCGTTACCCGATCCGCATCCCGCCAACAGTCCTGTGCTCAAGACTACACTCAAAGCAGTAACAACAAGCTTCTTCATTCCTCGAAGTCCTCCTTATGGCCTTTTCACATTTTCTTGTTTTTTCCTGTACAAGCTTAGTATAAAGGGGACATGTAAACCTGGGATTAAAACCACGTATTATTTTTGTTTTGTTGTTGTTTAATATTGTTTTCGTTGTTTTTTAATCATTAAAAGTTGTTTTCATGTGGTGAAAGTTATGCCGATAGCTTCCTCAATAATCGCCAATGCCTGGTCCAATTGTCGCTGAGTCGTAATTAAGGGCGGGACAAGCGTGATGACATTTCCACTCGATACCTTGAAGCTCAGGCCTTTCTCCATACAGAGATACATCACTTTTTCGGTATGTCCGACCGCCTTTTCCTTCGTGTGCCTATTCGTTACCAGTTCAATTCCTGCCAGCATTCCTATGACACGCACATCGCCAATCGCTTCGTGCCTTTGCATCATCTCTGTAAGCCGCTGCTGAAGGTAAGCTCCCATTTGTACGGCATGCTCCAGCAAGCCGTTGTTTTCAATGAATTCAATGGTGGCGAGTGCTGCTGCACAGCCTACAGAGCTCTTTTCATGTGTATAATGTCCAAGGGATATGTCCTGTGCCACATCCAGGCCTTCCCGGGCAATAATCCCGGCCATGGGAAACACTCCGCCACCGAAGCCTTTGCCAATCACTACAATATCAGGCACGATTCCGAAGTGCTCATGAACGAACATTGTTCCGGTTCTTCCGAAGGCTGTAGGAATCTCGTCCAAGATGAGGAGGACACCGTATTGATCGCAGAGCCGGCGCAGCCTCTGGAAGTAGGCTTGAGGAGGAATCTGCACGTCCGTACTCCGAACCGGCTCCAGGAGGATAGCTCCCACATCTTCTTCTCTCTCCAGCATGTACTCCAGATAGTTAAGGGAATAGGTGCCATCATCGTGATCTCCGAAAATACTGCGGTAGGAATTATAGGGCATCATATGCTCCGATCCCGGTAAGAGCGGCCCTATTCCATTGCGGAATACGCCTTCTCCCCCCACGGAGATCGCATCCAGGCTCGCGCCGTGGAACGAATCCCAAGTGGATAGGGTCTTGAATTTGCCCGTTGCCTTACGGGCGAGCTTCAGCGCAAGTCCGATTGCGCTTGTTCCGCCGGGTGTGAATAATACTTTGTTCAAATCACCTGGAGCCAGCTGGACCAGCTTTTGCGCTAACCGGATGGCTACCGGATTGGTAAAGCGGCGGGGCAGAAAAGGGAGATTTTCCATTTGGGCCATAACTGCATCCAGAACATACCGGTTCTTATACCCGACCTGATGTACGCTGTTCCCGTGGAAGTCCATGATCTTGCGGCCGTCCATATCTTCCAGATAGATGCCTTCCGCATTCGTGATGACATTGAGGCATGGTGTCGACATGGACTGGTGCAGGAAATAACGGCTGTCTTCTGCTAATACTTCCTTCGTTTCGGGACTGAGCCAGGCCTCTTGAAAGCTTCGCCGCTCTGAGGATAAATTAATATCCCCCTCCGTTCTCGTATTAGCTCTAAAGTCCACAAGGCATATCCCCTTCCCCTAGCCGGCGGTTCACCCGTGCGATAATATCTGGCAGGTCAGATATCCGGTCAATCACATAGTGCGCTCCGTTATTCACAAATTGCTGTGTGGCAGCCTCGGCAAGTTCCCTTAGAACAGCAGGCTCCATCGCGGCAGTCTCTTCTTGCGTTAAGCCCAGCATCGAACTGCCGTTAACGACACCCACTGCCCAGACACCGGCATTTCTGGCTTCCTGCATATCGGATGCCGTATCTCCAACCTTTATGACCTGTGACGGCATTCCCATATTCAGCTCAATCATGTTGGCGTAGATCATATAGGGATAAGGACGGCCCTTGCCGTTCACCGAGTCCGGCGTTACCCAATAGTCCGGCGCATAGCCTTTCTCCCGCGCATGCTCTGCCACAATCTTCATCATCGTACCGTTATATCCGGTGGTTGCACCGATCTTCAAGCCCTCCTGCCGCAGCTGATCGACGACATCCACCACATTCCCGATGGGCTCCGAGAACCGGTGCAGAATTCCCAGCAGCTTCGGTTCGAACGCTTCATGCATCTCGTCTACATCACTGTCTGTATAAGGACGGCCCAAGCGTTCTTCGAACAGCCTGCCGATCCTTGGCATTTCGAGCATGGCCTTCAGGTGATCCCATTTCAACAGACCCATGGGGGCCCGCACCTCTGCCATAGTCGGTTCTATTCCTTTGGAATGGAAGATCTCGAGGAACACTTGAACAGGAGCCATGCAGCCATAGTCCACCGTGGTTCCCGCCCAGTCCATAATGATTCCTTGCACTCTTTTCGTCATATCAGCTCTCCAGTCGCAGGGTAGTTAGATAAGAAGCTGCCGCCTCGCATAACCTTTCAATATCCTCAATGTGCACATCGCCGATGGTTCCGATCCGGAACACAAGCGCTTTGCTTAATTTGCCGGGGTAGATGACGAAGCCCTTTTCTTTTAGAAATCGATAGAATGCTTCGAATGTAAATGATGTAAGATCCGGATATTCAAAAGTAGTGATAAAAGGGGATTGGACAGCCGCGGGCAAATGGGCCTTAAAGCCTGCCTGCTCCATGAATCGCACCAGTGTCTGTTGATTCCTGGTGTATCTTGCACATCGCTGTTCGACTCCGCCTTCTTCTTCCAATTCGAGCAACGCCTGATAAAATGCCCGGACAACATGCGTAGGGGAAGTAAAGCGCCACTTACCTGCATCGTTATCCATTACCTGCCATTGATCGAACAAATCCAGGGATAACGATCTTGCTCGTCCCTTGCATTTGATAAGCTCACTCTTCCTGCTGATCACAAAACTGAAGCCCGGGACGCCCTGGATACACTTATTCGCGCTGCTGACCAGATAATCGATGCCGAGCTCCGCGACCGCTATAGGTGTACCGCCGAAGCTGCTCATGGCGTCGACGATGGCTATTTTGCCATGATTCTTGATTACCTGAACGAGTGCTTCCAGCGGATTCAGAATCCCCGTCGTTGTCTCGCAATGGACGAAGGCTACATGAGTAATTAGGGTATCCTGCTTGAGCAAGGCATCCAATTGGTCTGCACCGGGAAGCTCATCAGGTGCATGTTCAAGCGTCCGGTGCCGGATTCCAAGGACACGGGCAATCTCCTGGATGCGCTCGCCATAGGCACCATTCGCGAGGATCAGCAGCTTGCCGTCATCCGGCACTGCGGTGCCTATCACCGCCTCGACCCCGAACGTCCCGCTGCCTTGTATCAGCACTGCGGTATACTCTTCTTCGGGTGCTTGTCCCAGCTGAAGCAGCCTGCTTCTGATCGACTGAACGATATCCTTGTAGTCGCTATCCCAGGTGCACCAGTCTTTTAACATGACTTCTTTAACGGATGAGGTTGTCGTCAGGGGACCGGGTGTCAGTAATAAATAGGGTTGTTCCATCGTTCCTCCTACAGGTTATGGACAAGGTTGCGTGCCCATTTATTTGAGCGGTATCTGAAGAATCCGATACATGCTTTTGATACTTCCTCAAGTGAAAACATGAGGTATACCCATTCCACCGGCCAGTGAAATAGATAAGCTCCTGCAAACACTAGAGGTAAGGCTATCAGCCATGTGGTGACCAGGACCAGATTCATCGTATACAGGTTGTCGCCGCCTGCTCTGAACAGTCCGACAATCCATAGATTGTTCAAGAAGAACATGACCATAACGATTGCCTGAATGATCATGATATGACGGAATGACGACTGCACTTCACGGCTGAGATTAGGAAATAAGTGAACAATATATGGGCTCAGAATCAGAATTCCAGCACTCATGGCCAATGCGGAATACAAAGCGATCCGAGTGAATTTCCGGGCATAGAGTACTGCCTCGTTCCTGTCGTCCTGGCTGAGCTTCTGGCCAACCATTACTTTTGCCGCATAAGCAAATCCATAGATCCCCATCATGAAGTAGCCGTTGAACGTGTTCGCCAATTGATAAGTCGCCAGCGCTGCCACGCCAATATGACCGAAGGCCAGCGCATACAGCATATTCCCGACCGACCACATGCCTTCATGGAACATGAGCGGCAGTGTAGTGGCATAGACTCTTTTCACAAACGGCCAATTGAAGGAGAAGATCTCCCGCAGCGTGACGTTGACGTAGTACTTCCTTCCATAAACATAGCCTATTAAAATACCTGCGCTGAGAATGGATGAAGCAAGTGTCGCCCATCCCGCTCCAACAATGCCTAACTTGGGAAATCCAAGCTTTCCATAGATCAGCGTGTAGTCCAGCAGGACATTGACCAGCATTCCGATCATGCCAACCACCAGCATCAGCTTCATTTTTCCGATCGAGCCGAGTGCATTTCCGTATACATCCTTAACTGAATTGATCAGATAGACGAATACGATGACGGATACATATTGAACGCCGTAAGCAGCAACGTCCTTATCCTTGATAAATAGCGACAGGATGGGAGCTTTGAAGCAGGAGACTAATATGAATGCAGTTAAGCTGACAGCGACACTGGAGATAAGCATGAGTCCAAAGGCCTTTTTCACATTGGCGGTATCGTTTTTCCCATGAAATTGGGTGATGTAGGCAGAAATGCCGAAGATGGCGGACAGAATCATCCCGAGAATAAAGTTGATCTGACCTGCGGCGGCCATAACCGCTATGGCGGAATCGCCCATGCTGCCCACCATTAGTGTATTGATCAGCGAGAATGAATTCCCTATTAGCATCTGTAGAATCGAAGGCAGGACAAGCTTTCTCATGTCCCTGCGGAACTGCCATTCTAAGCCGTCCACCCTATTCAAGGGCTCCGTGCGGAAGGTCGGCCGGGAAAATAGGATTAGACCAGGCCACCTTCCCCTCAAAGTCCACGCATTCCACGCGGATATATTGCTCGTTGCCCTCTATCCGGTAGGAGCCCTGGCTGACGGGAAGTGCCTCCTTGCTGTATATGTTGCGGCCATTGCCGGGATGTGTAAGGAATCTGATGAACTTGACCGGAGAGCATTCAATCTGAAGGAAGCCATCCTGTACCCGCAGGTCATAGATTTCAGGGCCGTTCGACGAATAGTATTGACCGGCTTTTAAGGCATCAATGACGGATTGCTGCTCCAGCTTCTCCGCTTCAGCGCACACCCATCCGCCGAAAAATTCAGAGATCGCACTGTCGATGTCACCGCCGTGTGCGTCGTCCGAGGCAATCCCGTACACCTTGCGGCCGTGCTTCAGCAAATAGTCCCAATGATGAACCCCATATCCAACCGCCTCATCAAGCTCCGACTGATGGTTGTATATTTCGATCGCGAAATAGCCCTCCAGCCGCAATAGATCCTCCGGTGTATTCCTGGACCATTCCGGATGATTCATAATAATCAGATTTCCCTTGTCCCGCATGTCGTCGATCAAGCTTTGAATGGTGTCCAGGTCCTCGTAATCCGGCTTTGCATGCTCTTCGTCATGTCCGAACTCCTGGGCCGAATGCAGCGTCCGGTCGAGCAGTCCATGAATATGGTATTGCTGGCCTGTCTCCTGTCTGCTCATCTCACAAGCCATCTCGTAGCCGTCTATCATGATGAAGCGTTCATCATCATAGGCGTCTGATTTGAAATAGATTTCATGATCGCTCAAGCACATAAAATCATAGCCGTTATTCTTATAGGCGTTCATCACCATTTCGGGAGGGTACTGCCCGTCGCTGCGCGTAGAATGTGTATGAAGATTGCCTTTATACTTGCGTTTCTGGTTGTCCAGATAAATCACCGGCGTCATCCTTATTCGTCCCCCTCCAGTAAATCTGCTACAAACACCGGATTGGACCAGGCTACATTTCCGTCAAAATCAATGCACTCCACCCGGATATACTGCATCTCCGGTTCAACGGGCATCGAGGCGACCGTCAGGGGTTCACCATTCTGGTAATTACCGACAAACGGCCCCCGGAGCGGGAACGCTTTGAACATAATGAATTTGCAGGGGGAGCATTCAATGATGAACTGTCCGTCATCCACCCGAAGGTCGTAAATCTCCGGTCCTGTGCTGGAATAGAAGCTGCCTGCCTTAAGACTGGTCACAATATCATGAGGCGTCAGCGCTTCCGATTGAACCTGAACCCAGCCGCCGCCGTATTCAGGAAACGCCCAATTCCGGTCGTGTCCGTGGGAGTCGTCCGCAGCGATGCCATACACCCGTTTGCCGTTCTGCAGCGCGTGATCCCAATAAGCAGCTCCATAGGAGCTGACCGTAGACCATTCCGTTGCATGATTATAGATTTCAACGGCAAAAAATCCATCGTAGTTGACCATGTCCTCAAAGCGCGTCAGATGCCACTCCGGATGGTTGAAAATCACCAGATTACCATGGGCAATCATCTCATCAATCAACACCTGCGGGGACTGATCCCCCTCCCAGGGAATGGGAACCGGAAACCTCTCCAGATGCTGAAATCTTGGCTGCACAGGCTGTGCGGTGGGATCATCCAGAACTCCGAAGTGGTAGCCCGGGTCCTTATCAGGGACAGGGTTGAGCCCGCCCCGCTCCATTCCGGGAATCGTGATGAACTGATCCGTATTGAACTCATCCGTTCTGGAATAGACATCATGATCGCTTATGCAAATAAAATGATAGCCCTTCTCCTTGAACACCTGGACAGTCTCCGCTGCCGGGAGTGAGCCGTCAGACCATGTGGTGTGGAGATGCAGATTGCCTTTATACACCGTTTTATTTCTTGCCAGGTAAATTTGATTCTTCATCTGCCCTTCTCCTTACATTATGAATTTGTTTTCTTGTGTTTTCATATTGATTCTTGTTGTTTGTGATCATCATACAGCCAGGCGAAATGGGTTTCAATCGAATTTGAATTATTTAACAGAGCGATTACAAACTTTACCGAAATCGAAAATAACTCCATCCAATAAGCCGTGATTTGACGCGGGAGTTACAAATGGAATGTATAAAAACCGTTGTTCTATCCATCCTAAAAAGGATTGGACAGTGAGACAGAAGGGAGCGGTTGACAAGATGAAGCATTACGAATCCAGCCTTCGGACCAATAGTACGGTAGATCAGGCACAGGATGCGGTGACCACGCTGCATAACTCTGTATCCCAGGCGCTCAGCCATCCGAATGATCAGATGCTTATGCAGGCTGAGAACAGCCTAACGCACGCGGAGGAGGCAGTGAGCCATGCTCCGGAGGGCTCGATTGGGGGCCACGGGGTGGATCTGACCGAGGAAAGACTGGCTGATGAGAAAAAAAGGCTCGCTCTCGCAGAAGCAGCAAACAGAAGTACCAAACAGTAGATATTTGAAGCTCAGGCATTTCCGGTTTCATCCGGGAATGCTTTTTTGTTATGCAAAAGCTATTCTTGTAGAACCCAGAAGTAGCTAAATGAACTACGGAACCAAGTTGAGCAAAATGGTGGAATAAAAGGTAGAAATACCTTTGAATCCAGCTCAGGAGAGCAAAATGGTGGAATGAAAGGTAGAAATACCTTTGAATTCGGAGCAGGAGAGCAAAATGGTGGAATGAAAGGTAGAAATACCTTTGAATTCGGCTCAGGAGAGCAAAATGGTGGAATGAAAGGTAGAAATACCTTTGAATTCGGCTCAGTCGAGCAAAATGGTGGAATGAGAGGCAGAAATACCTTTGAATCCGGCTCGGGAGAGCAAAATGGTGGAATGAGAGGTAGAAATACCTTTGAATTCGGCTCAGGAGAGCATAATGGTGGAATGAGGTTCTTGACAGCCTATAATCCCTTAATCTTTCAAGTGTCCACAAACGGGTTAATAAAGTGAACAGAACCAATTGCCTGCAACGAACGTACTATTGAAACGAACAAGTATCATTAAGGGGGGCTTAGAGATGCCGGAAACCGCCGGGCACACGCCGTATCTGGAGACTGCAGAGGAGCTGAATGCCGCGCTTGCCGAAATTATAAAGTGGGAAAAGGAACAGAACCAGTTGATGATCTGGGACCGCATCACCAGGCTGCCGTTCAAACTGTTCGATAAGCTTACGCCGAAGTTTATTCACGAGAAGCTGGGCAAGCTGCTCGACGAGCTGGGAGGCTATATCCAGAATGGGGGCAACTATCTCGTAGCCGGGCGCAAGGTTGGGGTGTTAATGGAGACCGGGAGCCGCGCGGCTGGAGGAACCGGGAAGGGGCCATATCCGCTGGCGGTGATGGATAATGCTGCCCGGCAGCTTACAATGAGCAGCAGGAACGTCGCCACCGCGCAAGGAGCGACGACCGGATTCGGCGGATTGTTCACGCTGGCGGCAGACATCCCTGCGATTCTGGGCCTGTCCTTAAAAGTCATTCAGGAGATTGGCCTCTGCTACGGCTACAATCCTACAGATAAAGCAGAACGGATATTTGCCGTCAAGGTGATGCAGTTTGCCTCTGCGGATATTGTGGGCAAGCGAACTATCCTGAAGGAGCTTAATCTGCAGGCCGGTGGCGACGGCGATATTACTGCCGGGACTCAGGCTGCCGTGTCCAGGATTCAGGGCTGGCGGGAGGTCATCACGGTGTACCGGGACAATTGGGGCTGGAAAAAGATGCTGCAGGCTGTCCCTGTAGCGGGGATGTTCTTCGGGGCCTATATCAACCGCAAAGCGCTGGAGGATGTGGCCGAAGCCGCCCGGATGCTCTACCGCAAAAGAAGAATCATCGCCAGACTGGCAGAGATGGGTTAATTCTCATACGAAGGAAGAAATACAGAGTATATCTGTAAGCAAAAAAGCAATAATGCAGCTATTTAAGCGGCTGCAATTATTGCTTTTTTTGTTCAAAACATCTCTTAGGCGTCCGGATTAAGGGACCCAAGTCCCTTGCCCCCAAGGGGGATCAGCCGGTTGGGTTCAACACCTGCAATCAGCGGCTTAGCCCGCTGGATGGCCGCCCGGGTGGACTCCTCCTGCAGTGAAGCCGCATGGGCTTCCGCATGGCTCCATACCTCAGTGACCCAGAGGGTGTCAGGCTCACTCTCCGAGAGGTTAACGATGTACAGTTCACATTCATGAACCTGCTCAATTGCAGCCGCAGCTTCCAGAAGAATCGCCGCAAGGGCATCACGTTCACCTGGTTTGGCGGTGAATTTGGCAATCATTCCGAATTTGCTCACGTCCCGTCACTCCTTCAGGTTTAGCTTTAGAATCCAAGGAACAGCATTTGGAGATCAGCTATATCTTATCAGAGATCGGGCGAACAGGAAGGCTATAATCGATTTTCGTCTGAAATCAGCCGCTTGCAGCCCATCTTGCATATTCCTCCAGGAGTTACTATGATGAATTCATTCAATTTTCCGAAGGCGAAATCCTCCGGGAGCAGAAGCGGGAGTGGGCAGGATGGATAATAGAGAACAAGAGAAGTCGTACGGAAAGCTGGCCGGGCAGGCAGAATCTTTCATCCGGCTATGCTATACAGAGCTGGAGAAGCCGGAGCAGCTCATTGCGGAACGTATTCAGGCCATATATAAGGAAATCGAGCAATCCGGTACCTACAACCATACAGAGGAAGAGCTTGCCCATGGTGCAAAAATGGCCTGGCGCCACAACAGCCGCTGCATCGGACGCCTGTTCTGGCACACGCTTGAGGTGAACGATGCCCGGCAGGCGGAGACAGCCGAGGAGGTCGCGGCGGCACTGCTGCAGCATGTGCAGCAGGCGAACAATGGCGGCCGCATCCGTCCTATGATTACGGTATTCCGCAGCGGGGTCCGGATCTGGAATCACCAGCTGATCCGTTATGCCGGATACCCTGGACAAGGGGACCTTGCCCGTGCCGGCGATCCGGCATCGGATGTGTTCACTGCCGTCTGCCGGAGGCTGGGCTGGCAGGGCAATGGCGGAGACTTCGATGTGCTTCCGCTGGTCGTCAGCATTGGTGAAGAAGAACCGCGCTGGTTCGCCATTCCGCCCGCGCTGGTGCAGGAGGTCCCCCTGACCCATCCCGAGATCGAACGGTTCCCGGAGCTTGGCTTGCGCTGGTATTCTGTACCGGTCGTGTCGGATATGCTGCTCGAAATCGGCGGAATTTCTTATACTGCTGCGCCTTTTAACGGCTGGTATATGGAGACAGAGATTGGTTCACGCAATCTTGGGGACACAAGCCGTTATAACCGGCTGCCGGCTGTAGCGGATCTGCTCGGGCTGGACCGCTCGACCAACACCTCTCTCTGGAAAGACCGGGCGCTGCTGGAATTGAACCGCGCGGTGCTGCATTCCTTCAAGCAGGCGGGGGTCAGTATTGTAGATCATCATACCGCCGCCGATCAGTTCGCCCGCTTCCAGGAACAGGAGAAGCAGCAGGGACGCCAGGTATCAGGCAAGTGGGGCTGGCTGATCCCTCCAATGTCACCATCCTCTACACCGGTTTGGAACGATAACACCCTGAAGGAGCTGAACCTTAGCCCGAGGCTGATCTATCAGCAAGCGGCATACGCCCATTGGCTGGAAGAAGGCTCACAGGGGTGTTCAGACGCTAAGATCAGTTCAAACGCTGAGGCTGCTCCTGAACCTAAGCCGGCTTGTCCCTTTCACCATCCTCAGAATTAAGGGGAAGGCGAGACGAATGTTTTCAAGCAGTGAATATGCTATTATGGACACAAATAAGTGATGAAATGAGATGATCTCTTGATCGGACGCAGCGGAAATCCCACACTAAATGAAAAAACGTTTGAGCGTGCAGAGCGGTACTCCGGGCAGGAACGCATGAGCATTAATGGAACGGTCAACAAAACCTTTATCACACTGACCATTCTGCTGGCAGGGGCGTTCAGTGCCTGGTCGATGTATTTCAACGGACAAAATGTAGGACCTTATGCCATCGGCGGTGCACTAATCGGGTTCGTGCTTGCCTTGATTATCAGCTTCAAGCCGACTGCTGCACCGTATCTGGTGCCTGTCTATGCGCTGGCTGAAGGCTTATTTCTGGGTGCTATTTCAGCAACATACGAAGGCCTGTACTATGGGATTACTCTGCAGGCCGCCTTATTGACGCTGAGTATATTTGTCGCTTTGCTGCTTGCCTATAAGACAAGAATCATTAGAGCGACGGAAAAATTCAAGCTTGGCATATTTGCCGCCACAGCCGGAATTGCCATCGTCTATCTGCTGAGCTTTGTGCTGGGAATGTTCGGTGTAACGGTTCCTTATCTGCACAGCAACAGCCTGATCGGAATCGGCATTTCGGTCATTATCGTTATTGTGGCTGCGCTCAATCTGGTGCTGGACTTTGACTTTATTGAGAACGGCGCACAGCAGGGCGCTCCCAAATACATGGAATGGTACGGAGCATTCGGCCTTATGGTCACACTGGTATGGCTCTATGTAGAGATTCTCAGACTGCTGTCCAAGCTGCGGAGCCGGAATTAAGGACAACAGTGCTGTAAGCAGCGGCGTAACGAAGGGTTCCAAAAACAGCTGATCCCGTCTACTAAAGGCAGGGCAGCTGTTTTTATATAATACAATAATTTTAAATATAGGCTTGATTTCTGGAAAAAGTCCTTGTATACTTCAAATCAAGATAGTGATTGACCAATAACCAAAAATTACTCATTCAAACCCACCGTCTTATCAGAACACATATCCGCAGAACAACAGGAGGCCAGCATGACAAAGCTATCGGGAGGCGCACGGACGAAGGATGAAGCAACCTCAGTCAACCGGAGGGAGCAAATCCTGGAGGCGGCTGTGGTTGTATTCGCAGAGCATGGATATTTCAAGGCCACTACTGCACAGGTGGCAGAGAAGGTGGGGATCTCCCAGCCGTACATTTTTAAGCTGTTCAAGAATAAGGAGGAGCTGTTTGTAGCGGCGCTGGACCGGGCATTTGAACGGACGATCCGCACGTTTACAGAGGTGAAGGCTTCGGGAGAAGAAGTGCTCCGGGAATCGATCCGGGTGTATGAGCAGATGATGGAGACCTATCCAAGTGAAATCATTCTGCAGGTGCAGGCGCTCGGGATTCGTGATGAAGCCATCCGCCGGTCTATGCAGACGGGAATGCAAAGGGTAACAAGCCTGATGGAAAGCAAGTTTACTGCAGCGGGGATCGCTCATCCCGAGGTAGAAGTCAGTACATTTATGGCTAATGGTATGCTGTGCCATATTGCAATGGCGCTGGAGATGCCTGATCTGAAGCCGAAGCATCTGGAATAGCCGGGGGAAATCCACCAGCCCCGGACTAAGGGCTCTGCCCTTAGTTGTCCTCGATCATTAGGTAGTGATTAATCAATAACAAATAACAAAAACAAATTGGAGGAATAACTAATGATGAACAAAACAACGAAGGCTGTCGTATTGGGTGCAACGGGAGGAACAGGAACGGTACTCATTGCCGAGCTGCTTAGGAGAGGGATCGAAACGGTTGCTTTTGGACGGTCATTGCCGAAGCTGGAGCAGTTCGCGGCAAAACTGGGCCATCCGGCTGGTCTTAGTCTGAGAACAGGAGATGTGTTCAAACCGGAGGATGTATTCAAGGCTGCGCAGGGAGCGGATATTATTTTTCACAGCGCATCGGTGCCGTATAACGAAATGAGCACCAGACTGCTTCCAATGGGTGAGTCCGTGATGGAGGCGGCGAACAGACTCGGTGCCCGGGTCGTTGCAGTAGACGGAATTTATCCTTATGGACGCAGAAAGGATGAGCAGCCGATCACGGAGGAATTCCCCAAGAACCCGCATACCCAAAAAGGCAAAACAAAGCTGGAGTTCGAGCGGATGTTCTTCAGTCCGCGCTGGAGCCCTACCCAAGGCATGATAGTACGGCTGCCTGATTATTATGGCCCTACTGCCAATGAAGCTTCGTATCTGGGTTCAACGCTTGATGCGATTGCTGCCGGCAAACCGGGAATGTTCGTCGGGAATATGACGGTGCCGCGTGAATATGTATATTTGCCCGATGCAGCGGTGATGATCGTGGAGTTGGCTCTCCGGGAAGAGGCCTATGGGCAGAACTGGAACATTCCCGGTGCAGGTACCATCTCCGGCCGGGAAATCGTCCGCATCGCCCGGAAGGCAAGCGGCAAGTCAAAACCGGTCATCCCGGTGGGGGCCTTTGGTTTATCGCTGCTTGGCCTGTTTGTACCGGTCATGAAAGAGATTGTAGAGATGCTCTATCTGACGAAGGAACCGCTCCGCTTAAGCGGCCGGAAGTATGAGCGTCTGGTCGGCCCGATTCCGGCGACTTCATTCGAGGAAGGAATCCGGGAGACGATCCAAGCCATTCAGAGCCGTCAGGCCAAATCTTTATGAGCAGAAGGCTCATACATCCCGGACCCGATCCGTAGGCAGGGCTCCTCTTTAGTATAATCCGGCGCTGCTTCTATGTAGTCAGGGTCCTGGAACTATGTTACTATTTATGTCTATATCCAAGAGGGAAGTGAGCTACAATGATCAGCATTACGATTCCAACGCCGGATGTCACCATTACGAAGCAGGCGAATCCCGAATTGAGCCATATTTACGGATTTACAGATTTCCACCTGATTACCCGGGAACAAGGCGGCATCTTCATGTTTTACAACGATAAGGATGAGCTGCTGTTTGTGGGTAAGGCCAGAAAGCTGAGACCGCGGATCAAAAAGCATTTCGAAGATAATGTTTCAGTGATGAAGCCGCACCGTGATGAAGTGACCAAGATTGAGGTTTGCCTCGTCGAGGAAGCCGTCGACAGAGAGATTTACGAAACGTACATTGTGAACAAGCTTAGAGCCAAATACAATGTGGAGAAAGTGCTGTACAAATAAATCAAGTATCGCTGAAGCGCGGTCCCCGGGATTGCGCTTTTTTTGTTGCCTATTTATCTAGCCACAGCATTTGCTAAATTGCAAAGTATCCAGATTCTGTACGAAAAAGTGCCGATAGCATGGGCAATTATTCCTAAGTTATTGGTTAATACTTCCGCCCAAGGGAAATTAGGCCTTTGGATACATTTGCGAAACTTAGATATTAAGGCTCACTTACATACAGGCTAAATCAACTATAATAAATGCGTATAGGCTCGACATTTTTTGACATATATAATGAGGTGATAGTATAGATGGCAACTCCTTTTTTCAAGAAAAAAGACATGACAGACAAGCAGCCCAGGCCCGGCGTGGTTCAAAAGGTTCAATTGGCGGAAGACCCGCCTGAGGAAAAGGAAACTTACGAAACGAACGAGAGCCTGTCCAGCCTCATTTCCATAGGCAAAGCGCAGCTGGACAAGAAGTCACTTGATTTGATTTTTGCAGTAGAGCAAATGATCCAGGCCAGAACGCATGCGGATACGACCAATCATGAGCTCCAGGACCGGTTGACGCATACCAGCGGACATGTGGAGCGTTTGAACAAGGACCTGAAGAATCTGAACAAAGTGATTGAGGAACGGGAAAGAAGCATTCTGGAGCTGGAGCATAAGCTGGTGGAACGTAACCTGAAGGTGGATCAGGTCATGGAGGACCACCGTGAATTGCACACGACCCTGTCTTCAGAAATGGACGAGCTCAAGAGCACCATTGAACTGGAGCGGCAAAAGTATACGAATCTTGTCCAGAAGCATAATGATGCCATTTCGGAGAAGCTGAAGAAGATGAACGAGCTTGAGGAAAAAATCGGACGTCTTGAAACAGAGAACGCCCATATGAAACAGAAATACGAAACGGTCCGGCAGGAGAAAGCCTACCTCTCCAGCATGATTAACGATTTCACCACGCGTATGACGGCTCCTTTTGGAGGAAGTACTCCCCCGGCAGACCGCACAGATAACGGGACTACATAATTATTATGCCTCTTTTAGAACAAGATTCCGCACTGATGATAGAGCTGCTGTCGCTTGAGCCTAAGCAGGACAGCTATCAGATGGAGGTAGGTCTAACCCATAGCGGCGGATTCACCCGAAAAGTTATCCTCATCGATGAATATACATACCTGCAAATGAATAGCATACTGGGCTCGTATCAAGAACACAGAGTACGGCTATCGATTTACCCCAAGTGGGACCCCTTTCGCCGCAAATATTTCAGCTCTCTCACCAAGATGAACAGAACCTGCTCCGAGACACTGTATTTTGCCTGCTCAGAAGATTTCGTCTCACAGCTCCTTGAGTGGAAACAGCAAACGATGCCGTCCGATGAAGCGAATACGGTTCAAGCGGTGGTTCCTGTGCCCGAGCCTGAACAACCACAGCCCAAGCGACGTGCAAGCGCCTTCCGGCTTAACCGGCCTATTGTAATGCGTTGTGTTTTGTTCAGCCTGTTATTCGTATTGTTTTTCCTGCGGATGGATGACACTCTGCTCAACAGTGCTGAAGCGCATGAAGACTTCAAGCTGCCAGTGGACAGCAGTATCCCTGTGCCCCACGTCCCCGTGGTTCATACGGCATCCTTTCAGAGCGCTCAAGCTGAAGCTGTGCCGGTAACAGAACAAGAACCGGCGCCGTTGCCGGTGCAGAGTGCGGAGCCAGAGGTGCAGAACCCGGCGGTTGAAGAGCTGGAGCTGGACGGAAGCCGGTACGAGTACAGTTTGCCGAAGGGTTATGTAGCTTTATCCTTTGATGATGGCCCATCCCAGTACACCAAGGAAATTGTCGATATTCTTATGGCGTACGGAATTGCGGCGAATTTTCTGTTCATTGGCCAGAATGCCCAGCAGAATCCGGAAGCGGTCCAATATGCCGATGAGCACGGAATGCCGGTGGGGAGTCATTCCTGGGATCACAGTGACATGACGAAGAACAGCAGTGGAGAGAACCGTAACAACCTGTTGCGTTCCGTTCAGGTGCTGGAGCAGAATATTGAGAAGCCGGTAACCGTATTTCGTCCGCCTTATGGGGCTATCAATGGATCTCTGGCGGCAGAAGCCGGCAAACAGAACCTGAAAGTACTGCTCTGGAACCGTGATCCTGAAGACTGGAAAGCACAGACCGCAGAGCACATCATCCAATATTTTTATCATACGGATCCCTCCGGGGGCATCTATCTCCTCCATGAAAAGGGAATAACAGTCAAAGCGCTGCCTGCCATTATTGAATATCTTAAGAAGAAACAGCTGAAGTTCGCCATTTTCAAATAATGGTCGGATACTTTGGCTAGACCACTACAAGCGTATCCGATACTTTCGGGTACGCTTGTATGTCTTTCAGAGGGCTGTCAGGCTCCGCGGAAGCAGGGAAAGCACTGGAATCTTCTTGTTTTAATAAAAAAAATTTGAGACAATAAGTGTATGTTGTTAGACGGAGTCCTGCAAGGTAGAATGAATTGAACTTTAATGTTTTGAAAAGAGGATAAATAATGAATAAACAATCCATTTATGGATTAACTTTGGAACAAATGTCGTTATGGCTTGTGGAGCATGGTCATAAGAAATCCCGCGCGTCCCGGATATGGGACTCTCTGTACCGTCAGCGGGTTACGGATTTTGCGGAAATGACCGAGGTGAACGGCGAGACGGTGCAGCTCCTGTCAGAGCATTTTGTCTTTCAAACGATGGACGAGCATGTGAAGCAGGAGTCGGCGGATGGCACCATCAAGTTTCTGTTCCGCCTCAAGGACGGCAACCTGATCGAAACGGTACTGATGCGGCAGAAGTACGGTTTGTCCGTCTGCGTCACCACGCAGGTTGGCTGCAACATCGGCTGCAGTTTTTGTGCAAGCGGATTGCTCGCGAAGAGCCGCGATCTGTCCAGCGGAGAGATTGTGGAGCAGATTATGAAGGTACAGCATCATCTGGACCGCGCAGGTCTGGGTCAAAGGGTCAGCCATGTGGTGGTGATGGGGATCGGCGAGCCGTTTGATAATTTTACGAACCTGCTCAATTTCCTGACCATTATCAAGAGTCATAAGGGACTGGCGATTGCCGGTAAGGGCATCACGGTGTCCACAAGCGGTCTGGCTGACAAAATCAGAGAATTCGCTGATGCCAATATGCAGGTCAACCTGGCTATTTCTTTACATGCTCCGAATAATGAGCTGCGGACACGGATTATGAAGATCAACCGAGCCATTCCTATAGAGAAGTTAATGCCCGCTATTGATTACTATCTGGAGAAGACGAACCGGAGAATTACACTGGAGTATATTCTGCTTAAGGATATCAATGACCAGCAGGAGCATGCCCTGGAGCTGGCTGAGCTGATCGGAGACCGCCGCCAGATGGCTAACGTGAACCTGATTCCGTACAATCCTGTAGATGAGCATAGCCAATACCAGCGGAGCGAGCGTGAATCCGTGCGGGCTTTCTTTGATACGCTCAAAAAGCAGGGCGTCAGCGTAAGCACCCGGCTGGAGCACGGCGTCGATATCGACGCCGCCTGCGGTCAGCTGCGTAGTAAGCAGATCAAGAAAGCCAAGGGCGCCGCTGCTGAGAGCGGCGTGGCCGCCGGGTAACCCAGGCAGCCTGCTGGAAGCAGTGACGGGATGGAACAACGGCAGAGATGCCGTTAATGCAGCGCCCGTAGCAGGAACGGGTCGGAACATCGGCAGAAATGCCGTTAATCCGACCCTTAGCATGGCGTGACAGAAGAGCGGTGTCCGGTGTTTATACACGGGGCACCGCCTTTTTTGGATTAACCCGCTGACATTTATGTTTTGTAGGACTGCACATTCAAACGTCAGGTATAAAAGACGCGGCAATGCCCGAAGCTTATGAGGACACCGGTAAGCCGGTGTGGCTGTCTGAGCATCAATTCCGATCTCCACAGCCTCATACAAAATTCAACCTGAATTTCAAAAGCGCGTAATAGCAAGGAAGTCAGGAAATATTACCAGGGGGAATATTCAACAATGACTTGTCTGCATACAGATTCCCCCACCCTAGGAGAACGGGCATCTGAATTTCCATATTAAATGCTAGAAGTCTAAGAGCGTATTGTGGGCTTTGCCCCCGGATAGGGTTAGCAGCACCTGAATCAGTATAATTTTTTCGAGATAATTGATGAAGAGCTTGCTCCCTCCGATGTTTTATGGATAGGTGTGGTAGACTTCACCTTAAAGGTGCTCCTCTCTTGGGTGATTATGTTTTCGCGAACACATTTCTACCAAAGATTTGAGCCCTTTTTTGTTTTTTATAGGAGATCACTTTCGAAATTCAAGATAAATTTAGATAATCAAATGATTGTGAAAATTATGCAATGGTTTTATTCTCACTACTAAGGCTGAATGTTGTATAATAATATCTAGAAACAACTTACAAAAGAGGTAAAGTTTTTTGTATTTTATAGGACAAATGGAGGCGGATAAGATTGAACAGAAAAGGTATCATTTTAGTTATTGGTGCTGTTTTGTTGATTTTAGTAATTGGTTATGTTTATTTATCTTTTAATGGATATCCTCAAAAGAAAAGTGATATTGCGAAAGAAGTACAAACATCACTTTTAAATCAAAGATCGTATACATCTGACGATATAATGAAAATTGAAGGAGTGTATTCATTTAAGAATAAGAAGTATCAAGCTACAGTTAATTTCAAAGATGAACCTAATGTGAATTATACTTATGAGCTTAATAATGGAAAACTAAAGTTAATTGAAACTTCTAATATACATGGAAAACATATGGACGAAACATTTAGTAATTAAATAACATAAAAGAGAAATCGATAACCTTAAGAATACACGTAACCCCCCGTCCTGGTCTTAGACCAAATCGGGGGGTTACGTGTATTAACAATTATCATTTACCTATTGACGTTACCAATTACCGAAGGTTGCAACTTTAGAAAATCCAAACTGATTAAACTGACCATAATCTTTCCATTCGTATGGGAGTGTAATATCGTAACCAACAGTGTATTTCCCGCCAACATTTAACCCAAAAGAATAATAAGCCAGCCAAGGGATCTTGGAGCAGTAAACTTCATTTAAGTTAAGCAAATTATTAACTAGTCCATAACTAGCGCTAGAATGTAAAGAAACATAACTTGCAGCCCAAGAACCAGCAGAATGAGCGAGAGAGGTATTACTATTACGGATAACAATAGTGTTTGGGTTATTGCCGAACCATGTTGCGAGTGATTGCATTGCAGGGTGATAACCGTAACCAGCTATAGATGCAATATTACCAGTGGCATCTGTTACAATACCCGCATGACCGGTTAATCCAGCAGATGATGTATTATTTGTAATTAATACATCTCCCCCCTCTATAGAAAGACCATTTGGATAGGTGCCGCGTGCAGCAGCAGTTGCAGCTTCAGCTTCTCTGGCTTTAGCACTTGCAGGATCGGCTAACGCAGCTGGACTCACCAGTGAATCGACGCTTATGATACCACTTGGAGCAATAGTATTGGAAAAATCGGAGTCAGCGCCAGCGCCGTATGAAGTAGAAACAAGCTGAGGTGCCGCAGTGAAAAATAAAGCTAACAGCATGACAAGAGGGATAATCTTTTTAAACATTTAATAGCCACCTTATATTATATTTGGTTTGTAATCCTATATATTACAAATTACATCCCCAATATATGGTATATTATATAAAACTATTTGTCTACGTTTTTTTGATATTTTTAGAAAAATTATACATATAAAATTCAAAAGCCAGTTATATTGCAATTCCAGTTAGGCACGGGTTATCGAATCATCTTCGGCTCGCCCTGCTCTTTTCCGCGTATCATAACACAAACGTACGTTCCTATATTCAGGTCCTTAGAATGGCGCGCAGCAGGTCACTTATGGGCATAAAAAAAGCACCTGTTAAGGCGCTTATTGAGTTTAATTCGAGATAACTGAGGAAGATCTTACCTCCTCTGATTTTGTTGACTGAGCCATTTGTATGATACAATAGCCAGATGACTGATGAAAAGAGGAATGCGAAATGTTGACATTTACAAGCTACACCGTGGAGAACGTAAGAGATCCATTTAATATTTTAAGCGGCAAGCGGTACGAGTTCGTTATTAATCTGGAAGTGCCGGAGGATGATGAGCTGTACGAAGAGAATGGCTTATCGGCACGGGCCATCGTGAAGGTGGAGGAAGAAGAGCTCAGCATCGTCAGCTACGACCTGCTGGAGACCACAACCGGCCGGATTCTTGATTTTGATATGGAAGAGGACGAGGAAGCAGCCTTGGTCTTGTTCTGCAAAGAGCACCTGCCAGCTTAAGCCGGAATGGACAATAAGCTCCGCCGGGTAGATCACGAACCAACAGACCGCACCCCTTCGGAGGGGACGGTCTATTTGTCATATACGGTTGCCTTACAGACACCCGCCTACATAATAGTGAATCTGTTTGTTCCACCAAGGCCAGTCATGATCAGCATCCTGCCCCCAATAATCAATCTGTGCCGCAATACCTTTGTGCTGGAGCAGATCCTGGAGCAGGCGAGTCTCATGAAGCATCTCGTCCTCATAGGCGCCTTGTCCGACACAGAGGATGATCCGGCTGGCCCGGTAAGCGCTCAGGTAATGTTCATCGGTCAGGCCTGGCAGGTAATGCAGCGGCGAGTTCAGGTAGACGGTCTCGCTCATATAATCACCAAAGAAGTAATGGGTGGAGTAGACGCCGCTGAGGGCGATTAGTGTATCGAAAACGTGAGGATGGCGGAAAAAGAAGCTGGCACTGTAGTACGCGCCCATGGAGCAGCCGGAGACGAGGATCTTTTGGTCGCTGCCGCCGTTGCTTGCCTTGCTGGCCTGGAGGATCCGGGGGATCAGCTCCTGCGTGATGTATTTGTCGTACTGCTCATGGCGCTGCACCTTGTCCTCATGGTTCCAGTCCCCCGAGAAGAAGGTTTCCTCATCCAGGGTGTCGCAGGCCCAGATTTGCAGCTTACCCGCATCGATGAACTCCGAAAGAGTCTGAATCATGCCGGAATCCTCATATTGATAGAACCGCCCCAGTGAAGTCGGGAAGACCAGCATCGGTTTCCCCGCATGGCCGTACACTTTATATTCCATATCTCTGTGAAGGTGCCTGCTGTATTCTTTATGGTAGCTTATCCTCATGCATCAACACATCCTATCCCTCTTCAACTTGTTGAATATAGCCCACGATGTCTCTGACTTCCCCCAGATCCGCAGAACGGAATTGATAAGCGCTGTTCCCCATGGCCCGGCTGAACACTTCTTCTATCTCCGCGTAATGGACAATCTTGTCGCCAAACGCACGGTAAATGTCCTCATGGCTGTGAACGTAAGGCTTGTGCCGCTTACGGCTGGCATAACCGGTATAATACTTGCCTTCATACGGTCCGCCTACCTCATTGTGAACAATCATGCGCGCCCATTCTTCATACACATCCACATCATATGAAAAGTTAATCGCATCGGTCATCCATGCTCCTGGAGGCCGCATATTCACTTCAAGCGCAATGATCCGGCCATCCTTGTTCGACTTGAACAATTCGATATGGAAGAAGCGCTCTCTGATATCAAAGGCCTGGAGGATGTTTTTTCCCGCATGCTCAACCTCGGGGCTGATCTCCTTCAGACAGAAATAGTAGAGGTGATTGTCCGTATTGACGACATCCATCACGCTGTTCTCGAACAGGTGGCTGACTGCGAACCGCACGTTGCCGTCGATATCCACCAGCCCGTCATAGGTCAGAATCACGCCGTCAATGAACTCTTCAATAATAAAGGCGACATCTTCCGGCTTCGTGTCAAAAAACTGCTGCAGCTCCGCTTCGTTATTGATCTTATAGGTCATGCTGGCCCCGGAGCCCAGGTCCGGCTTCACTACAAGCGGAAAGCCAGTGCCGCGGATGAAGTCATCTACACTGTCGCGGGTGGTTCCGGTGGAGAACTGCACGGTGCTTACCCCGCTTTTGCGGAAAAACTCTTTCATTTTCGATTTCTGCTTCAGGTTGTAGACAAAGTCAGTCTTGGTGCCGTAAATATTAAAATCCGTGCGGATCGCCGCATCCTGCTCCAGCCAATATTCATTCAGGGATTCGAAGCGGTCGATTTTGCCGTACCGGTGAGTGAAATAACCCACAGCCCGTAGAATATCGTCATAATGTTCCAGACTGCCCACCTTGTAATACTCGGTCAATGCCGACTTCAGCTTGTCCTCCAGCTGATCATACTCGGCATCACCGATCCCAAGCACCGTGGCTCCCTGCTGCTGAAGGTGGCTGCAGAAATCGGCGCTGTTCCTCGGGAAATGAGGCGAAAAGAAAATAAAGTTCAAGCAGACCAGCCCCTTCGGCAATATGGTATTTTTCTGCGTTCTAATTCCGACTTATATTGTATGATTAATTTAATCTACCAGCTTCGGCCTCTTCCGTCAATCCTTTCGCCCCGGCGCTGCGCTGCGCCAATTTTTGATTCAGTCTGGCCAGCAGCCCGCTGAAGGTATGGCAGTCCTCCGAAGACCAGTCTTCAAAGATCTCCCCATACCGCTCCAGCCGGATGTTCCGTGCTTCCTCGAGCTTGCGTGTGCCAAGTGGGGTAATCTCAAAATAACTCGATCTTCCGTCCATCGGGTCGGGTACCCGCACGGCATAGCCTTTGCTTTCGAGTACACTGGTCTGCCTGCTGATCGTGGAGGTGTCGAGTCCGAACTCTTCGGCCAGTGCCTTTACCCCTACCTTCTTGTGGTGGGCCAAATGGTAGAGCAGCGTATATGTCGAGCGGTCCAGCCCCCCATGCTTCTTGTCGAGAGAGGAACGGCGGATAAGTGTCATCAGCTCATTGTTAAGGGACTCCAGGTTTTTGTCATCCATACGGCAGCTTCCTTCCTTTACGGAATACTTTTCTCCATTATTATAGTGAACATACCGGACTACAAGCAAAAGCCGCGTCTATTTATGAAAAGGAATGAAATAAGTCATATTGACTTTCATGAATGTAGTTGTATAATACACGTATATAACTATTTGATTGTATCATACACCTATATGGCGGGAAAACCAGACTTTAGTGTATTGTGCTTCACGGAGGAGAGAACCTATTGAAGACTCAAACTGTTCGTAATTCATCCTTTTGGTTGATTATTTTAGCTATTTTTTTCGGGAATTTCATGGCGATCCTGAGTACTACCACCATTAACGTAGCGTTTCCGGTATTTATGAAGGACTTTCATGCGGAGATCGGGACCGTGCAGTGGATGATTACAGGTTATCTGCTTGCTACGGGTGTGATCGCGCCAGTGGTGGGCTATTTCGGTGATAAATGGAGTTACAAATATCTGTATGTGTTCGCCTTGTCGGGATTTACCCTATTCTCCGGACTGTGCATGATGGCCTGGAGCATTCACTCGCTCGTAACCTTCCGTATTCTGCAGGGGGTGTTCGGCGGGCTGATTATTCCTACTACAATGACCATGATCTATCAGTTCATCGAAAAGGAAAAGCAGGCGTTTGCAATGAGCCTCTGGAGCTTGTCTTCCATGCTGGCACCTGCCTTTGGCCCGACACTCGGAGGATGGCTGACCGGATATTTTGGCTGGGAATCGCTATTTATGATCAATGTGCCAATCGGGATAATTGCGATTATGGTTGCGCTCAAGTGCTTGCCGTTTCAGCGAACCGCTGGTGAGAGAAAGACCTTTGATCTGCCGGGTTTTGTAACGGTTATTCTTAGCAGTGCGTTCATTATCCTGGCTTTTAATAAAGGAAATGCCTGGGGCTGGACCTCCTGGAAGACTCTGACCCTGCTGATTATCGGAGCTATAGCGCTAACTTATTTCATCCGCAGAGAGCTCGCTTTGACAGAACCGCTGCTGAACCTTAAGGTATTCCGGCAAAACCGGTTCACTTACAGCCTGATGATCAACTGTATCATTACCGTTGCCCTGTATTCCGGGACCTTCCTGATTCCCGTCTTTCTGCAGGACATTCAGCAGTCTACTCCGCTCGCAACAGCATTGGTCCTGCTGCCGGGTTCCATTGCCATGGCGGTCATGTCACCGGTTGTCGGCAAGCTGTACAGCAAGACCGGGCCATTCTGGCTGATTCTTGGCGGGATTCTGCTGCTGGTTGCCTCAACCTGGGAGCTCAGCCATATCACACTCGCCACTACCCATGTTGAGCTGGCTTGGCTGATGGCGGTGCGCAATGTCGGGATTGCTCTGGCCTTCATGCCGGTTACGAATGCCGGAATGTCTTCCGTGCCGAAACAGATCACAGGGCATGCTTCTTCCGTTACCAACTGGGTACGTCAAGCCACCGGGGCGCTGTCCATCGCGGTCTTCAGCTCGCTGCTGGCTTCGCGGGCCTTGACGCACCAGAAGGAGCTTAGCGGCGGAACCTCAGCTGCGGCCGGCTTCATCAAAGCCCAGGGGATGACGCTGGGCGTACGGGATGTATTCCTCATCGCAACCGTGATCGGAATTCTCGCAATTCCCTTGACCTTTCTGCTCCGAACCGGAACGGCCAAACCGAAGGCTGCTGTACTGAAGGTAGCTTCCGTCGAGCAGGAGGCGAACAGCTAAGCGCTGTGTACCGGCAGGAAACCAAAGGATGACTCCATCCAACAGCAAACCGCCCCGGCAGGTTCTTGACAGACCTGCCGGGGCGGTTTAGTTATACCTGAATAAATGGAGAGCAGTCTACTGCAAGCTGATCTGATAATCCTTTTTCAGATATGAATGGATTCTCTGGAAATCTGCTGCGTTCAGGTCAGTCAGCCGTTTGCTGCGCTCCCGTCCCAGAATGATACCGATGGTCTGGGCTGCCAGTGCAGTGGTAGGCATGACCCTTGCGCTGCCGTAGGCTTTGATGCTGGCACCGACATTTTTCCCGGCTACAAGCACATTGTCATAGGATTTCAGTTCAAAGGCACGCAGCGGCAACCCGTAACGGTCCGGCTTGCCAAAGCCGATGCCGATGGGAATCTTCCGGGTCCCCTGCAAATCGACGGGGTACCCGCCAAGGCTCACATCGTCCCAGAACATCCGGCTGGACATTAGGTCCGTGTAACCCAGCACGTATTTGGTCTCATAGCGGTTATAATCACGGATGTAGAGGTACTCCGGGAACCCGTTCAGTTCAGCGTTAGCGAACCCGGGGATATTTATGCGCAGGAAATTCAGAATAGAAGGGGCTTCGGCTTTGCCCTTCTGTACCGCCGCTGCCACCGATTTAGGGTCAGAAGGATTTACATCGTAAATCAGCAGACCATTGATGATGACCTGGCCATTTTTTTGGTAGGCGGCATTTAGCCCGCGCAACCTAAGCTGTTTGTCCTTGGTGGAGTATCTTTTGGTGATTTTGCTGAACCCGGTGGCGAAGTGCAAATCTACGTAGGTATTGGGTCCATATTTGTTGCGTACATTCGTCAGCGGATAACTATCAAGAATGGACTGGTGCAGCTGGTTCCAATCCACATTTTTGAAATTGAGCATATATGTTGCAGCCATATAATCAGGCTTCTTCCCGTGATCAATGGTCTCCATTCCCGGAATCCTGGCTTCCTTCAGACGTCCGCTAAGGGCACTGAAATCGGTATTTTCTACCCAGTACCGGGACTTGATCGTAATCGGAGCTTCGTTCTTAACGTGATAGGTCAGGGTACTCAGCGTCTTTTCGCTGCCCGCTGCCTCCGTGTCGATATGGTCCAGAACCACCCCGCTCTTCAACGGAATGCCTTGCATAATTTTGTTGTAGTACTTTTTGAAATCGGCTGCCTTCAGAATGGTTCCTGCCTTGTAGCCATTGAGGAGACTTTTGATCTCACCTTGCACGAGGCTTCTGTGCTTGTTGTCGTTCACATCATCGAGAAAAAACATTTGCCCTTGAATTAATTCACCGCCCGGTTTGCTGCGGGGATCAAGCATCAGCACTTTCAGGCCGGCCTTGACGGCTTCCTTGGCGAGCAGTGCGCCTTGAATTTCACTTCCAATGACAACGACATCATAACTTGGAGAGGCCACGGAAGGGACAATTGACTTCGCTGCCGCCGTTGTAATCGGGTTTGGTACCGACAGCAGAATCAGTGCAGCGGCCAGACAACTTGTAAAGCGATGGAATTTGGGGGAATTCATAAACATGGACTTCTTGTGCTCCTGACTGTGTGTGAGATTTAATATCATTATTGTAAATCACTTTTGGTTAATTATACTAGGATGGATATGCAGCAATTTGCTGCGAAAGTGCTTTCTTTTCGCATGTTGGCCGATTATGGGGTAGAATACAGTAAAGCGAGTAAAAATAGGAGTTGTATACATGTCGAATGAAGAAGTGTTTTTGACGAAAGAAGGTCTGGCTAAGCTGGAGGAAGAGCTCAAGGAGCTCAAGGGAGCAGGACGCAAGGAGCTCGCGGCCCGGCTTAAGCTGGCCATAAGCTACGGGGATCTCAAGGAGAATAGTGAATACCACTCTGCCAAAGAAGATCAATCCTTCATGGAGACCCGCATCATGATTCTAGAGAAAATGCTGATTAAAGCGCAGATTGTAGACTCCAGCAACATGGATCTGAGTACAGTCAGCGTAGGCTGCATCGTCATTCTGAATGATGTGGAATACTCCGAAAAGATCGAATATAGAGTGGTCGGTCCGGCTGAAGCCGATGTGCTGGACAACAAGATTTCGTACGAAAGCCCTCTGGGCAAAGAACTGCTCGGCAAAAAAGTAGGCGACATCATCAGCGTGAACGCACCAATGGGCATCATCAAATATGAACTGCTGGAGATCAAAATGCTGTAAGCTGAGGCTCCTGAAAGTTAAATCCCTGCCTCCCGTATGATTAGGGGGCAGGGATTTTTTTAGTTTGGCCAGGGGAGTCCGGTTTAGATTAGGGTGTGGCCGCCTTCCACATGAAGCACCGTGCCTGTAACGAAGCCGTTACGTATCAGATAGAGGACGCCTTCAGCAACATCTGAGGCTGTGCCTACGCGCTGCACAGGCAGCTTGGCTGCGGTGCTGCTATAAAAAGCACTGCGGGCCTCTTCCGCCATGCCTGCGCGGGAAGGGGTATCGATGATGCCCGGCGAGACGGTGTTCACCCGCAGCGGGGCCAGCTCCAGCGCAAGGGTCTGCCCCAGATTGGCTACGGCTGCATTCACTGCGCCGAGCACGGAGGACCCGGCCATGGCTTTGAAGGCAACGACGCCGGAGAACAGAGTAATGGAGCCATGGGGGTTCAGATTCGGCGCACCGTATTTGGCGGCATAATATTGGCCCCAGAACTTATTGTCCATCAGCTGGCGTGAAGCACTGGTGGCTGTAGTGAGTAACGGGCCCCCTTTGGTTTCGGCTGCGGTGACCACCAGATGGTCGAAGGCTCCCAGCTCTGCGAATAAGGAGCGTACCTGATCCTCGTCCGTAACATCCAGCGTATAGGTAATTGCTTTTGCGTCAGGTCCAAGTGCTGCTTTGGCCTGCTCCAGCTTCTCTGCGGAGCGGCTGGCCAGAACTACCTCCGCACCTTCTGCAGCAGCAAGCTTTGCCGTCGCCAGACCGATTCCTGAGCTGCCTCCGATAATAACTATTTTCTGTCCTGTTAACATTAATGATTCCTCCTCTGAATTGAAACTGCCTTGTGAGGAGAGTATATTCCTTATACTTCCTTTAGGGAAGTAGTTACATTCTATACATACAGTTACCCTAAAGATAGTATTGTGCTGATGCTGAGCTGCCGGGGCAAACTTTTTTTTGGAAAAAGTCTTCTTAGAGGGCAAGGCCGTATCTTTTCAGCTCAATAAAAATGCCTTCCAGCTGTTCGCCCTTCTTCGTCAGGGTATATTCTACGCGCGGGGGCACCTCTGGATATACAGTGCGCATAAGAATGCCGTGGTTCTCCAGCTCACGCAGCCGCAGCGCGAGTGTCTTCGGGCTGATCCCTTCCAGAGAACGCAGCAGATCACTGAAGCGCATGGTGCCGCCAATCAGCAGATCACGAATAATCAGGAATGTCCATTTGGTTCCGATGACATCCAGCGTTTTGGCGATGGGACAAGGTTCGCCGGGGGTTCCTTTGGTCAGAATGACCGGCTCAGTGAAGTCCATTTCAGTCAACCTCCTGTAGTGATGACGATTTATGCTAATCATACCACAATAGTATCCTTTGGGAAGTTAAGACGTTCATAGGCTTTTACTATTAAGCATATTGCTTCCATGTCTTAGACGGTACCCGCCGGGGAGGGGTATAGTAAGAGTAACTTTTTTAGCAGAGGAGTCCTCGCAATTGATTCAACAGGTGTTGTCCACTCTGGTCGAGGTGATTGTCCCGTTATCCATCCCGGTCGTATCGGGTGCGCTGCTTGGACGGTTCAAGAACCTGGATACCAAGCCGCTGTTAATGCTGTATCTGTATTTCCTGAGTCCCGCAATCATTCTGGATACGCTCGCTACAGCCAAGATTTCTTTCGATGATGTGTACAAAACGCTTGCCTTCTCGCTGCTGAATCTGCTGGTGCTGTGGGCGCTGGCCCGTCTGATTGGCAGAGTCCTGAAGCTGGCTGCGCCGGAGGCAGCCGGCCTGACCCTGATTTCCACCTTTACGAACAGTGTCAATTATGGCCTGCCGCTGGTGCTGCTGGCCTTTGGCCAGATGGGGCTCGACAAGGCTTCGGTCTATGTCATTGCCCAGATGGTAATTGTGAACACGATCGGGGTGTATTTTGCGGCAAGATCACAGTTTTCTATCCGCCATGCCGTCCGTTCTGTATTCTCCCTGCCGGCGATCTACGCGGCGATGCTGGCTCTTCTGCTGCGGACGCTCGGCCTGCAAATGCCGCATGAGATTGCTTCGGGGGTGTCGATGGTAGCCGGAGCGTACTCCCCGGTGGTGCTGGCCATACTGGGGGCTCAGATGGTCCGGGTACAGACTGCGGATGTTGTGCGCAATGTACGGCTGGCGTTCTGGACAGGGTTGTCGGTCCGTCTGTTGCTGGCCCCGCTGACCGCCGCGCTGCTGCTGTACCTGTTGAACATTTCGGGAACGCTGTTCGCTGTGCTGCTCATTCTTGCCTCCATGCCGGTTGCGGTTAACTCCGTGGTGTTGGCCGAACGCTTCGGCAGCTCGCCTGCGCTGGTGTCGCGCTGCATTCTCTGGACCACCCTGGCGTCCTTTCTCGTGCTCCCGATCTTAATCTCTATCGTTGGCAATGCGTAAATTCCCTTCGTGAGGTTCTGGGGATGCCGCCAAGCACCATGGCCGGAAACCGCACCAAGCCCTCCTTTCAGGTGAGAAAGGAGGGCTTGGTGCATCGGACGGGTCCTGAATTAAAAGTCGAAATGGTCTGGATCGGGGCCAATCCGGTGATCGCGGTTAAGCTGGTCGATCCGGTCCATGTCTCCAGTGCTCAATTCGAAATCGAACACGGAGGCATTCTCGGTTATCCGGTGCGCCTTGGTGGATTTCGGAATGGTAACAATGCCGTGCTGCAGATCCCAGCGCAGAATCACCTGGGCTACAGACTTGCCGTGAGCCGCGGCGATCTCCGCAAGCACAGGCTGATCCAGCAATTGCCCCTGCATCAGGGGTGACCAGGCCTCAATCTGGATACCCTGCTCCTTGCAGAAGCTGCGCAGCGCCTGCTGGGACAAGTAGGGATGCAGCTCCACCTGATTGACCATCGGTTTGATCTCCGCATCCTTGAGAATATCCTCCAGATGATGAATCTGGAAGTTGCTGACCCCTATGGCTTTGACCCGTCCTGTCTTATACAAGGTTTCGAGCGCTCTCCAGGCCTCCTTGTATTTGCCCTTCACCGGCCAATGAATCAGATACAGATCGAGATAGTCCAGCCCCAGCTTCTCCAGACTGGCCTCGTAGGCGGCAAGTGTGGCCTCATACCCGAGATCGGCGTTCCACACCTTTGATGTGATGAACAGGTCTTCGCGGGCCAGCTTGTTCTCAGCCAGAGCTTCGGCAACAGCCTGACCCACGCCCCGCTCATTCTGATAGACGGCAGCGGTATCCACGCTCCGATAGCCGTGGGCAATGGCTGATTTCACTGCCTGAACCAGTTCTGCCCCTTCCTCCACTTGAAAAACTCCCAGCCCGAGCCAGGGCATATTCACTCCGCTGTGCAAGCGGGCCGTATCCTGTAAATGCTGTGCCATAATGAAAAAACCTCCTGAATGGATATAGTATGAGTACGGATGATCTCTCTAATCTACGGTGAGCTGATTGGGTGTAAGCCGAATTAAGGTGAGTGGCAGTGGCAGTCAGGTACTCAGGCAATCATGCTGCCTTGTTCAGAAGCTTATGCTCATCCCTGCTCTCCAGAGCACGGCTCCAAGCGGTAAGAATGACTGCGCCGAATACCATGAGGGACCCGACCCATGCGGTATGAATGAGTCCGATATGATCTGTGACGAGGCCTCCAAGATAGGCCCCAATGGCGATGCCAGCATTGAAGGCGGCAATATTAACGGCCGAAGCAACATCCCGGGCGCTTGGGGCATACCGGTCGGCCAGCATCACCACAAAGACCTGCAGCCCGGGCACATTCATGAAGGCGAGCAGTCCCATGAAGAAAATAGTGATGAGGGCAGCAGCCTTAAAAGGAGCAGTAAAGGTAAGCACCAGCAGAACCACTGCCTGAAAGGCAAACATATAGAACAAAGCGTTCATTGGCTTGCGGTTGGCCGCTTTTCCTCCTATGATATTGCCGATGGCAATGGCTATACCGTAGACAAGGAGAATGACGGCAACCGTCTGTTCCTGAAAGCCGCTGATCTCATGCAGCAGAGGGGATAGATAGGTGAAGACGACGAAGGTGCCGCCGTAGCCAAGAGCCGTGATGGCAAAAGCCAGCAGCAGCCGTCCGTTCGTCACCAGCTTCACCTGGTCCCGCAGCGGGGTTCTCGTGCCCCTGCGCAGTCCGGAAGGAATAAGAATCAGGTTGGCGATCAGCGCGGCAATGCCGACTGCGGCAATGGCGACAAAAGCGGCACGCCAGCCGAGCTGCTGCCCGAGGAATGTGCCCAGCGGCACTCCGGTTACGGTCGCTACCGTAAGCCCGGTGAACATGATGGAGATGGCGCTTGCCCTGCGGTCCTCGGTCACCAGATCCGCAGCGATCGTAGAGGCGATGGACATGAACAGGCCGTGCGACAGCGCGGAAATGACCCGGGCTACCAGCAGGACGGTAATACCGCCAGCAGTGGCCGCCAGGCTGTTCCCGGCAATGAAGAGCAGCATCAGCGCCAGCAGCAGGGTTTTGCGGGAGACGGCTGTGGTCAGTGAGGTCAGGACCGGCGCACCGAAGGTTACGCCCAGCGCGTACAGGGTTACGGTTAATCCGGCTGTCGTCACGGATATATGCAGGTCATCAGCGATCAGGGGCAGCAGCCCGACACTGATAAACTCGGTTGTTCCAATCGCGAAAGCGCTAATGGCTAGAGCCAGCAGCGCGAGAGTGCTTCTTCTTCGATCCAGGGACATGATATTCACTCCTACTATGGTAATCACCGGCCGGTAAATGCTATTATGAATTACTATAGCGATTAAGGGTAGTACGTACTTTTAAGTAATATAGGTACCAAAAAGTAACTATGGACCAAACTTAGAGAATGCTTCCGAAGCCAGCTAGTACGAAGCTGTCCAGTGAAGGAATGCTAACAAATTTCAGGAGGGCTGATCATGGCCAAAAAATATAATATATCGGTTGAAGCTACACTCGAGGTGATCGGAGGGAAGTGGAAGTGTGTTATTCTCTGCCATCTGACGCATGGTACAATGCGGACCAGCGATTTGAAGCGTCATATGCCGAACATTACACAGAAGATGCTGACCCAGCAGCTTAGAGAACTGGAGCAGGACGGCATAGTCAACCGCATCAGCTACAACCAGGTGCCGCCGAAGGTGGAGTATGAGCTGAGCGATTACGGGCGGACGCTTAGCACCATTCTTGATTCCTTATGTGCCTGGGGAGAGCAGCACATCATTAAGGAGTATGGGGATAAGTTCACTGTACTGGAGGACAATGTACTGAACCAGAAGAAGACAGAAGCCCACACAGCTGTTGTGGAGTAAAAGAAAACTCCTACGCGCGGGCCGCCTGCAGATTCAGCAGGCGGCCCGTTTGTGCTGTTTGCAGCAAAATAAAAGGACCGTCTGCAACCTTTTAGCAGATGATCCGTCTGGAAGGAAGAAGAGGGCAAGTAAGGCTTGTAAATCCAACTAAGAGGTGACCCGAATGAAGAAAAATACATTGAAGCAAATCACATTATCGGCAGCAGCCGTACTGACTTTGACTTTTGCCGGACAGAGCTTCGCCGCAGCCGCGACGTTCCAGGATCTCTCCAGCACACCGGTCAAGGATAAAATCGCCGAATTGCAGCAGCGAGGCGTGATCCACGGCGTAAACGATAAGCAATTCATGCCGAATGCGACAATTACAGCCGCCCAGGGAATTCAGATGTTCGTTAACGCTTTTGGTTTGAATATTGACCTGCTCAATTTCGTGAAGGCGCCCCAGGCTACTGACTATTTCGCTCATGCCCACAACGATGCCTGGTATGCAAATGCACTTATTATTGCAGCTAACAACGACATTGATTTATCTCCTGATCTCAACCCTGAGAAGAACTGGACCCGTGAGGAGTTCACCCATCAGCTGATCCTGACGATCGAGAAGCATAGTAATCTCCCGATGATCAAAATCATGCCGGTAGACATTGCAGACCAGGCAGAATTCACCAACGGTTTTGACGGCTCCATTCAACGCGCGCTGGCGCTGAAGATTGCCAGTCTGGACGGTACCGGCAAATTCCATCCTTCTGCCGGCATTACCCGCGCCGAAGCTGCGGAGATGATCTATAACGCTTTGAAATATATTGATGCTCATCCGGCCCCGGCCGGTGGCCTCCCGGAGTAAGGCGGTTACCGCCTGTCAGTACGGCAACAACAAAAACCGCAAGCCCCATGATAGGGAGCTTGCGGTTTTTGCTGTACAGGCAGTCACTCTGGAACAAGGCATCAGTCTGGCCGACCCTCGCTGACCTGAACCGTGAAGACAAACACGGCGCCTTGCGGGACATCAGGTCTGGCGTAGATTTCGCCGCCCATAAGGTCTACCAGCATTTTGCAGATGGAGAGGCCAAGTCCGGTCCCGCCGAATTTACGGTTAATGGTGGCGCCAATCTGAGTGAAAGGCTGAAATAAATACCCCATTTTATTATTAGGGATGCCAATCCCTGTGTCCTCAACGATGAACTCCAGCGTAAGCATGGTGCCGGTGGAGTTTTTGAGGTGAACATATATCTTGACCCCTCCAACAGTGGTGAACTTGATGGCATTGCCGATCAGGTTGTTCAACACCTGGCGCAGACGGTTGGGATCACCTACGAGCAATGCTGGTACGTCAGGATCGATAGTCGATTCCAAAGTCAGATGCCGTTCCATGGCCAGCGCCCTGAACAGGTCTATGGTTTCCTTAAGGCAGGAGTGGAGGTTGAACAGCTCATAGTCCAGCTCCATTTTACCAGATTCGATTTTGGTGAAATCCAGAATGTGATTGATAACAGACACCAGGGCATGTCCGCTGGTATGGATGATCTCGGCCATCTCCTGATCATCCTTGGTCAGGTCTGAGGTTCTCAGCATATCCGACATGGCAATAATGCCGTTAAGGGGTGTACGGATTTCATGGCTCATCATGGCCAGAAAACCGCTTTTGATACTGAGGGCCACCTCAGCGGTTTCCTTCAGCTCAGTCAGAACCCTATTTGCCGCCTCCAGCTCCTGCGATTTGATCTGCAGCTCCTTATTCGCTTCGTAGAGGCGGACAAACCCGTCTATTTTACTCTTGAAAATAAGCGGATGATACGGTTTGGTCAGGTAGTCAATCGCTCCCGCTGAATAGGCCATCATATGGTTCTCCAGCTCAGAGGTGAGAGCGGTTAAGAAAATGATCGGGATGTCCCGTGACTTCTGGCGCATCTTGATCCGTTTTGCCGTTTCGAAGCCATCCATGTCGGGCATAAGCACATCCATAATAATGAGTGCGAATTCATTTTCCAGGAGGTATTTCAGAGCCTCCATGCCGGAATTTGCTTGGATTAGCTGATAGGGCGAACCGGCCAGCAGGGCCTGTATGGACAGGAATTCCTCCGGCCGGTCGTCCACAATCAAAATATGAACAGGGTATTCCATAATTCCTCCCGCGGCGAGCAAAGTAATCTAATGTGTACAATTGCTAAGTATTTTCTATTTTATTAACCAAATCTTGAGCACCGTGACTAGCTGAGTGGTATTAATCGGTTTGGAAATATAGTCCGAAGCGCCTGCCTGAAGGCATTTAATCCGGTCTTCCTCCAGTGCGCGTGCGGTCAGGGCAATAATGACCACTTGATCATACTGCGGCATGGCGCGGATGCGCTGCATGGTCTCGTACCCGTCCATTTCCGGCATCATAATATCCATGAATATAAGCTCTACATCAGGATGGCTCTCCAGATGTTCCAAGGCCTCCCTGCCGTTCTGGGCAAAGCGGATATCCATATTATAGCCTTCCAGAACACTCGATAGTGCAAAAATATTACGCATGTCATCATCCACGAGCAGAATGCTCTTGCCGGCAAAGGCCGCCTCCGGGTTATGGAGCTTCTCTATCAGCAGCTGCTTGTCGGGCGGCAGATCGGCATGCTTGCGGTGCAGGTACAGTGCGGTTTCGTCATACAGGCGTTCCATGGAACGCACATTTTTGATCACGATGCTCTCCGCGTAATGCTTGAGGCGCTGTTCATCATTTTTACTGAGATCCTTGCCTGTATAAATGATGACCGGGAGGGTCTGCAGCTTGCGGTTGGTTTTGATCTGCTCGAGCAGGTCAAAGCCGGAGATATCCGATAGGCCAAGATCAAGCACCATGCAGTCAAAATGATGACTGGACAGCTGCTCCATAGCTTCTCTGCCTGTTCCTACAGCGACGATTCGCACATCGGGATGCGCTATGAATTCCACAAGACTGCTTCGCAGGGACTGGTTATCCTCAACAATCAGCAGGCTTTTGACCGGGCGGCGGATATAGGTTTCGATCTGCAGGAATGCTGACTCCAGTTCATTCTGATCGCTAGGCTTCTTCCAGAACGAGAGTGCCCCCATGGCTAGGCTCTGCTGATTCTGTTCTGCAGTGGAGATGACATGCACCGGAATATGGCGCAGCTCGGGGCGGCTCTTCAGACGGCTGATAATCGACCACCCGTCGAGAACGGGCAGATGCAGATCCAGCAGGATGGCATCCGGTTTGTAAGCATGGGCCAAGGCCAGGCCTTGGTCACCCTTGAAGGATACAATGGCTTTAAAGCCTCTGCTTCGGGCCAGCTGTAGCAGAATTGCTGCGAATTCCGCATCCTCTTCAATGATGAGAAGCAGGGCATCTCCACTCAGCAGATGATCGCGGTCGTCCTCCATCTCTGCGTATTGCAGCAGCTTGGGATTAGAGATGGAAATGTCGGGGACAAAGGATTCGCGGAAGGCCGGATTCTGCACTGCGCTAATCTCCGTTCCGCTGCTTTCACCGCCTGCCGCTGCCTCGAAGGATGCAGCAGGCGCGGGATGTGCATCTTCTCCCGGCTCAACCGCAGGTATAACCAGAGAGAAGGTACTGCCCTTGCCTTCGGCCGATTCCACCTCGATCCGGCCATTCAGCAAGGAAGCGAGCTCACGGCAGATCGTCAGGCCAAGTCCGGTGCCGCCATATTTGCGGCTGGTTGTGCCGTCAGCCTGCTGAAAGGCTTCAAATATACGATCCAGCTTGGAAGCGGCAATGCCGATTCCCGTATCGCTGACAGAGAGGATAATATCTTCTCCGCGGGTACGGATAGAAAGAGAGACAGAGCCGTGTTCCGGTGTGAATTTGACGGCATTGGACAGCAGATTATTCAGGATCTGCTGGAGTCTGTGGCCGTCGGTCAGGAGATGCTCCGGCAGTCTGCTGTCGCAGTGCACATCAAAGCGGATATCCTTCTTCTTAGCCTGCTGCTCGAAGTGACGGTACAGATGGCTGCTGAGATCAGCCAGCGATACGGACTCGAGCACAGGGGTCATTTTACCCACCTCAAGCTTGGCCAAATCCAGAATTTCGTCGATCAGCAGAAGCAAATCCTTACCTGCCGAGAAAATGGTATGCACATATTCCAGCTGCTTTGTACCCAAATTGCCTTCCTTGTTCTCGGCTAGAATCTGGGAGAGGATAAGCAGGGAGTTCAGCGGAGTACGCAGCTCATGAGAGACATTGGCGAGGAATTCCGATTTGTACTGGGCGGCCATAAATATCTCTTCAGCCTGGATTTTGATCTCATCCTTCTGCTGCTCAGTCAGCTGCATCTGATGCTGGAGCTGATCGTTTGCGCTGGAGAGTTCCTCCGTCTGAACTTCCAGCTCTTCCGTCTGCGACCTCAGCTCCTCCGTCTGTGACAGCAACTCTTCCTTCTGTTCCAGCAGTTCATTCGTTTGGGCGAGCAGTTCGTCAGCCTGCTCCTGAATCTCTATTCTCTGTTTCTCTGTCAGCTCCATCTGCTGCTGCAGTTCTTCATTGGTGCTCAGGAGGTTCTCTGCGTGCTTGTGCAGCTGTTCCCGCTGATCCTGCAGCTCCTCGGTTTGCATGCGGAGCTCCTCCGTCTGCGCTTCCAGCTCCTGGGTCTGAGCCAGCAGTTCTTCGGTTTGTGCCTCCAGCTCCTCCTTCTGCAGCTGGGTTTCGCCCAGCAGGTCTTCGATTCTGGACACACCAGCCAAAGTATGGATCAGAATGCCCATGTTCTGGCCGGTCCGTTCAATTAACTGGCGCTCCTTCGCGGAGAATTTACCCATCGCCGCCAGCTCAACCACCGCGAGAACCTCGTTCTCATAGGCGATGGGGACTATGATCAGAACAGAGGGCGGGGTATCACCCAAGCCCGATTGCACCTTGATATATTGCTCCGGAAGATCCTGAAGCAGGATCACTTTCTGATCCAGGGCGCATTGACCCACCAGCCCGCTCCCGAGTGAGAAGGGTTCACGCAGGAATGCTGCCTCATCGAAAGCGTATCCCGCAGTAAATACCAGCTTGTCCTGCCGCTTCAGATAAAAGGCGCCATAGCTGCCCTGAACCGCTTCTGCCAGTCTGCTGATGAATATACGCGCTGCTGTCTGCATCTGCACGGAGCCCTGAAGGAGCAGCGCCATTTCCGAGACCTGGTCATTGATCCAGGCCTGTTCCTCAGCCATCAGCCTCAGCCTGCGTTCTTCTGCTGTTTTGTACTGCAGATCCACAGCCACCGCATGGAAGGAAACTGCCAGCTGTGCGAACTCATCCTGGACTTTGCCGGCCTGTGCCGAGGTGTCGAAGGTGCCCTGAGCCATATCTGCGGAGAGCTTCATCATGTTGTCCAAGCCACGGGTGATATTCTGGAGTATGCCAAGGGCAAGGGAGATAGATAATACAATCCCGGCCGCGCTAAGCGTAGAGGCTGTTATCTGTGCCGTCCCCTCCAGGTAAAGGATAGATATAGTTATCATACTGCCAAACAACAGTATCGGGATTATCGCCGCTAACCAAACCTGATGTTTTATTTTCATGTCGACCGCCTTTGTTCAGTTATTGTCAATTGTCACTAGAAGCTAAGTATACTTTTAATAGAGGGGGGAAGAAAGGAAGACAGCGAAAATCACCAATAAACTGCTGGCTTTACAGCTAATTTAAGTGGTGATCTGCCGGGAAGCGCTAGCCGGTAGCCCCAATATTTGAACAAAAATGAAACTCCTATGAAAGACCGGGAATATTCATGAAAATACTTGAAATTCCACTTGTACGGAACGTACAGACCGTGTAAGATATACAAAGGTTTTTAAAAAAATAAGAACAACTCATATAATCTTGGGAATAGGGCCCATAAGTTTCTACCGGATAACCACTGCAATTATCCGACTATGAGTGATATAGCGCATCTAGGGTTCCGTTTTTTTGTGCCATGGCATAAAAGAAGCTGGTCCAAGCGATGCGGACACATGTATGTGTTACACCACCAAGGGACAAAAACCCAGAAGGACAGATTCACTTGAGAGAAGCGCTCAAGGGGATCTGTCTTTTTTTATACAAGGAGAGGTTGGCTGCAATATGAAAATATTAGAGGAACGCATTAGGCAGGAAGGCGTTATTTTGTCGGATACGGTTCTTAAGGTGGACTCGTTTCTGAATCATCAGGTGGATACGCAGCTGGTGCTGCAGATTGGCGAGGAGTTCGGGCGGATTTTTGGACACCAGCCGGTTACCAAGGTGCTGACCGTTGAAGCCAGCGGCATCCAGTTTGCCATGGCAACAGGAATTGCACTGGGGGTTCCGTTCGTGTATGCCAAGAAGAAGAAAGCCGTTACCCAGGCCGAGGAGGTCTATTCGGCCCCGGTCCATTCCTTCACAAGGCATGAGGATTACCGGATCAGCATTTCGCAGAAATACCTGGGTCCGGATGATAAGGTACTGATTGTCGATGATTTTCTGGCTACGGGTGCGGCGCTTGTGGGACTGGCGGATATTGTGAACGCATCGGGAGCAGAGCTGCTGGGTGTGGGCTGTGTCATCGAAAAAAGCTTCCAGGAAGGGCGCAGTCTGCTGGAAGAACGGGGCATTGCTGTTCATTCTTTGGCAAGAATCTCGTCGATGTCTCCTGGGGAAATTCATTTCATAAATAACCATACAGAAGAAACGGTGAAGGAGAGTGCGGGATGTTAAGCAAACAGAAAATATTTGCCTTGGGACTGCAGCATGTGCTGGCGATGTATGCCGGAGCTGTCATTGTGCCGCTTGTTGTTGGAGGGGCGCTGAATTTAAGCGGGACACAGATGGCTTACCTGATCGCCGCGGATCTTTTCACCTGCGGGCTGGCTACACTGCTCCAGATTATCAGCAGCAAGCATTTTGGGAGCGGGCTTCCGGTGGTGCTGGGCTGTACCTTTACGGCGGTAAGCCCGATCATTGCGATTGCGTCCGGTTCTAACCTGGCAACAGCCTACGGAGCGATCATCATCTCAGGGCTGTTCGTCGTTCTGGCAGCCCCGATATACGGCAAGCTGTTGAAGTTCTTCCCGACCGTAGTCACCGGCTCCGTGGTAACCATCATTGGCTTATCGCTGATTCCCGTCGCTATGAACAATGTGGCGGGTGGTCAGGGCAGCGCTGATTTTGGGGCGCCCCGTAATCTGCTGCTTGGCCTGATTACACTGCTGGTAATTCTGGCAGTGAACCGGTTCACGACAGGCTTCCTTCGATCGGTATCTGTCTTGGCCGGACTCGTGGCCGGAACCGTGATCGGCTATGCCATGGGTCTTGTTCACTTCTCCACCGTGGGCAGCGCATCATGGGTCAGCATTGCCCGCCCGTTCTATTTCGGCTGGCCTGAATTCAGCATTACCGCAATCTTTACGATGATTATCGTCAACATCGTCTCCATGGTTGAATCGACTGGCGTGTATTTCGCCGTAGGCAAAGCCATAGACCAGCAAGTCGAGCAAAAGCAAGTCGTAAACGGCCTGCGCTCCGAGGGCCTCGCCATCATGCTGGGCGGCCTGTTCAATGCCTTCCCGTATACGGCATTTTCCCAGAACGTGGGCCTGCTGTCCCTGACCCGCGTCAAGACGCGAAATGTTATTTTTGCAGCCGGCGGGATTATGGTCGTCCTTGGCCTGCTTCCGAAGCTGGCGGCATTGACCACCGTCGTGCCGAATGCGGTGCTCGGCGGGGCTATGATTGTTATGTTTGGTTCAGTGGCCGCATCCGGGATGTCCATCCTCTCCGAGGTCGACTTGCGTAAGGACGGGAATCTCTTGATTGCTGCGTGCAGTATTGCTGTGGGCCTGGGATCGGCAGTTCTGCCATCCATGTTCGACCAGCTTCCTGAGTTCGCCAGAATGCTGCTCCAGAATGGGATTGTCTCCGGCTCGCTGACAGCCATTATTCTGAATATCTTTCTTTCCAGAACGCAAGAGAGCACAGCCCAGGCTGCCGCAGCACCTGAGGTGAAGTAAAATATTTCAAGTTCTCAATTCTAAAAAGGTCATCTGCCGATTCCGAAATATAATGGAATCGGCATTTTTGCTTTTAACACCAAAGCGTTCCAAGGTATAATTTGCTAATCTGGAATGGAAGGGGGGAGAAGATGAAGAAATATTGGCTTAGTATCACGGGCAGCCTGCTGCTGGTCCTTATCCTTCCGCTGCTCTCGGTCTTTCAATTGGTTACACATTCACAGAATAAGCCGGTATTGCGGCATGGGGTTATGGATCTGCGGGATTGGAACTTTGAAGCAGATGGTGTAGTCAGACTTAACGGGGAGTGGGAGTTCTACCGTAATCTGCTGCTTGGCCCTGGTGACTTCCAGCCCGGGGTTGTTAACCAGCCTGTTGCTTCTACAATGATCAGCGTTCCGGACAAATGGAACCTTTCTATTTCTGAGAGCGGCAAAAGCACCGCTAAAGGCTATGCTACCTACCGGATGCAAGCCTGGATTAAGCCAGGGGAGGCTGTCGTATACGGTGTTAGAATCAGTAATATCCGTACGGCCAGCAGGGTATTTCTGAACGGCCAGGAGATCGGAAGCAGCGGCATTCCTTCTGACTCAGTCTCCTCTGGAAGGCAGAATAACATTCCTTATATGGGTTTTGCTGCAGTGACAGGGGGGAAGCTGGAGATTATAGTCCAGGTGTCGAATTATAGCTATTCTTCGGGTGGAATTATCCAGCCGATTGTCATAGGGGACCAGGTTTCGATTTTGAAGCACAGGGAATTCGCACTTTTTACGGATGGCGCTACACTGTTCGGCTTTTTAATCCTATCCGTGTTTCTGCTGATGTTCTCCAGGGTCCGGCAAGGGCGGGGAATTACGCTATATCTGGGCTTGTTCTGCCTGGCAGCGTTTGTGTACACTCTGACTCATGGAGAAAAGCTGATTGCAACCGCCCTGCCCGGCCTGCCTTATGAAGTGGTGTTAAAGCTGCAGCTTATCTCGTCCTCACTTGTATACTACTATCTGCTCCGGTATGTGGGCCATTCTATTAACTATCCAATGCCCCAGGCGGTGATGAGCGCCTCCAAGCTGATTACATCCCTGCTTATAATTATTGCGGTAATGGTGCCTGCTTATTATTTCAGCTTCATGGAGCCCATGCTGCTTACCTGGGGGACGATCAGCATCAGCTTTGTGCTGGCTGTCATGGTCAAAGGCACTAAGCAAAACCCGAAAAACAGGTTCCTGATGATGGTTAGCATCGAGAGTCTCAGCGTGTTGATCGTGTATTATCTGCTCAGCTTAAGCTCTCTGTCGCTCAGCTATTCTATAATTTCTTACGAAATTGCCCTGTTCGGGTTCGTCCAGGCGATTGTGATGACCCGCCAATATAAGTCTTCTTTTCTTGAGGTAGAACAGCTCTCCCGCCGTTTGGTGACACTGGATGGTCTGAAGGATGAATTCATGGCTGACACCTCTTATGAGCTGCGTAAGCCGCTGCAGAGCATCGTCAATATCGCCCTGACCCTGACTGAGGGTGCCGGAGGAGCGTTAAGCCCGCAGCAGGAAAGGCAACTGTCCATGATTATCTCAACAGGGAAACGGCTGACTTCGTTAATCAATGATATGTCAGACTTCGCCAAGCTGAACAACGGGGAATTGTTTCTGAAGCGGCAGGCAGTCGATTTACGCATGGTGGCCTCCTCTGTCATGGAGGTAACCAGCCTTGTATCCGCGAAAAAAGGATTGACGTTCAGGCTGGAACTGCCGGAGCAGCTGCCGGCGCTTCAGACCGATGAGCAGCGGCTAGCCCAGATTTTATACAATTTATTGGAAAATGCTGTGAATCTTACCCATAAAGGTGTGATAACACTCTCTGCTGAGGTTAAAGAAGAGTATATTGCCGTCACCGTAGCAGATACCGGTCAAGGAATTTCGCCTGAACGTCTGCGGACCATCTTTGGAACTTATGATCCGACAGCGAGGGCTGCAAAAAAAACCTACCATGAATTCGGTCTGGGCCTTGGCCTGACCCAGAAACTGGTGGAGCTGAATGGTGGAAGGATTGAAGCACAGTCGGTACCCGGACAAGGCTCCGCGTTTACTCTTACACTGCCTGTCTTGAAGGGGGAAACAGCCTTTACCGGTCAGGAATTCCATGAGCTGATTGCCTGGGAGACAGCGTCGGCAGTGGAGATGAAGGGGAAGCAAGCTGATCCGTTCATGGGGGTTGAATGCTGCTCCATTCTGATTGTGGAGAACGATCCAGTGAACCGGCAGGTCCTGGCTAATGCATTACATCTGGAGGGTCATACCGTAGTCATAGCGGAGAGCGGGCCTGAGGCACTCTTGAACATGCAGGACTATTCCGAATTGGACTTGGTCATTACCAATTGGGTTTTGCCGGAAATGCCGGGTGTGGTTTTCTGCAAGGCTATCCGTGAACGGTTTGCCCTTTCGGAGCTGCCCATACTGGTGCTTACAGCCAACAATCATCCGGAGGATATCCGGGCGGCCTTTGAGGCCGGTGCCAATGATTATCTCAGTACGCCAGTAGATCTCCATGAATTCAGGGCGCGTGTCCGTACTCTGCTCGATATGCGTAAATCCATCCGTACTTCAGTGCAGACGGAAATCGCTTTTTTGCAGGCTCAGATCAAGCCTCACTTCCTGTACAATGCTTTGAATGCCATTATCTCGGTGTGTCCTGATGATCCTGAGACAGCAACGGAGCTTCTGCTGGAGCTCAGCCAGTATCTGCGCCGCAGCTTCGACTTTCACAACCGCGGTCAGACCGTGCTAATTCAAAATGAGCTGGACCTGGTCCGGTCTTATCTGGCACTGGAGAAAGCGCGCTTCGACGAACGCCTGAACATCGTTTTTGATGTGCCGCAAGATATCATGGGGCTGGTGCCGCCGCTCAGCATACAGCCGATTGTGGAGAATGCCGTAAACCACGGCCTAATGCAAAAAGAATCCGGCGGAACCGTAACCTTGTCCATCCGTGAGCTTCCCCGTCAACTGCTCGTGGCTGTAACGGATGATGGGATTGGGATGTCGCAGGAACGAATTGCCGCTGTGCTATCAGAAGAACGTACCGAAGGAGGAATCGGCCTGCGGAACATTCAGCGCCGGCTGCTCAAAATGTACGGAACAGGCTTGACCGTTATAAGTGTACCCGGCCAGGGAACAACCATCTCTTATACTATACCGCTAGCGAACACTCCCCAAGATTAGGAAATCAGAGGTGATTCAGGCCCATGAAGGCAATATTGATTGACGACGAGAAACCAGCGCTTCAGCATCTTGAACGATTGCTGACCAAGGATGGGCGGCTGGAAATCAGCGGAAAGTATACCTCGGCACGGCTGGGTCTGCAGCATCTGCAGCAAGACAAAGCGGATGTTGTCTTTCTGGATATCGGAATGCCGGAAATGAATGGACTTGAGGCCGCAGAGCATATTGCAGCCCTCAACCGCGGCATCCAAATCGTCTATATCACAGCATATACCGAGTATGCCATTGAGGCCTTTGAGCTGAATGCTGTGGATTATTTGCTGAAGCCGGTAACCACCCAGCGCTTAAGCAAAACCCTAGAGAGACTGGACAGCCGTGAAAAGCAGCCCAGGGCAGCAGAGGAACCCTCCGCTGACATTCGTAGCCTCTCTATTCTGTGCTTCAAACGGCTGGAATTTCTGGACAGCTGCGAACCGGGACGCAAGCTCCAATGGCGAACGAGTAAAGCACAGGAGGTGTTCGCCCTGCTGCTCCACCATCGCGGGCAATGGCTCCTCAAGGATACCATTGTTGACCTGGTATGGCCGGCGTTCCCGCCGGAAAAGGCGGTTACCAACCTGCACACAACGGTGTACCATATCCGCAAGCTGCTGAAAATCTGGGGTCTGAACGTGCTGGTAGAGTTCTCTCAGGAGAGGTACCGTCTCACCTATGAAGAGGTATCCTTTGATGTGGAAGACTTTATGCGGGGCTGGCGGGGAACCCCCGTCCAGAATGATGAGGAGTGGGTTAACCGGGAAAGGGTGCTGGCCTTATACCGGGGAGATTATCTGGGCGAGCATCTTTACGATTGGGCGGAGCCCAGGCGCAAAGAGCTCCAAACCGCCTATCTCCAGATGGCGCTTCGTTCGGCGGAGTATGAACTGAATACGGCCAGGCCCAGCCATTCTCTGTCCCGGCTGCTGTCCCTGCAGGCGGTAGACCCGTATTCCGAAGATATCTGCCGGCTGATTCTGCGGAGCTATGCGGATCTGGGTGATTTTATCGGGTTCAGGAAACACTATGAGAACTACAAGGCGCTATTGTACAGCGAGCTTGGTATCCATCCGGACAGTGTCATGGACAGCTGGGTTCAGAGAGTTCTATGAATATATTGCCAATTATAGGTCCAGGGCATAGAATTTAATGGGGTTGTAACAGATATATATATCGATAGGGATGGAGTCTAGCATGAATGACAAAGTCGTAATGCCGTTATGGACCTTCTGCCTGTTCATTGTTGTTATGAACACTACTATGTTCAATGTGTCACTGCCCACCATTATTCAGGATCTGCATATTTCAGCGGATCTCGGCTCGTGGGTAATCTCGGGTTATTCCATTGGCTATGCGTTGTCAACGGTGATCTACAGCAGATTGTCTGATCTGGTACCCATCCGCAAGCTGCTGACCATTGGCCTGACAACGCTGGGCCTGGCTTCGGTTACCGGATTGTTCGCGCACAGCTTCAATGTTCTGCTGATTACCCGTATTTTGCAATCCGCCGGTGCCGGAGTCATGGCGGGTCTGGGGCTGGTCCTCGCCAGCCGGTATGTTCCGCCCGCCAGGAGAGGTGCCGCTATCGCCATGATCTCTGCAGGAAGTGCCATGGCTTTCGGGCTGGGACCGATTGCTGGCGGTCTCATCAGCCAATATTTCGGCTGGAACGGATTATTTGGTATTACTTGTCTAGTGCTGCTTGTCTTGCCGGTGCTGCTCTATTTGCTGCCCAAGGAACAGCCCAAGGCTGCGGCGTTTGACCTGTACGGAGCTTTACTTACGGTTATCAATGCAGGAAGTCTGCTCGTAGCCGTAACCAGTAAGTCCTACATATGGCTTGCAGGAAGCGTAGTCTCATTCGGGATTCACGCTGTCCATCTCCGTCAAGCCCGGAACTCCTTCATTAATCCCGAACTGTTCCGGATGTCCGGGTATTTAAAGCTCACGGCCATTGGCTTCAGCATTTTAGTGCTGAATTTGGGTAATTTATTCCTGATGCCGCTTGCTTTGGCCAACGTGTTCCATCAATCGGCGCTGATGATTGGTTTATTTATTGCACCAGGCGCGATTTTGTCGGCATTTCTGACCCGTTTTGTCGGCCGCTGGATTGACCGGTACGGAAATCTGCGTTTTCTGCTCATCGGTCATGGTGTGCTTGCCGCCGTTATGGCGACCTTTGCCCTGAGCCTGTCCGCGTCGCCGTTCGTGCTCCTGTTCGGGTACCTGTGCTTCTCGCCGGCTTTTTCGGCAACCATGGCATCCTTGAACAATGAAGCCTCCGGGATTCTGCCGCGCACCTGGATCGGATCAGGGATGGGGCTTCTGCAGCTAATCCAATTCTTCGGAGGATCGGTCTCTGTTGCTGTCTGCGGATTGCTGCTTCATGCCCAGCGGGAAGGGGTGCCATCGGACGCTTACAAGCATGTCTATGGCCTTCTGCTTGCGGTGAGTCTGTGCTCTCTGGGCCTGGTTCTTTTCTATAGACGATCCTACCGGCCGGAGTTGAAACGAAATGGTGCTAACGACGTATCAGAAGCATAATAGTGTTCAGGAAGGAAGAGGAAATAGTGGATCAGGGAATGAATGTTATTCTGTTTGAAAAGATGCCGGATGGCGAGCTGCGAATCATTGAGGAGCGGACCTGGAGCATGAATATGATTACGGCTCTGGAGCATGTCAATTATATTGTGGTCGGCAGCCGGGAGTACGAAGCCGTGGAAGGACGGCTGAATGTGGATCAGGGCAAGCTCGAACTACTGCTTGTCCCGATGCGTACGGAAGAATAATGTCAGGAGAGGAGGGTCTCAAATTGGCAAAGGATGAACAAGAAAAGGAGCCGGTGGCTCCCAGATTATTCACCCCGGACGGCAAACCGATCCGGGTATTGTCCACGTCGCTGGGGATCGCGCTGCTGGCCAATGCTCTATTTATTCCAGGAGGCGTAGGCGCAGCCGGGAGCAGCTCTGCGGATGAGCCTACGCTGGTTTCGTGGTCTACCGAGGAGGTCAAAGCTTATTTTGACAAGAATGTAGACTGGAATATCCCTTACCCGGAAGAGAATGCTGGAGAAGTGCTGCAGGAGGGCCAGGGGGTAGTCACCTCGGGCGGTACAACGGTCATCAACAATTACGGCGGCTATAACTCCGGCTTTGGCTGGGATGATCTGCTGCTGTACCACATGCTGTTCAACAGCGGCTCTTTCTATTCTTCAAGAGGCTGGTACAATAGCCGCCCTACCTATTATGGCGGCACACGGAAGGTCTACAAGGCACCCAGCTATAACAGCGGAAGCTTTCAGAACAAGCCGGTGCCCGGATCCGTGGTTAAACCGCGGACCTCTACCTCGTCTACCGGCTCGATTACTCGAAGAAACACTTCGAGCAAGGCTGGCGGAGTCGGAGGCAAATCCAGTGGTCTGAGCTCGGGCAGCAAGTCCAGCTCCTCGTCAAAGTCCAGCTCCGGCAGAAGTTCAGGCAAGAGCGGTTTTGGCGGATGAGCCCGGCAGACAGCGTTTTTGAGTATATCGATCAGTCGGGGCTGGAACGGGCTCCACGTGTAGAAGAGCTGTACGGGCTCGGGTTCACCTGGGCGGACCTGGAGGATGAAGAATACTGGCTGGATGCAGTTGCCGTGATGCGGGGCGAGACCTATAAGGAGCTGGAGGAAGCTTCGGTTAAGCTCTGGAGTGTCCTCGACAAGGCCGTCCGTTATGTCCATCAGCGGCATGATTTGTACGAATTGCTGGGTATTCCGCATGTCCTCTGGCAGATGCTGGACGACACTCCGCTGCCGGAGCCGGGGCTGATCAGCCGCTATGCCAGATTCGATTTTGCCATAGCCGGCGAAGGTACGATCAAGCTGCTGGAGCTGAACGCCGATACGCCAACCGGGTATGTGGAAGCTTCCATCGCTACACCCTGGATTTGCGGGAAGGCCGGAGTGTCGAGCCCGAACACGGGCATGAAGGACCGCCTGGCTGCTGCCTGGGGCATCGAGCAGCCGGATACGGCGGCCTGTGTTGCTTATGGAACACATCAGGAGGATTCCGGCACCATTGAGGCGCTGGTTGCGCACAGCGGTCTGGATATCCGCTGTGTCGACTGCCTGGATTTGTGGATCGATGAAGGCACAGTCAGAGATGCAGAGGACCGGGTCATCAAGCGGATGTTCGCTCTCTATCCCAAGGAGTGGATGGCGGTGGATGATGGCGGCGAGGCGCTGGCCTACGCCATTGAGAGCGGTCAGCTTCAGTTGTTCAACGGTCCGCACAGCATCCTGCTGCAGTCCAAAGGACTGATTGCCGCCGTGTGGGGGATGTATGAGCTGGGTCTGCTCTTTGGTGAGGAGGAGCGGCAGGCGATAGCCAGCTATATTCTGCCCACCTACAATAAGCCTGTATTCTCCGGCAACTTTGTATCCAAGTCCGTCTTCGGCCGCGAAGGCGGCTCGGTACGGATTTTCGATGACAGCGGATCGCTGGAGCTTGCCGATGAGGACGGCTTCGACAGTAGCGTGCTGTTTCCGACGGTGTACCAGAAGCGGGCGGAGCTGGCCCGTATTCAGACCCCTGAAGGGGAGCTTCACCTGCTCACCGGCATGTTCGTAATCAACGGAGTGCCTTGCGGGCTATTGGGCCGCGCGGGCGGACCGATTACAGGCAATTCCAGTCATTTTATCGCGCTAGGAGTGAGGGGGCTTGAAGATGAACAAGGATAGAAGTCGCCGGAATGGAGGGGGCCGCAGGCTCCATTCAGGAGCATTGCTTAGCATACTGCTGATGGCAGTTCTGCTGCTGAGCGCATGCTCGGGCAACGCGAACAGTGTGTTTCATACCGATAAGGAGACCACGGACAGCGTATCACGCGTCCCCTGGGATTACCGGGTGGTTGAAGGCACAGTTGGAGATCTGATTGGCAGTGACATGACCGTATTGCCGGACAATGAGCTCCTTCCGAACGATGATAATTATGCCACCGGCGACAAGATTTGGACCTTGCAGTTCATGGATGCCGAACTGGTAACGGATGCTGATCAGAAGAACGATATCCGCCTGTCTTCCTGGGCTACGATTAAATCGTATGCCGACCAGAAGACGGCAGCAGAAGATTTGGCACGTCTAAAGGTATCCATTACAACAGATGTGGACCTTGTGGGTGTATACAAAACCAAGTATAAGGATAAAACCAGAAATTTTGCTGTGGTTGAGCTGCCTTCGGGCAACCGGATCAAGCAGCCGATCGATGACAAGCGCTATACGGCGCTGGAGAAACAAAAGAAAGCCTCTGTTGTGCTGGAGGAAGTGCATGATTTCGCCGATTATGATTCGGCCTACGCAAAATTCCGGGGGTGGGCAAATTGACGATTGTGATTAACCTGATTGTCAGCGTGTTGACAATTATTCTGCTGCAGGTGATCGGGATGGTAGTATTCAGCCTGATGACTCCGTTCAAGGACATGGAAGAATTGAAAAAAGGCAACGTAGCTGTAGCTCTGGCGCTCGGTGGCAAGTTTCTGGCCACGGCGATTATTCTGGGCGTGGCCGCGTATACGAATACCTCGATCTGGTTCATGATGCTCTGGTTCGCGGTTGGATACGTCTGCCTGATCGCTGCATACTGGATCTTCGAGCTGTTCACACCGGGCTTCAAAATATCCGATCATCTGCAGAAGGGGAATGTCGCCGTAGGCTTGATGCTGTGCCTGGTTTTCATCGGGACAGCGTTCGCCGTCAGCAGCCTGATCATTTAAGCCGATGCATTTTCTGCTGCGGCTCTCCGGAAAGCTGATGCGTCTAAGGAAAAAGTCCATTGGGCTGATCATTCTGGCTTTTATTGTGATGAGTGCAACGACTGCCTTTTTACTGGAGCCAGGAACTTTCCATAACTGGTTCAATGCCTTGTATTGGGTCATGACGACGATGTCCACCGTAGGCTATGGTGACTTTTTTGCCAAATCAGTGACGGGAAAGCTATTTACCATGTTTCTGTATATTTTCGGCATTGGGCTGCTCAGTTTGGTGATCGGGAAGATTATTGATGCCATGGGGGAACTGCAAAGAAGGAGAGGAGCCGGAACCTTGAGCTTTCACGGGAAAGACCATGTGGTACTGATCAATTGGAACCGCAAAACGCAGGCTGCCGCCGATGAGATTCTCTGCTATTCGCCGGACTGCCGGATCGTCATCATCGATGAGAGCGGCCAGCATCCGCTGCAGCATCTGGAGCATGTCCATTTCATCAGCGGGGACCCCTCCAGCGACGATATCCTGCAGAAGGCGAATATTCATGGAGCCAGGGCAGCAATCGTATTCGGGGATACACGGATCGATGAGGCCTCGCTGACGGATGGCAAAACCCTGCTGATCGCCTCCAGTATTGAGCGGATTGCTCCGCAGGTACATACCACAGTTGAGATCATGCAGGAAAAGAACATCCAGAACTTCCGCCATGTCCATGTCAATGAATTCGTGCTTTCGCATGATGCCATTTCAAGACTCGCTGTCCGCTCAGCACTGCAGGAAGGGAATCCTGAGGTGATTACCCAACTGCTTAGCCGGGAGCATGGCGATGATATCTATGAAATTCCCAGGGATGCCGCTTGGCGGACCTACGGCGATGCGTTTCAGGCGCTGCTCCTTCGGGGAGCGACGCTGCTGTCCGACCGGGGGGACCTTGGCATCAACCGCAAGCTGGATCAGCCGATCCCGCAGGAAGCCAGACTCTATATTGTGTCAGATGAGGAAACTTACCGACAGATTAAAGGCTAGCATAATGACATCAATCTATATTTTATCCCGAAAAAAGAGCTGTACAGGTCCATCAGGAGCCTTCGTATAGCTCTTTTTTATTGAAAATTGAATCTTTTATTGAATTGGACACATAATGATCAATTACATAGTTAATTTTGTGACTTATTTTACCGTTATATTATGTAGATGACAGATGTCTTCTCTCTGGAGGATGTGATGGATTGACCCGAAAACTTAGCGCAGCCACCGCGCTTCTACTCACTCTGCTGCTGGCTTCCTGCAGCGGCGGCCAGCCAGCCACCGAACCTACCGAACCCACCGCCACAGCCAATGAGATGATGACTGCAGCTCCTTCCCCGCCGCCCATAGGCCGGAGTATCGATAACCGTGAAGAAAGGCAGGAGTTGAGCGCATTTATTGCGAATCAGCTTACCGGTCCTTACGGTGTATATACCAATTTTCTGGAAACCGGTGAATCCGGTGAAGCGGCTACTGGTCATGAGGTGCTAAGCGAATCAGCTTCCCTATTGATGAGAGCGGCCGTGCTAGCCGGCGACAAGGAGCAATTTGCCAGCCAGTGGGCATTAGCCGGGCGAACCTTTGATATGGAAGGTGGCTTCAGCTATCGCTACAGCCCCAAGCAGCAGAAGCAGTATCCTGTGAATGCAGCTGTCGATGACCTTCGTCTGATTGGTGCCCTATATGAGGCGGGTGAGATGTTTGACGAGCCAGCTTATACAGAGCAAGCGGATAAATACAGCCAGCGCTTCTATGAGAATAATGTAAAAGAAGGATATATGTACGATTTTTATGACAGAATTTACAAAACTACGAATGGCTTCATAACATTGTGTTATATTGATTTAGGCACATTGCGAAAATTGTCGATTTCTAGCGAATTAAGAGGTATATTATTGCATAACATGGATGGGATTCTGGAGGAGGGTTACCTCTCGGATACGTTCCCGTTCTACGAGACAAGATTCGATTATGGTACAGGAGTTTACAGCTCAGACAATATCAATACGGTGGAATCCCTCCTGAGTATTCTGCATTTGGCGGAGACCGGCCGGCAGAAGCCTGCGAGTATCCGCTATATCAAGGAACAAGTCGAGGCAGGGACGCTTTACGGGCAATATTCCCGTGACGGGAAGCCGCTGAATGAGATAAGGTCCACCGCTATTTATGCTTTGGCGGCTATGATTGGCGCAGAGGCCGGAGACGATGCACTCTACCAGTCGGGAATTTTGCGAATGAACGAATTTCAGGTCCGGGAGACGACCAGCCCGCTGTTCGGCGGATTCGGCAATACTGATACCGGACAGGCGTATTCTTTTGATAATCTTATGGCTTTGCTCGCTTATTCTTATTCACTCTAAACCACAGTAACGAAGGTGAACCGCATGACCGATGACAACCTAGTTAAAACAACGCTGCGGCAGCATATAATGCTTACCGGACTGCGGGTTTCTCCCGCTCTTGTAGCAGCCTTCGGAGTATTGCTGGTTACAGTTATAGCTCTGTTTACAGCTCCCTATGTAGGAATGGCAGACAATGGCGACTTTTTCCGGAATATATACAGCAACGGCCTCTACTTCAGCTTGCCTGACTATGACAGCAAATATTTCGGCTATTTCATCAAGCATTATGGAATCTATCAATATTATAACGAGAATGGTGCAACGCTGGATTCCTCCCAGTCCTTGTTCATTAAGCTGGCTATAGGGCTGAATAAGCTGATGTTCAGCAGCACTGTATTCGACATCCGCTTTCAGGCGGCTATTTATACGGTCCTCTATGTTGCTGCCATCTATCTCTTAATAGAGGCGGTCACCTGCAAAATGTCACGTAAGCAAGGCATGATTATTGCCATTCTTGCTGTTTTTGTGTTTGGTGATACCGGGTATACGGCTTATTTCAACTCCTTTTACAGTGAAAGTGTCGTCATGATTATGATGATCTTCGTCTTCGCCTCCTGGCTGCTGATCTACCGTAAAAGATACAACGACTACGCTCTTCTTGGCCTGTTCGTCCTAAGCAGCATTATTCTGACGACCTCCAAGCAGCAGAATGCTCCAGTGGGTATGATTATTGCTGTGCTCGGAATCTCGCTGGTCTGGGTCCGGCGGGACCGCCTGTTCCGCAGCCTGACGCTTGTATCCATGGCGTTGCTGATGTGTGCCGGCATTGCCACCTACCTGAACATCTCCAAAGAATTCGTCAATATCAACCAATATCATGCCATGACCCGGGGCGTACTGAAGGAATCCTCCAATCCGGAAACGACGCTGAAATCGTTTGGGATTGATGAACAATACGCCATTCTGAAGGGCAGCATCTATTACGAGCAGTATGGAACGGTAGATGTGAATTCGCCGATTCTGCAAAAGGATTTCTACAGCCGCTACGGCTTCGGCTCCATTCTCAAAAACTATCTCACGCATCCCGATCAGCTCAGCTCCATCCTGAATGTGGCGGCGCGGAGCGCTTTCTCCATCAAGCCTGCGGCGATGGGGAATTATGAAGAATCGGCAGGCAAGGCCTTCCGGGCCCAGAGCCATTTCTTCACGGCCTATAGTCTGATTAAGCAGACCCTTGCCCCCAAAACCTTCGGGTTCATCCTGCTCTGGATGGCGGTGGTCATCGGCCTCTATGCTCCTTCTTGTGTGAAGGCTGTCAGAGCCAGGGATATGAGGGGCTTGCAGCGGATGGTACTGATTCTTGCCAGCATGGCGGTTGGCCTGTCAGGAATATTTGTCTCCATTATCGGGGCAGGGGATGCCGATATTTCGAAGCATGAATTTCTGTTTACCCTATCCTTTGATCTGGTCACCTTCATGCTGACGGCAAGCGTGATTGGGCGGAAGGTATCGCCTGGCCGCCAGCCCGCAGCCAGTACGGAAGGACGATACCCTGAGGTACAGGAGGGTGTGAGCGCTTGAACCGACAGAGGATTGCCAGTCTGCTGCTGCCGCTGATCATTGCTGTGCTTACACTTCTGTCTGCCGCGCCGCCGGCCTATGCCGAGGCCATGCAGGGAGCTTACGTTCCGCAGAAGGTGCTGCTTCTGTACGACAGTCTGGGCAAAGGAACCACCCGGGAAGGCAATGTCAGTGAGCTGCAGCGGCTGCTGTCGGCCTTTGGCAGTGAGGTGACCCTCCTCAGCCTGGACCGTTACGAGCAGGGGATGCTAGACGATTTTCCCCGAGTTATTACTGTCATCAATGCAGCAGATCTTACATCTGCCAACCGGGCTTATCTTGAGGATGCAGAGCGCTACCAGGGACAGACACTGCATATCGGCTACCATCCGCCTGCTAGACTGCTGCAGGTGCTCCAGTTGAAGACGGGGATTGTGGATGAAGACCTGGCCGATCTTACGGTCGGTCAATTCACCGGCCCCAATCTTCAGGTAAGGGATATGCCTTATATTGCAGCCGTAAAGGCAGAGCGCACGTACGGAAGCTTTACGCTGAAGAACAGCGGCCGCAAGCTGCCGTATGCGGTAACCGCCGGGAGTTACACGTATGTGCCTTACCTGGAGCAGGGCAATGCCAGCGTAGTAGGGATGGCTTATGTGCTGAAGGAATGGCTGGGGAGCAAAGCTGCTCCGCAGACTTATCTTGTGCTGAAAGAAATTTATCCGTTTTCAGATCTCACACTGCTGGAAGAGACGGCGGATCGTCTGTACAAGGCAGGCATTCCATTTATCGCAAGCATCCGTCCGGTGTTCAGCAATACCGATTTTCCGGCGATGTTGCGTTATCTGGAAGCACTGAAGGTCGTTCAGGCGAGGAATGGCAGCATCCTGGTGAATGCGCCAGTGATCATGCCTTCGATCAACAGCAGTGACCATTCGCTCGGGCAGAAGATGGGCGGGTTCGTAGATTTGCTGGTGAAGAGCGGCATTGCGCCGCTGGGGGTGGGGGCTGACCTATACTGGACCTATGACAAGGAGTACGCGGAAGCAGGGATGGGCTTTTTTGATTCCACCGTGCTGTTCCCGGATGAGAATGTCCTGCATATGGAACAGACGAATGTATCCAGGGTGTTTGCATCTTCTCTCTATAGTCTGACTCCGGGCTTCCTGCAGGGGCTGAGCCACACCGCCACAGCCATGCCACAGCTGCCGCTCAATACGGCAGTCACCGCAGACCTTCCGGTGAATGAGGCCGGACTTGACGAGCTGCTTCAGACGCTGGAGGAGGAGTGGGTCTCTTTTGCCGATTACAAGCAGGGGACGCACAAGACGGTTACGGATATGAACACGGTCGTCTCCGCAGATGGAGTGGTATCGGTGAATGGCTCTCCCCTGAATATCGGTTATGCCGCGGCGGCCGTAAATAATGACTACCAATACAAAGAAGCGCAGGTCCGGAGCTTCACCAAGTTATTCAGTGTACAGAGCAAATTTTTTATTGTAGTGATTATCGCCGCGTTGCTGCTGTTCGGAGGTTTGATAGCTGTCGGGTACAGGCTGTACCGGAGAAAATACTTGAAATGACGAAAAACTTGATTTAGGAGAACAATATGACGATCTCAGATGTGCTGATGGTAATTGCGGTGATCTGCATCTGGTCCCTGCTGCTGGTCAATGTGGCTCTGATTATAGCGGGCTATCTGTATTACATTACAACTGAAAATGAAGATGTTCCGGAGATTAAGGGCGAGTATCCTTTTGTAACGATTATGGTGCCGGCCCACAACGAGGGTGTTGTCATCAGCAAAACCGTCGAATCCCTGCTGGCGCTGGATTACCCGCATGACCGGTACGAGATTATTGTGATTAATGACAATTCTTCCGACAATAGTGCCGAGCTGCTGAGCCATATTCAGAGCCGCCTCCCGGAACGCAATCTGATCATTATCAACACGGATGCGGTCACGGGCGGCAAAGGGAAGTCCAATGCGCTGAACATCGGCTTCACCCGCAGCAAAGGCGAATTGATCGCTATCTATGATGCAGATAATACGCCGGAGCGGACAGCACTGAGGTATCTCGTCGCCGAAATCATGAATGATGCCACGCTGGGCGCGGTGATCGGCAAATTCCGGACCCGCAACCGCAATGCAAGCCTGCTCACCCGGTTTATTAATATTGAGACACTGTCCTTTCAATGGATGGCCCAGGCCGGGCGCTGGAAGCTGTTCAAGCTGTGCACGATCCCCGGCACCAACTTCATTATGCGCAGGTCGATTGTGGAGAGCATTGGCGGCTGGGATGTCAAAGCAATCGCTGAGGATACGGAGATCAGCTTCCGCATTTATATGATGGGCTACCGGATCAAATTCCAGCCCAAATCGGTCACCTGGGAGCAGGAACCACAGACGGTGAAGGTCTGGTTCAAGCAGCGCACGCGCTGGGCCAAGGGCAATATCTATGTCATTGTCAAAAATATCCCTCTGCTCTTCGACCGTTCGGCAGCCAAAATCCGCTTTGATATTCTGTATTACCTGTCCATCTACTTCCTGCTGCTGATCTCGCTGGTCACCTCCGATCTGCTGCTCGTGCTGCATGCGATGGGCTACGTGCATACCACCATAGCCGGACTCAGCAGCTTTCTGTGGCTGCTCGCAGTCATTCTGTTCGTAGTGGGCATCTTTGTCACGCTCACGACAGAAAAAGGCGAGATGAGCCTGTCCAACCTGTGGATCATTATGCTGATGTATGTATCCTACTGCCAGCTGTGGATGGTCGTTGCCGCTTACGGACTATACAACTATCTGAAAGACGTCATCTTCAAACGGGAAGCCAAGTGGTACAAAACGGAACGATACTAAGACACCAGCAGGACAAGAAATCAGTGATACAGGAGACCAAGACAATGAACAAAAAACAGATGATGATATGGGCGCTCTGCCTCTCCCTTTTCCTGATCCCGATCCGGGTGGCGTCTGCAGCTGCAGCGGTCCCGGTTGGCGATAAGCTGATCTATGAGACCGCATTTACCGGCACTGACAGTTCACTTACGGGAACGAGCGCGCAACAACAGTATTTTACAGTAATGGACTACTGGAATGTGGAGGGCCTGAAGGTCAATCTGCATTTTCAGATTTCGCAAATAACAGAGGATCAGATCTCCAGTGTTACGCTGTCGCTGAACGGCAGCCCCTTCTACTCCTTCAGACCCTCTCTGCAAAACAACGGGGAACAAAGTATATCCGTTAACGCACCGAAGAGCTTCCTGAAGAATGGGGTGAATACGCTAAGCATTCAGGGGTACCTGCGGACAGCAAATGAGAATAATCAGGTCTGCTACGTGGACAATACACCGGATAACTGGCTGCATCTGTTCAATACCTCGGATGTTGCGGTATCCTATACCACCAAGGCTCTGAGCGGCGGCATCAGCGATTTCAGCGAGCGTTTCTCCGGTATGGATTATGTAAAAAGAGGCCAAAGCCTCCTGAGCGTACCGGACAGTGCCAGTGGTTCCGAGCTGGAAGCGGCCACCTATGCCTTATCCGGCTTCGCCAAGGCCAATACCCTGACGGGCACAACCCTACCATTGCTGCCGTACAAGGAAGAATCGGTTAAGGACAGGGGACTCGTGATTCTGATTGCCCTGGCGGACCGTGTACCGGGTGAATTGAAGCAGCAGCTGGATTCTTCCGTGGATTTGGCAGGACATGTCCTGATCCAATTGGTGAACAAGAATACGCGGCCTACCCTGGTGGTCACTTCCAAGGATGAGAGCCTGCTGATCAAGGCCGGACGGCTCCTTGCCAGCCGGCAGCTCGTCAGCCAGATCAGCAGCGACACGAAGGTTCTGGATGAGGCCACTGATGTGTCGTCTCCGGCTTTTGCCATCAGCTCTAACGTGAACTTTACCGAAACCGGTGACAAGCTGACCGGTCCGAACCATCAGGAGCAGACTTATTTCGTGTCTCTGCCGTCGAACCGCTCGATTGCCGATTCCGGTAGGATCAGCCTGGATTTCCGCTATGCGGAGAATCTGGATTTCGGCCGCTCGCTGGTAACGGTGAGCATTAATGATACTCCGGTCGGCAGCAAAAAGCTGACCAAGGAGCTGGCGAACGGCGATACACTGAATCTGGCGATTCCGCAGAGTCTGAATATCTCCGGCAACTTCTCAGTGACGGTGGCCTTCGACCTGGAGATGCAGAATGCCGTCTGTACCCCGAATACGGGACAAATGCCTTGGGCCTATATCAGCAAGGAAACGGCTATGCATCTGAATACCAAAGACCGGACGGATCTGCTGTTCAATAATTACCCTTATCCGTTCCTGCGTGATGAAATCTTCAACCATGTGGCGGTTGTGCTGCCCCAGAAGATGGATAACTACTCGTACCTGAGCCTGGCGAATGTTTTCAATCTGCTGGGCCAATATGCGGGCGGGAATACAGGAGATATCCACTACTACACTGATACTGTCGGTGCGGATAACCTGAAGGACAATAATATTATCGCTATCGGCTCCTACAAGGACAACAAGGTGATCCGTGACAACAATGACAAGCTGTACTTCCGGTACAGCAAGGACGGGTCCGGGTTTCTCTCAAATGAGAAGATGAGCATTGATGCGCAATACGGGACAGAGATCGGCACATTGCAGCTGCTGGACTCCCCTTATCAGAGCGGGCGGGGCTTTATGGCGGTGACTGGAGCCAGTACGGAGGATATCTATCTGGTCTCCAAGCTGATCGCCAGCGAAAAAGACAAGTGGAGGGTATACGGCGACAGTGTCACTGCCGACAAAGACGGCAACGTCAGCGCGTACCGCTTCAAAACGATTACCGGAGCAGCCAAGGACTCCGTGATTACGCAGATTACGGACCGCAGCGATGTGCTGGGATTCGTAGTGGCTGTCGTGCTTGCGGTCGTGCTAATGATCGTGTCGCTGCTTCTGCTCCTCCGTAAACATATGAAGAAACGTGGTGATAAGCATGAGACGTAACCGCAGCAGCCTGTTTTCCGATATGGCCTTTCTGGTATTCCTGGTGCTGATCTTCATATGTATCGTGTTTATCGCAGGCTCTCCTGATCATTACATCCAGAATATTATTATTTTAAATATCGCTTTTCTGCTGGCGCTGGTTACCTATTTCACCAACGTAACCGCCGGGCTGGTGCTTAATCTTGCATTTATCTTCGGATACGGCTTTTTTATTCTCTACCAGACGGTGTCGGAGGGTGAGACCATTGGCGTCAATACGTATTTTTGGCTGGTTATGACTCCGCTGCTTACGGTGGTGCTGTGGGTATTCACCTCCACTACCCGGGAGCTGCAGGCCGAGAACGAGCGGCTGGAGAAACGAACGGCTAATCTCGCCACCGTAGACGAGAACACCGATTTGCGCAACACGATATCTTTTCAGAAGGACGCCAGTCTATTCACCGGGATCTCTACCCGCTATAGTATTCCGCTGACTCTGCTGGTGGTCAAGGTGAAATACTGGAGCGAAATCCGCCGTCTGATTCCTGAAGAGCAGTTGTCCGAGGCGATCTATGATGTCTCCCAGCTTAGTCAATCCAGTATCCGCACCAATGATGCGCTGTACCTGCTGGACAAGGAGGATGCCACCTGGGGGCTTCTGCTATTCACGGACCGCGAAGGGGCCAAGATTGTAATCGAACGGATCAAATTCAAGCTGCAGGAACTGAATGACACGGAGTTCTCTGCGAAATACAAGGTCAATCTGGGGCTGAAAATCGGAGCCGTGCAATATGAGGAAGCAACGATAGAGAATCCGTTAGACTTTATTGTTCAGGCCAAGAAGCAGCTGGAGTATGATGTGTAGCCGATAAGTAGTCCCAGTATAGATAGCGATGAGCACACTGGCTGCTCATCGCTATTTGGTCTGGATCGTCCAACGGTTGCCGTTGCTCCGCAATAACGGCAAAAATGCCGTTGTTGGGGGCCCGCCGGGCAGTATGCTCCGCAATAACGGCAAAAATGCCGTTGTTGGAGGTCCGCCGGGCAGTCTGCTCCGCAATAACGGCAGAAATGCCGTTGTTGGAGGTCCGCCGGGCAGTCTGCTCCGCAATAACGGCAGAAATACCGTTGTTGGGGGCCCGCCGGGCAGTCTGCTCCGCAATAACGGCAGAAATACCGTTGTTGGAGGTCCGCCGGGCAGTCTGCTCTGCAATAACGGCAGAAATACCGTTGTTGGAGGTCCGCCGGGCAGTATGCTCTGCAATAACGGCAAAAATGCCGTTGTTGGGGGCCCGCCGGGCAGTATGCTCCACAATAACGGCAAAAATGCCGTTGTTGGGGGCCCACCGGTCGCTTTGTCCTTGACCCAGATGAGGGATGCACGTTCAGATAGAGTCTGGATGTGCATGGCATCCCGTTGTAATACCAATGTTCAGGATAAGGTCCGGATTCTGGACGCAGGGCCCGGGCTGTACTAAGATTAGTTTATCCGCTGCAGAGTATTGGCAGCATAAGAACTAAGAGTACGGAAACCTGAGCCCCGGCTGCCATAAGCTCCCTTCAGGCAACTGGCCCATCGGGTATCGGAACAGGGAGGCGTAGGAAATGGATTTGGGTCTTGCAGGGAAGTCGGTATTTGTGGCGGCAGCAAGTAAAGGGTTGGGTCTCGCGACCGCGCTGGAATTTGCACGCGAAGGCGCGAAGGTGACGATTGCCAGCCGGAGTCTAGAACAGCTTGAAGCGGCCCGGCAGACCATCGCGGAGGCTACCGGCCGGGAGGTGGCGGTGGTACAGATGGATGTGACCCGCCCCGAGGAGATCCGGCGGGCGATTGAAGCCGCCGCCGAATACGGAGGCGGGCTGGATGTATTGGTCACCAATGCCGGAGGCCCTCCGGGCGGCGGCTTTGAGGATATGGCCGACGCCGACTGGGCTGGCGGCTATGAGCTTACGCTGATGGGCACCGTGCGCATGATCCGCGAAGCGCTGCCATACCTGCGCTCAAGTGGCAACGGCCGCATTGTAGGCATCAGCTCGGTATCGATCAAGCAGCCGATTAGCGGACTGATTCTTTCGAATGTTTTCCGGGCGGGGGTGAGCGCGCTGTTCAAGACACTCGCGACCGAGCTGGCCCCGGAGGGTATCCTGATCAATTCGCTTGCGCCTGGCCGTATCGGCACAGACCGGATTCTGCAGCTGGACGGCAAACGGGCGGAGGCCCGCGGCATCTCCCGGGAGCAGGTCGGACAGGAAGCGCTGGTTCAGATTCCGGCTGGAAGAAGCGGTACCCCGGAGGAGTTCGGCAAAGCGGCCGTATTCCTGGGCTCTTTTGCCAATACCTATATTACAGGCCAGTCTCTGTTGATTGATGGTGGAATGGTGAAGTCACTCTAACCAGGTGGTGTACTGATTTTGGTGGTTGACTCTGCGCCCCAGATCACGTATGATAGTATGGCGTGTAAATCTGTGGATTTAGTTATCTCCCTAGAGATCGCTTCATTTGGCCATAGAGACTGTATATGTACGGGAAGGAGGTTACTACAATGAAAGAAGGCATACACCCTAAATTCAACCAGGTGATTTTCCTGGATGCCAGCGTAGGTTTCAAATTCCTGAGCTCGTCCACTAAATCGTCCGGTGAAACTATGGAATGGGAAGACGGCAACACTTATCCTGTGATCCGTGTGGACTCCAGCTCCGCATCCCACCCGTTCTACACTGGTAAACAAAGAGATACCGAAACTGGCGGCCGTGTTGACAAGTTCAAACAACGGTTGGCTCAGAAGAAATAGTAGTTTGACCACACAGAGGATATTCCGCAGCCATGCAGATGGCGGATGGAAGGTCCTCTTTTTTTTGGTACAGGCTGCTTATCAACCGCAGATTCCGGGTAATAATAAGCAGGTGGGAAGTGGAAGGTGTCAATTATAGCGATTGGAACGGCATGTAATGTGTTTTCCGAAAGGTAGTTGATTTCACCCATGTACTATCTGAAAGGCAAAAACAAATCGAGATGGCGTCGATTGTTTACTGGAAAAGTACCCTAGCCTCTGGAACCTGGCATAACTAAACATTCACTTCTCACCTTTTGAAGACTCTGCGGGCTGCCCGCAGGGTCTTCGTTGTGTTCCGAAGGCGCAGATCTGTGCTGAAGAAGCAGTGATTCCCTTTGACCCGAATGTGAAGCAGATATTCCGGAACATCCGTAGTTTTTTGTAAGTATCATTCATTTGTGTGAAGGAGTAGGATATAATAAGGCAAAGTGATCTCAAAAATAGGAGAAATATGACATGCCGTGGGTGCAGGGTTATCCGTTTTATCTATTAATGGGCTGTATTCTAAGTCTGTATATGGGTGTCAGTTCATACAAGTACCACTCCACACCGGGAAGACGCTATTTATGGATCCTAATGCTGCTGGTCAGCTTGATATTTGCGGCTACAGCCGGAGAGATTGTATCGGTTTCTTTTCAGGCCAAGCTTTGGTGGAAGAATCTGCAGCAGCCCCCGCTATTTCTAAGCACGATCTTTACTTACGCGGTAATTAAAGAGTATGTGTCCCGTTCTACGGAGGGGCTGGCCAGGAGGCTTGCCCTCTTTTGCATTCCGGTTGCCCTTGATGTGGCGCTGATCTTTACCGATTCGTATCATCACCTGATGCGCAGCGGGATTGGAATTGCCACCGTAGCGGGCGTCACCGGAATAGTAGTTAAGCCCACAGTGCTGAGTATGATACTGATTGCCTATGATCAGATGTTCGGGTTATATGCCGTTTATCTGCTGGCTTTATCTTTACTGAACTCCCCCAAATATTATTTTCGGCGGAATCTAATGCTGCTGGGAGGGCTGCTGGTTCCGGTTCTATCAGTGTTTTTGCTGCCTCTTCTCAGAATTACCATTACAGGCTTCACGGCATTTACTTATCTGCCGCCGATCCTTGCCGGATACCTCAGCATTTTCCGCGATCCGCGGCTGTCGCTGTATCCGCTGGCCAAGAGTAAAATCTTTGAGAATATGAAAGACGGCATTGTACTGACGGACCGCTATGACAACATTATTGATATAAATGAGGCTGCCGACTCGATGCTGCGCAGCTTGCTGAAAGAGCAGCAGGAGCCTAGGAACAGTACCTGGATGGGCAGGAGTATCCGTGTGCTGCTGGACCGCTATGAAGATATCGCATCGCAATATTCCAAACGCATCGAGGGGCAATTCGAAATTAAAGCGCCCGGCGAAGAGGATGCCTGGGTTGGCATCTCTCTCATTGCTACGGAACGGGGCAAGGCCGAAACTACGGGGATGCTCATGGTATTCAGTGACCTCAGCGAGAAGAAGCGTTATGAACGTGAACTGCTCCATCAGGCAACCGTAGATGATCTGACCGGCCTCTATAACCGGAGGCATTTCATGCGTCTGTTACAGCAATATCCTGTACGGGACGGGGCGGGACTAGCGCTGCTTCTGTTCGATATAGACGATTTCAAATTGATTAACGATACATACGGGCATATGGCTGGCGATCTGGCATTGGTGAACTTTTCCCGCAAGATCCTTGCCGAATATGAGAACAAGGGGATTGCCGGCAGAGTGGGCGGCGAAGAGTTCGCCGTGTGCTTCTTCACAGGCAGCGAGAACGAGGCGCTGAGGGAAGCAGAGTGCTTCCGGGAAACGATGGGCGGGCATGTGGTCCATCTGGGCGAGGGGCACAGCATCAGGCTTACGGTCAGCATCGGAATTGCCTTCACGGAGCGCAGCGATGTAACCTTTGAGGATCTGTACCGCCAGGCCGATGAAGCACTGTATCTATCCAAGGCCACCGGCAAAAACAGAGTTACGCTGGGCCGCGAGCCGGCCATCCGGGAAGCGCTCAAAGGATGAGTACGTAGAATATATGATTGACGCATATATCAAAAAGCCGCGAGCCTGCATTTTGCAGAGCACCGCGGCTTTTTTGAAAGACATCGATTTATTAGGGTTCGCACTAGTGTGAGCCCGAAAACCTAATGCTACTCCGTCTCCAAAACCACCTTCAAGGCTGTTCCCGTTGGGGGCAGGCTGCGCGTCAGGAAGGGGCTATAGAAACCGATAACCTCGGCGCCTTCGGTCAGATCCGCGGGAGACACAGCTTCTCCGTTTGAATTGACGACAACAGTAGCCTCCGTCAGACGAAGCACAACTTCATTTTGCGACTTCTCGCTTAGTGCACTGCCGCGGATACGGATGCTGGCTGTACCATCCCCGGCGGTCATGACTTGCTGGATGGTACCTGCCGTGCCCAGAAATTCTTCTGGTGATTCCGCGTCCAGTACAGTGATCCGGTAGGCAGGCGTTTGCGGAGGCAGGCTGCGGGTGGAGATCAGGGAGTGCTGCGCCTCAATAGTCATACCGATGTGAAGCTCGCTGAAGGTTAGCTCCGAGCCGTCTTTGCGGACAAGGTGGGTATCCTTGCCCACATTCAGAACGATTCCCTCTGTACCGATTCCCCGGATATGCACGGATTGGTAGTTGTCCGCATCGGTAATGGAAGTGATCACGCCGGTCTCAATGAGACTATCTGCTGCCTGACGAATCAGAATCTGTTGTCCCTCCACAGTTACCGCTTGATGCAGCACTTTACTTACAAAGGAGGCGGGGACATACAGCTTGCCCTGCTTTGTTTGCGGAGCTGTGCCGAGTGTAGTGTACATTTTATTGATTGCATAGCGGTCTTCACCGCTTTTTACTGTGGTAAAAATACTTCCCATACTCAGTTCTACAGCTTTCAACTGCGCATTCCAGGCAACCGTGAAGCCAAGTGCACCGGCAACAGCGCGGAGAGGAACCAGCGGCTCTTTGCTGCCGGAAGGCTGGTAGCCGGATTCCGACAGAGTCTTCCCGCTCAGGGATATGGAGAATATAGCAGCCGCAGCAGAGGATCCCTTTACGGCGCTGTAATTTGCGGATGATGCACTTGGTGCAGCAGAGACCCCTCCACTTGTAAGTGCGAGTGACAAGGTTAGCAGGATAGCGCTTGTTTTTAGAATGGTGTTCATGATATTCGCTCCTTTGGTTCGGATTCTCTGGTGCCGTGTCTGTTAACCCCTAAACGTCAGGGTATGGGATTTTGTTGCATAAGTTCCATATCCGTTTAGAATGAAAATATTAACAATAGCTTCAATACAGACGCTTAGGAGGGGAATTATGTATCAGACATATATTTTTGATCTGTATGGTACGCTGATTGACATTGAGACGGATGAGGAGCAACCCGGAGTCTGGGAGCGGCTCGCGCTCCATTTCGGATATCATGGCCTGACTATTACCGGAGAGGGGCTGCAGCGGCGGTTTCTGCTGGAACGGGACCGTCAGCTGGCCGCTGCCGCACAGCACTGTGAGTTTCCGGATTTTGTGATGGAGGAGGTCTTCCGGGAGGTAGCCCGCTCTTTGGGCGGGAACCCTGGACAAGCCTGGCTGCACGAAACCGTAAGGTGGCTGCGTACGTTATCCATGATTAAGATTTCCCTGTATGACGGGGTTGAGGAAATTCTGCGGCACCTGAGATCACGCGGCAAAAAGGTGTTTCTGCTCTCCAACGGCCAAAAAACCTTCATCGAAGCAGAGCTGACCATGCTGGGTATTCTGCATTTATTCGACGGGGTTGCGATATCCTCGGAGGCAGGCATCAGCAAGCCGGATCCGCTGTTTTTCCGCTATTTGACAGAGAGGTACGGGGCTGATCTAAGCTCAGCTGTTATGATCGGTAATGATCCGCGTACAGACATGGAAGGTGCGGCGGCAGTGGGAATGGATTCCTGCTTCATTCGTACGGCCTCCTCCCCGGCTGACGTTCCGGTGCAGAGCACTGTCCAAATCTGGGATGGCGATTTGCGCAAAATCCCCGGCTGGAACCTGTAGCCTTCTGGACTACTGGCGGCACATTTGCTCCCGGTTCCGGCCAGATTTATAATATGCCTAAGATCTTAATATCTGGGAGAGAAGGGCTGGACCATGACCTTAATTATCATCGCTGTTTTCCTTGTGGCGCTGGCCGTGTTGGCTTACGTTGTAATGACCTTTTATCCTTCCTTTGGCCGCCGAGCCTCCAAGGAGGAGAAGCGGATGATCAGCCGCTCGCTGAATTACAAGAATGGGAAATTTGTATATCCTGCAGCAACCGTGATGATGGAAAACAGTGCCGGAAGCGGCTTCTCCATTCTCAAGGATTTCATTAAAGGCAATCCCCGCTCGCGGCCGCAGCAGCCCCTGGTTCCGGAGAAGCTCCTGCCCGGTTCGATTCAGGCGACGGGAGACACCCGGGTGACCTGGTTTGGACATTCCGCTGTGCTGCTGGAGATCGATGGGGTGACGCTGTTCCTTGATCCCATGCTGGGCCGCTCGCCATCCCCTTTTCCATTCGTCGGGGGGCGCCGGTACAGCAAACAGCTGCCGGCCCAGATTTCGGAGCTGCCCCGCATTGATGCCGTACTGCTCTCCCATGACCATTATGACCACCTCGACTACGGTACGATCAAGCAGTTGAAGGACAAGGTGGGCATGTTCATTGTACCGCTTGGCGTCGGCGCACATCTGCAGCGCTGGGGGGTAAGCCGGGAGAATATTCGTGAGCAGGACTGGTGGGATGAAATCCGGTATGAGGGCCTTACGCTGACCAGCGCTCCGGCGCGGCATTTCTCCGGGCGCAGCCTGCTGGACAGAAATTCCACCCTCTGGTGTTCATGGATTATCCGGGGGGCGGAGACGAAGATCTTCTTCAGCGGGGACAGCGGCTATGGCCCCCACTTTGCCGAGATCGGCGAGAAGTATGGACCCTTTGATCTGACGCTGATGGAATGCGGTCAATACGATCCGCGCTGGGCGGATATTCATATGTTTCCGGAACAGACGGTCCAGGCACATCTGGATGTGCGCGGCGCCCTCATGATTCCGATTCATTGGGCGGCATTCACCCTGTCGATGCATGACTGGACCGATCCGGTGGAGCGTGTCTTCGCGGCGGCGAAGGCGCAGAATGTGCGTCTGGCTACACCGCGCATCGGCGAGCCGGTCTATGCGGGCTCCGCCGAGGTCCCTTCGCTGGCATGGTGGAAGTAAGAGGCGGGACGGAGTAAGGACTTGTGGTACAATAGCTGTGCATAAATGCCAGAGGAGCTGACTATACGAAATATGAGTGATCAAGTGAATGAGCAGGAGCTGCTGGAGGTGTTGGCTGCGGAGACCAAAGTCGATCCGAAGCTGATTGGGCTGGTGCTGAAGCATGAGCAGACCTTTATCAACAAGGCCAAGGCAAATGCCAAAGGCGAGGTAGACATCGATAACGATGATCTGGTGGATTATATCGTTGCCCAGCGAGATGTGAAGCTGGATGAACTGACGGTAGAGAGCATTCTCGATGCTGAAATGGATTATTTAATGGATAAAGGGCTAGCCGGATATATCGACTAACCCTTGCGGCTGCCCGGTTTCCGGACTTTCCGGAGGCCGTAGACCGGGCAGGATATTTTTATTTTTAATGATTCCTTTGCTTTTGGAGAATTAATGTGATACAATAAATTCAAACATAAAGTTAAACCTTAATTCACATATTGTAAAGGGTTATCATTTGTGCGTATGAAGCCTTTTCCAATGTGTGAATTTTTATTTGTTCGTACAATACGTAGGAATAAAAGGACATGTGTTAAATAAAATTTTGGAGGTAATATCATGCAAACAGGTACAGTTAAATGGTTCAATGCAGACAAAGGTTTCGGTTTTATCGAGGTTGAAGGCGGAAGCGACGTATTCGTACACTTCTCCGCAATCACTGGCGACGGCTTCAAATCTTTGGACGAAGGCCAACGCGTTGAGTTCAACGTAACTCAAGGCGCTCGTGGACCACAAGCCGAAAACGTTGTAAAACTGTAATTTTGAAATCAGGCTGTCCTTAACACATGTTGAGGGCAGCCTTTTTTTTGACGATGAACAAGACGCTGCAGCCCTGCCATAACGCCCGATAAGGGGTGTGGACATCTTCTCAATTCGAACCAAGGAGGGGTACTTATGTATTTTCGTAAAAAAGCGCTGGAGGATCTTCCACAGGAAGACACAGCCATCTGGTCCTGCACCAAAGAGGATTGCTCGGGATGGATGCGCGATAACTTTGCCTTTCAATATGTACCTACCTGCTGGCAATGTAACTCTCCAATGACTAGAAGCATGAAGATACTGCCTATGCTTGTGAATACGAATTTTGACATGAAGGCGATCAAGAAGGGCATAACGATTACGTAAACTGCCGCTTCAAGTAAGCCGATCTGTACATTTAGACAGTACGAAGAGCATCATTTAGCAGTCGGTTCCTTTTGAGGAGCGGGCTATTTTTTTTGTTCAATAAGGCCCTTAACAGAACCCTTTCCAAGGGATACTGCTTAAGGGTTTTTTTGGTTTGTCTGGCTGAGGGCGGTATTTGCTCTTGACATTCGGCGAAACTTTTGGAGAATAAGGTTGGAAACGCTGCCACGTGAAAGAGGGAATCCTGTGTGTATGGGAAAATAAAGGAACTAAATACGCTGCGCAATCAAATATTCATTGGATTTCTGCTTGTTATGCTGGTGATTATTGCTGTGTCCGGGGCATTTGTGTATAACAGGGTCTCGTTTTTGCTGAAAAATAATGCAGAGCGGCACATCCAGCAGACCGCGGTGCAAGCTAACGGGAGGCTGGATGCGTTGATCGACCAGATCGACAGCCTGACGGAGCAGGTAGCGAATCACCCGACCGTTCAGCAACTGCTAACAGAAGAGCTGAACGGCAAATCTGTGTCTTTTAACCAGCGGCAGTCTCTGCTGCAGATTGTCTCCAGCTACCAGGCCTATATGCCGAGTGTAGGTTCTCTGGAACTGTATACGGCAGACTACCGGCTGCTGTTCCCGATTAAGGAAGGCAGCCTTGGCATAAGAATCAGCAATCCTTACATCACTGAAGCGAATACCCAAAAGGGCAGGCTGGTCTGGATCGGCGTTGATCCCGATGACGACGGGAGTCTTCTGGCCATCCGACAGGTCAGCCTGATGGACCGCTGGTTCTCACGGGGCGGCTATTTAATCGCGCGTATCCAGCGCAGCTACTTCCAGCTCGATGATCCGCTGTCCGGCAGCGACGGGGGCGAGTCTGTGCTGCTGGTGAATGATGAAGGCCAACTGCTCGGAGGCAGTGAGGAGCCTCAGCCCGAGCTGCTGCCGCTGCTTGCCAGCGAGGACCAGACGGTCAGCTTTGAGGATAAGGAATATGTGCAGGTGAAGCTGCGCTCGGACAAGACCAATTGGACACTGCTGGTGCTCACTCCAGTAAGCTATGTTACCAAAGGTATCTCTATTCTGCGAACGGTATTGCTGGTTTCGGGAGGAATCGGCACGGTGCTGTTTTTATTGTTGTCTTTTGTGCTGTCCACGATGATTACCAGGCCGATTATCCATCTCATTCGGGCAATGCGTAAATCCAGACTCGGGGTTCTAACCCCTAATTCAGAGTCGGTATCCACAATGGAGCTAAGGGAGTTGAATTATACGTACAATGGCATGATTGCCAATATGAATGATCTGATCCGTGTGGTATATGAAAAGGAAGTACTGCAGAGCCGTACGGAGCTGAAGGCGCTGCAGGCGCAGATTAACCCGCATTTCCTGTTTAATACGCTGGAGGCATTCAACTGGTCGCTTGAGGAGAAGGGTGAAGAGGAACTGGCCGGGCTTGTAGTGATTATGTCCAGGCTGTTCCGGTACATTATAGGAAATACGAATTCTGATGAATGGGTTACCCTTGGGGAAGAGATGGAGCAGGTGAGGCGTTATCTGAAAATTATGGAGATGCGGATGGGGGATCGTCTATCCTGGAATATTCAGCTTGAGCTTCCTGAGGCTGCCGTACCTGTGCCAAAGCTGCTGATTCAGCCGATTGTCGAGAATGCGATTCTCCACGGAGTAGAGGGCCGGATAGGGAACGGAGCAGTCAGTGTCATTGTCACTCCCTCCACACGTGAAGGCTGGACCCGGATATCGATACAGGACGACGGCCCGGGAATGGATTCCGACACCTTAAGATCCTTATACGGTGCACTGGAAGGCGGTCCATCTATTTCTTCCAAGGGTACGGGAATAGGACTTGTAAATGTCCAGCGGCGTTTGAAGCTCTACTATGAAGCCGAAGGCACAGAGATGGAGGGAATGCGCATTGAGAGCAGCCGTTCCGAGGGCACGGTGATCACTTTTGAAATTCCGAATAATGGAGGACATACTTATGAATCTGGGCAATAAGACAATACTGATCGTGGATGATGAACCGAGGACACGGCAGGGCATCCGGCAGACGCTGGAGGTGTGGGCCGCTGGCCGCTACATCATAGAAACGGCTGATAACGGAATTGACGCGCGTGAACGGCTGCGGCACGGACGTGTGCATTTGCTGATTACCGATGTCCGCATGCCTGAGGTCAGTGGACTGGATCTGATCCGCTCCCTGAAGGGAGAAGCCCGGAAGCCGGTCATTATTGTTATCTCCGGCTATGCTGAATTTGAATATGTGCAGCAGGCACTGAGGCTTGGTGCGTTCAATTATCTGCTTAAACCGCTGGACAAGGGAGAGCTGCTGGAGGTAGTGGAGACGGCCCTGAAGCAGGAAGAAGAGCAGCAGCGCCACGAGAAGCTGGAGAAGCTGGTGGATCACAAGCTGATGGAGATCGATCCGGATACGGCGGGCATGGGGGAGCCGGTAAAGGAGGCATTAGCCTATGTAGAGCAGCATCTGCACGAGCAGCTGACCCTGTCTGAAGTAGCCGGCTTGATTCACTTGAATGCCAGCTACTTCAGCGTGCTCTTCAAAGAGCAGGTTGGCGTATCGTTCAGCGAATATTTGTCGCGTATCCGAATTCAGCGTGCCAAGGAGCTGCTTCTGCAGACACGCCTGCCGATTGGTGAGATCGGAGAGCGCGTAGGCTACCGCACGGATAAATATTTTATCAAAGTGTTCAAGTCCCTGGAAGACATCAGTCCAAGCCGTTACCGCCAACAAATGAAGGATGAGCACAGCGAAATCCAATAAAAGTGGAATTATACCCAATGAACGTGATCTTATAGTCCTCCGGCTGCGATGCTAGAGTGTGTATGAGAACGATTACATTCACCCGCACAACAAATCATGGAGGTTATAGGAATGCGGAGGAACACAATAACCCCAAGCCTGATATTGGCGTTTATGCTGATACTCGTTCTGCCGGGCTGCGGTTGGGGGAATAATTCAGCCGGGACCAGCCCTGCGTCCCAGACACCAGGTGACGCACCGGCGCAAAAGGTTACCCTCAAAATGATGCATTTATGGCCGGCGGACAGCTCGGCCCAGCAGAATAAACTGGTTGGACAGATCATAGACGATTACCAGAGGGAGCATCCGAACGTCACGATCAAGCAGGAAGTGCTGGAGAATGAGCAGTATAAAAACAAGCTGAAGGTGCTGTCTGCCGCAAACGAGCTGCCGGATGTCGGCATTACTTGGGCTGCAGGCTTCATGGAGCCTTACGTGAAGGGCGGATTGTTCGCTCCGCTGGATGATATTCTGTACGGGGAGCAGCTGAAGGACAAATTTGTAGCCGGCACTACGGAAGCTTATGCAGTGGACGGCAAGACTTATGCCCTGCCCATCGAGCTGAATATCTCGCCTATTTACTATAACAAGGACATCTTTGCCAAATACAGTCTGCGGATTCCAACCACGTATAAGGAATTCAAGCAAATTGTGAGAATACTCTCCTATAACGGAGTAACCTCTATCGCCTTGGGCAACAAAGACCGCTGGACCGGCTCATTGTGGTATATGTATCTGGCCGACCGGATCGCGGGAAGTGACACCCTGAAAAAAGCGACCGATGGTTCAGGTTCATTCGATGACCCGGGATTGATCAAGGCTGCGGCTGAAGTGCAGACCCTGGTGGACATGAACGCTTTTAATAGGGGCTTCAACGGATTGTCCAACGAGGAGGGCAAGTCGGAATTCGTGAATGAAAAAGCGGCTATGTATCTGACGGGAACATGGGAGCTGCCCAATTTTACTACTAACCCGGATATCCCGCAGGTATTTAAGGACAAGGTTGGGTTCTTCAAGTTCCCTACCGTGGATGGGGGAAAAGGAAGTATCAACAGCTGGGTGGGCGGTCCCGGTGTCGGCCTATTCATAGCTGAATCCTCCAAGGTGAAGGAAGAAGCCAAAGCCTTCGTCGAGTACTTCGTATCCAAATGGGGCGAGGATTCTGTAACGACGGCGGGTGTTATTCCGGCGACCAAAGTAGATACCTCGAATTCCGAGCTGCCTCAGTTGTATGTGGATTTGCTGAACGAGCTCAATCATGCGAGCAGCATTACTTTGTTTGCAGATGTGCAGATGAAGCCGAATGCCGCTCAAGTCCACCTGGATATGATTCAGGCGCTGTTCGGCAAGGCGGTAACGCCGGAGCAGTTCGCAGCCAAGCATAAAGAAGCGGTGGAGAAAGGAACTTGAGCCGTTTCATTTGATAGCAAATGGCCGTGAAAAAACACAATGGGATGTCCCGCAGCCGGGTCAAGGCTTGCGGGGCATCCCATTTTTTTGAACAAAGATCAATATCGGAGAACCCGTAGAACTCAGTGTGCCGGTGCAGCCGAAGGGACAGCAGCCTCCGAAGTCTCGTGCTTAATCAGGCTATGCTTTTCCCAAGCCCGGCTCTTCCAGCGGAAATACATGATGACCGCCCGGAGCCATTCATCAAAGGCAGTCGCCAGCCAGACCCCGGCCAGTCCCAGCTGCATCTGGAATACCAGCACATAGCCGAGCGGCAGACTGATGCAGACCATCGAAATAAGACCCATATAGACAGGGAATTTGGCATCGCCCGAGGCGCGCAGGGAGTTGATAATGACCAGGTTACAGGTTCGTCCGGTCTCCAGAAAGATACTGAGCAGAATAACCTGGGCGCCCATGGTGACGATATTCATGTTATCTGTAAATAGACCCATCAGCGGAATACGGAAGAAGATGACGGCAGCATCAATAATCACCGTGACGAGCAGCGCCCACTTTGCACTGTTGAACACCCGCTTGTAAGCTTCCCCCGGACGCCCTGCTCCGACGAGATGTCCTACAATAATGGAAGTCCCCATAGATACAGCAACGCTGAACAAGAAGATGTAGCTGGAGATATTCAGCGCATATTGGCGGGTAGCCATAGCTTCGGCGCCCAGATACGTAATATATAAGGTGAAAATCAGCTGGCAGGATTGATAGATCACCGATTCAAACGCGGACGGGATGCCGATTTTGAGAATTTGCAGGACATATTTTTTGGAGAGATGAATGTAATACGTCCATTTTACCCGCACCTCCATAATTCTGTAGAGCAGCAGGAAGAAGAGGATCAGGCAAATGAGGCGGCTGGCTACCGTGGAAATTGCCGCTCCTTGCACACCCAGCGCAGGCAGGCCGAAATGTCCAAAGATCAACAGATAATTACCGGCTACGTGAATGAGATTCATCAGCAGGGAGACTATCATGGTCTGCTTGGTGAACCCGTGTGTGCGGATGGTCGTTGCCAGCGCATTCAGCAGCGCCTGCAGGAAAATCCCGCCTCCGACGATATGGATATAGACCTTGGCATGTACGAGAATGTCCCCTGTGACATTCAGCGCGCGCAGCAGCGAGCCTCCGAAGAACAGCAGAGCTGTGCTGAGAATAATGCCTACAGCCAGATTTAATGTAATGGCATTGCCGGTGACCTCGGCAGCCTCTTTGGGCTTCCTCGATCCAAGATATTGGGACACGACAATGGCCGCGCCGTTGCCGATTACACTGAGTACGAGGATAGCCATGGTAATAATCTGATTGGCTGCGCCTACACCGGACACCGCATCATCCGATACCGAGCTGATCATGAATGTATCCACACTTCCCATAAGCATAAAGAGGAACAGCTCCAGAAATATAGGCCAGGTCAGCTTAATCAAATTAAACTCCTGGTGTTTCGTTTGGTTCATTACACACCTTCTTTTAGTTATTTCTTGCTGGCTGCCAGCTGTAAACAAGGTGTATGTTAGCACAGGTTTTATGAAAATGCAGTACATTTACGAAAATTCTGAAAAAAACCAACATGAGTTTCTTGACTACTCCCGTAATCGGACCTTTACCAGGCACAATAGTATCCTTGGAGTAACTACAACACGGCAAAGTGCCTACTTCCCTTAATGAATCTATGCACCTACAATAGGTGAAGCACTTACTAAAATATATTAAAAGGAGTCGAATAGATGAAGCTGCAATTAGCGCTGGACCTTGTAAATATTGAAGGGGCGAAGGATATTGTCTCGGAGGTAGCTGAATTCATAGATATTGTGGAGATTGGGACACCGATTGTTATTAATGAGGGCCTGCATGCGGTGAAGGCGATGAAGGAAGCTTTTCCAGCCTTGACCGTATTGGCAGATCTGAAAATTATGGATGCCGGCGGGTATGAAGTGATGAAGGCAGCTGAAGCAGGTGCGGATATCGTGACCGTACTTGGTGTGTCCGATGACTCAACGATTAAAGGGGCGGTAGAGGAAGCCAGGAAAAGCGGCCGTGAGATCCTCGTGGACCTGATTAACGTTAAGGATATCAAGGGAAGAGCGGCCGAAGTGGATGCGCTTGGTGTAGATTATGTCTGTGTGCATTCCGGGTATGACCATCAGGCTGAAGGCAAAAACTCCTTCGCGGATCTGCAGGCTATCAAGAGTGTAGTGAAGCAGGCCAAAACGGCGATTGCCGGGGGCATCAAGCTGGGCACGCTGCCTGAAGTGATTGCAGCCGGTCCCGATCTGGTGATCGTTGGCGGCGGCATTACCGGTGAAAGCGATCAGAAGGCTGCGGCGGCGGAAATGAAGCGCCTGGTCAGCCAAGCCTGATCCGCTTATGGATACGGTTAGCTATGCGCAGGCGATTGTGAATGAGCTGCAGCGTTCGGCTAAGCAGCTTGAAGTAGCAGAGGCGGAGCAGCTGGCAGCACTGATGCTACGCTCCGGCAAGGTCTTCGTGGCCGGTGCTGGCCGCTCGGGTCTTATGGGCCGGGCCTTTGCGATGCGGCTGATGCACATCGGCAAGGAAGCCTACGTGGTCGGTGAAACGGTAACGCCGGGAATCGGGCCGGGAGATGTGCTGGTGCTGGGTTCCGGTTCCGGTGAGACGGCCAGCCTCTTGTCCATGGCCGGCAAAGCTAAGGCAGCGGGAGCCGCCGTTGTGGCTGTAACGATCTTCCCGGAGTCATCCATTGGCCGGCTGGCTGATCAAACCGTCAAGCTGCCGGGTGCACCCAAGGAACAGACGGACGGAGGTCATATCACCATCCAGCCGATGGCTTCACTGTTTGAACAGACCCTGCTGCTCTTTTACGATGCCGTGATTCTGCGGATGATGGAAGAGACCGGCCAGACCTCCACCCGGATGTTCGGCAACCACGCCAATCTGGAATAAAAATAACACCGCCTGTCCAAAGAATCCGGATAGGCGGTGTTTGATTGTGTACAGCTGGCAGATTCTTGATCTATCTTACGGCCTGCCCCTCTAAAGCTTAAGCAAATCCTCGCGGATAGGTGTGAAGGCATCGAGCAGCGCTGATTCTGCCTCCAAGGCTGTTACGCCATGTTTGGCATTTGCCGGTATGGCAATACTTTGGCCTGCGCTGACAATGTGCTCCTTGCCGTCAATGCGGAACACAAAGCTTCCGCGCAGACAGTAGCTCATCTGCTCGTGGGGATGGCTGTGCTCATAGCCCTCAGCCCCTTTTTCGAAATGAACCTCCATCATCATCAGACTTGCTGCCGCATTCAGAATACAGCGTTTGACTCCAGGTTCTGCAGGTTCCCATACTCCAAGATTGCTCATCTTCTATTCTCCTCCATCTATTTAATGTGTGAATTATCCGGGCATTTGCCACTTATCGCGGTATGGCGATGTGAATTCTGCCTGCCTCAAGTCTCAGTCCCATGGGCGCAGGCTGTCCTGGCTCTACTGTCTCATTCTCTCCAAGCAGTCTGAGCGGACCGAGATCCGGGACCGTAATATGATGGCTCTGCCCGGTACCGTTGATGACAGCGATACACCACGCCCCGTCCGACCGGGTGATCTTGTACAAGCGAACACCTTCGGCAGCCTCTGCATAATCGAGCTTCTCCAGTTGCAATGGTGGAGTGCCTTCTGTCCGGGGCTGCAACAGAATTACATAGTCGCTGTTACCGCCGTACACGCGGAAATGCTGCTGTGCTGCGAGCGGATAATTCCCGCCTAAGGCCCCTTTGTGCATGGTGATGACCGGGCGGACAGGCTCGGCAATATGCGCACTCATCCGCATGCTGCTGAGGCATGCTGCATCAATACATTGCTCTGTTAATTCTGCCCTTGTGCTAAGCGTATGCAGATTCCATACGCTGTCTGCCGCCCCCTCGATTCGGTCCCAGACCAGATACACATCAAAGCCTGCCTTAATGTAAACAAAATTACGCTCATACTCCCCGGCATTCGCATCCGGAATGCGGCTTCTTGCATAATCCAGCTCTGCTGAAAACCGGACTTCCTTGCACTCACTTTGCAGCGGGCCGTTGGTGAATCTTCCCGATTTATCAGTAAATTGGACAACATTATGGGCTGCGCCGGATACATACCAGTGCCGGTCTCCGTTGTAATAGCCTCCTGTTCCGGAATCCAGTGTTACTGGAACCCCGTTTGCCCAGATGGAAAAATGGCCCTCATCGTGATGGGCGTGGTAAGTCAGCGGAGAAGCCTCGTAGATCGCATAATGCTGCAGATTCTGCTCCCCGCCGCGGAAGATGACATAGCCGATATCGGGATAATGTATGGAGCCGAGAGCGGGCCGCTGCTCTGGAAGGTCCGGTTGCGGATACAGTAGAGCGACCAGTGGCAAAGGAAATGCTCCGTTATCCTCCACGGGTGCGCCGCCGCGCTTCCAGGTCCAGATCATTTCCCCGGCAAGCTGCGGGTCTTCCTCCATATAGAACGGAGCCGCATAGCCGAGCAGGCGAAACCACTTCTCCTGTACGTTGGCATCGCCAACAGCTGGTGTAAGCAGAACCGGGGGGCCGGAAGCCCCGCCTTGAAGGGTATCTGCCGCAGTCGCCGTACCCATAAGGAAGCGGTACATGCCCTTTACCTTGTCATGCTTGAAATAATCAACGCCCTTCAAGCGCTTCAGCAGGACGAAAAAGAGAAAATAGCGGTGCAGCACGGCTCCGTGGTAGCGGATGTTCTCCGGCCAGGCGCCATCCGGGTCCACTACTTCCGCGAGCTGCCAGTCGATGACAGAGAGGGCATGATCAAGATAGGCTCCGCTCTGTTCCTCCTGCGGGAAGAGAAGGGCATACACACCCAGCCCGGTCGCCCGGTCCGCATTCCAGTTGCTGCGTTTGCCGCCCTTCTCGTCCGGGAAGGTCTCCAGATCGAACCGGTAGTAGCCGGTATCCATCATCATTGCGGCAATGTAGCGGAAGTGGGCGAGAAGCTGAGACTCCTCCTCGGGTAGGAGAACACCGCTGCCCGCGATCTGATCATAGATGACCGAAGCTGCAGCAAGCCCTCTCCCGATATGCACCGCACCGTAGGTATCATCGTCATGCCAGCCGTCTCTGCGGAAAATATCCATGCCTACCCGCATGTCTGCCAGCATGTACAGCAGCTTTTGCTTGGCTTGGTCCGCAAATCTGCGTTCGCCTGAGATCATATACATATTGGCGTCTGCGCCTGTTGCCTCAAGCAGGTACGCCCAATTGGTCAGCGTGGGCCGGTTAAAAAGGGGGGAGAGCCGTTCCGGTCCCAGCGGCTGCTTCGCAGCATTCAGGAAACGGACCTCGGCGCGGATTCCTCCGCTCAGAGGCGCCTCCAGGCTGAGTGCTGTTTGCATGCTGTAATGATCCCCTTCGCGTACAGGGATAAGCTCCTCGTAACGCAGGACCGTCATTTCAGATTCCTCCGTATTGCTTATCCGGATACACTGCATATCCTCATCCGGAATACTTCCCGCCGGAGTCACGCCCGAAGGCTGAAGACCACTCCGGCCCCCTGGCATTTGCTCCAGATAGGCAGTGCTGCCGCTACCCGGCTCCTGGCACCATCCCGACAGAGCATACTGCAAGCCGCCATTCGCCAGTGCAATGGGCAAACCCAGCTGGGAATGAGTCAGACGCAGGCCGCCGATACGGGCAATGCCCTGTCCCCGGATTTGCACAGCCAGCTTCAGATATACGGCACCGGAAGGGATTTCAAAGACAAAGGGCTCTACCCGGAACGCGCTGAGTCTGTGAAGCGGAGCAGCTGCCTCCCGGATCATGAATTGCCCGGACAGCCGCTGCTGTCTTTCGTATTCCTGCCGGACCGCAGGGAATTGTTCAATTCTGCAGCGAATGGCCTGCAGCTGTTCTTGGGTATAGCAGCCGAAGGGGCGGGCCCCGGTACCGCCGCCGTGTGCTGAATTCATCGGTAGTTCAAACCTCCTTGTAGAGTTGTCATGATTCGCTGTCTTCCCTTTCTTTTATTAGTATAGCTGTGCTTTCACGAAGGGCGGGATGGATAAACAAAGGGAAGAAAGGGGACAAAGCAACTGAAAAAGTGAAATTCTCCCCCAAGGGCAGTCGCTTTCTCCCTAACCGTTATGAACGGAGCGAATTATCATTAAGGACAGATGCTTAGATCAATGACAGGAGGAACAATAAATGAATGAATCGAAACGTCAAATTAACGCCTGGACCTTCGTTGCTCCCAGCCTGATTTTGACGCTGATTTTTGGAGTGTATCCTATCTTTTGGGCGCTAAAGTACATGTTCTATGATTACCAGGGCTTTGGCGAACCGCTGTTCATCGGACTGGATAATTTCGAGCGCCTATTCCGGGACAAGGAATTCTGGCAGTCGGTGGTCAACACCTTCCTCTATGCTGGCGGCAAGCTGCTGATTACTTTGCCGTTGTCCTTTGTGCTGGCCGTTGTCCTCAACCGTGCACTGAAGGGGCGGCAGCTGCTCCGGGCAATTTATTTTATGCCGACTGTGATCAGTGCTTCGGTTATGGCAATCGTGTTCTATGTGATCTTCAATTCCTACAACGGAATGGTGAACCAGCTGCTGTTAGGCTCCGGGATTATTTCTTCTCCCATAGATTGGCTGGGACCGAAATACGCCTTGCTGACGGCGATTATGATCGCGATCTGGGGAGCCGTCGGCAACTACATGCTGCTCTTTATCGCCGGCTTGCAGAACATTCCCGAAGACCTGTATGAGGCGGCTTCCCTGGATGGGGCCGGACCGCTGAGAAAAATGTGGAGTATCACCATCCCCATGCTTGGACCTGTGCTGCAAATGATTATTATGCTGGCCATTACCGTCTCTCTCAAAGGCTACGAGAGTATCATGGTGCTTACCGAGGGCGGGCCTTATGGCAAGACGGAAGTCATGTACCTGTATCTCTACAAGCTCTTTTTCCCCGTATCCAGTGGAGGCACAAGCATCCAGCAGTTCGGCTACGGCAGTGCCGTCGGTTTTGCCACTGCAGTTATTGTGGGGATGATTACCCTGATCTACTTTTATGTATCCAAGAAATTGAATGACATCTATTAAAAGAGAGGAGAATGAACAGTGAGTACATTACATGCGGAAACGAAAATCGCTTCGGCGCAGACCTCCGGCTCCGTCAAAACCCGAGCGGCGCTGTCCCGGACATTGCTGTGGATTTTCCTGCTCCTGGTGGCAGCTTTTGCGGTGTTCCCAATTATTCTGGCGTTTTTCGGATCGCTCAAAACCAACCTGGAGTTGACGACGGGAACCACTTTACTGCCGAAGGAATGGAAGTTCGAAAACTATTCGCAGGCCTGGAACTCGGCCAACTTTGCCCGCTTTACCTGGAACAGTGTATATATCAGCGTGTTTACCACTTTAGGTACTCTATTGATTGGAACGATGGCTGCTTATGCAGTGGCGAGAGTCGACTTTTACGGCAAACGCTTATATGTTGTGATCCAGTCCTGCACGCTGTTCATCTCGATCGGCGCTGTGGTGCTCCGGCCCCAGTTCGATCTTATGGTATCGCTTCATTTACAGAAATCACTCTGGGGTGTAATTATCATTCTGATCAGTGCCCATGCCACAGCATTCTTTATGCTGATTGGTTTTGTACGGGCCATTCCGAAGGAGCTTGATGAGGCCGCTTTTATTGACGGTTGCAACTTTTATAGCGTATACTTTCGTGTTATCTTGCCGCTCCTGACACCCGCTTTAGGGGTCACAGCGCTTTGGACCTTCCGCGGAGCATGGAACGAGTATATCCTGCCGCTGGTCTTTACTATGACTCAGCCCGCCTTGCAGACACTCACCGTAGGATTGGCGGGACTCAAATATGGCATCGGCGATGCCGCGCAGCCTCAATTAATGCTCGCCGGTGCATGTCTGTCCATGCTGCCCATGATTATTGTCTATATCTTTGCCAATAAATCGTTCATGCAGATGACTGCAGGCTCCGTAAAGGGCTAAGGTCAAGGCGGCGGGCTCCGGACAGCTATTCAAGAAGGGTGTGAATACATGCTGAAGGCCTGGCTTTACCGGACCTCGCTGAAGAAGAGAATATGGTTATCATTTGCCGCACTGACGGTATTCTGCATCTCCGTCACCGGTCTTTGGGCGTACTCTATTGCTTCGCGGGCGATGGAGCGCAATTCCATCGCGCTTAATCAAAATGTACTGAACCAATCGGTCAATGTACTGGACCAGAAATTGAAGCAAATTATCGTGGCTTCCTCCACGATGATGCTGAGTGAAGCCTATAAGCAGACCATACGGGATATCCAAGCTCACAATACAGACCGTTTTTTTGCCAATTTTTCATTGCTGCAAGGCCCCTTCACACAGGCTGAACTGACAGAGAACTCCATTGAATCCATCCTGATCAGTACGCCGGACGGGGATTTCTACTCCACTGGCAATCAGCGCAGAACAGGGACGCCATTTATGGAATCCTCGCTGTACCAGCGGATTAAGGACAACCCGGAATCCAATTGGGTGGAGAGCCACCAGGATGAGCTATTTGCCGGGAACCACCATGTCATTTCTCTGCTTTTGCAGCCGCTGACAGAGAATTACGTCCCGGATGTATTTCTGACCGTCAATGTGAAAGAGGACATTATGGAGGATGCCGTAAGCGGAGGTGCCAGCCCTGGCTCCGCCCGCTTTCTGCTAATCAATAGAGCGGGAGCAAGCGTATTCGGGGATAGGCATCGTCCCGAATGGACACGGGCCTCTGTGTTTGTGGACAAACTGATGGAGGCGGGCAGCGGGAATTTCGAATATTCTGCTGGTGACGGTCCAATGCTGGTCAGCTATGCCGGTTCGCGGTATGCGGATGATTGGGTGCTGGTCAGCTACCTGTCCAAGAGGGAGCTGCTGCAGCCTGTTCGCAGCATCCAGTGGCTGGTGCTGATGATCATGGCGGTATGTATTGTCATCGCGCTTCTGCTTGCGAGATACCTGTCGGCGCTGCTGCTGGGCCCGCTGCTGAAGCTGCAGAAGACGATGTCACGTGTAGAGCAGGAGGATCTGACGGCCCGGTTCCAGAGTCCTTTTCAGGATGAGATCGGAGATGCGGGCCGCAAATTCAACCAGATGCTGGACCGGATTGGTGAACTGATTCTCGAAGTCAAGGATACGGAAAAGGAAAAGAGAAAAGCAGAGATCAAGGCGCTTCAGGCGCAGATTGAGCCTCACTTTTTATATAACACGCTGAACACGATTCTCTGGAAATGTGAGATGGATGAATATGAAGATGTAAAACAAATGGTCATTTCGCTGTCGGCGCTGTTCCGGCTGGGTCTGAACAACGGTCAGGAAATTACGACTTTGGGCAAAGAACTGGAGCATGTCCGCCAGTATCTGAACCTCCAGCAACAATGCTATGAAGGGCTATTCGAATATAGCATTTCAGCTGGAGCAGAGCTGCTGGAGCTTCCTGTGCTGAAAATCATCATCCAGCCTTTGGTGGAGAACTCCATTCTGCACGGGCTAAAGGAGCTGCGGGGAGGGGGCATGATCAGGATCACTGTGGAGATGGCAGAGAATCTACTGCTGATCAGGGTCACCGACAACGGAGCTGGTATGGACGCGGATAAGCTGAGTGCCTGTCTGAAGGAGCCGGTCGGCAGCGGAGGTTATGCACTCTCTAATATCTGCAGCCGTCTTCAGCTGTACTATGGCAAAGAGGCCGGATTGGTCTTTCGCAGCAGGCCCCTTATTGAAACCGCAGCGGTTCTATCAATTCCTATGGAAGGTGGAATGAAATCTGAGCAACGTCCCGTCTATTAAAATATGCATTGTTGACGATATTCCCGCAGTGGTCCGCGGGTTATCACAGCGGATTCCCTGGGAGGAGCATGGGATTGTGGTTGCAGCCACGGCGGCCAATGGTGAGGAGGGTCTGGAGCAGATCCGCAAGCACCGCCCCGATATCGTGTTGACGGATATCCGAATGCCTTTTACTGACGGTCTGGAGATGATGCGGATCATTCAGGCAGAGCAGCCGGGCATCAAATTGATTTATTTAACTGGCTATTCCGATTTTGCCTATGCCCAGGAAGCTGTTAAGCTCGGGGCTTTTGATCTGATTGTCAAGCCTTATACCAAGTTTCAGGTGCTTGAATCCGTGTTGAAGGCCAAAGAGGTGCTGGAGCGGGAACGCAGCCAGGCCGAACAGATGCGGGGGATGGAACAAAAGCTGCGGGAGAGTCTACCCTATTTGCGTCAGGAATATATGCGTCTGCTTATCCGTTACGGCACCCGTCAGCAGCACCGGAGCCAGCAGTGGGATTTCTATGCCATCAAGATGAACAGTCATCACTTCTGTGTGATGGTGGCGGAAGTGGACTTTTTTGCGGAACGTACGGCTGAACTGCCGGTATCTGAGGTGGAGCTGATCCGCTTTGCCGTGCAGAATATTCTGGAAGAGACGATTGCGGGCTATACGCAGGGGATCGTGTTCCGTGAACATGTCAACCAGCTCATCATTGTTATGAATCCTCCGGCTGAACTGGATACGGAACAGCTTGCGGAGAAATGCCGGGAGAATGTTCGCCGGCATACGTACCAGACGGTGTCCATCGGGCTGGGTGGAGAAGTGGAGGACGCAGGTCAGCTGTCTTCTTCCTACGCGCAGGCACTGTCTGCGCTTGCGAATACCTTTTTTACCGGCGGGAATAGCGTGTACCGCTATGCTGAAGGCACAGAGCCGGATGCTGTACTGCCAAGATACTCCTATGACAAAGAGAAAGAACTACTCTATTGTCTGCGCTCGGCGAACCTGCCCCAAGCAGAAGAGCAGCTGGATGACATTTGGGATGAATGGCTTACCGCATCGGAACTTCCCAACCCGGCCATTGTCAAAACGCTGTGTCTTGAGCTCGCCCATTCCATCCATCGGGTTTTCTCGGAAAAAGCATCGGACGCTGAAGTTAAAATGCTGGAAAAGAAGCTCGCCGACATGAACAGTGCAGCTTCCTTCGAAGAGCTCCGCAGACAGATCCGGGAATTCTGCAGCCAGGGCTGTGCGTATGTGCACATACGCCAGTCCAGCGACGCGCGCGTGCTTGTGGAGCAGGCCATTACCCATATCAATGGAAATCTGCATCAGAATCTGTCGGTAGCCGACTGTGCAAGGGCAGTCCACCTCAGTCCCAGTTATTTCTCCAATCTGTTCAAAAGGGAGACGGGGATGACGCTGGCCCAATTTATTATCGGCAGAAGAATGGACAAGGCCAAGGAACTCGTGCTGGAAGGCATGCAGGTTCAGGATATTGCCGTCTCTCTGGGGTATGAGGACCGTCCCTACTTTACTGAGCTATTCAAAAAATATACCGGGTTAACACCGACAGACTTTCGCGCAAAATATGCCACAGCCCATGAGCAGGGAAACAGTGATTTCGTCTCCCCTGAATAGTTGTTTTCTCCTTCACTTACAATCAGGCTGGCATTTTATACTTTTCATATGAAATGAATGCGATTACAAGAAAAAAGGGAGGCAATTTAGATGAAAAGAAATAAATGGATGCTGGCTGGGGCTTCGCTGCTGCTGGCCGGTTCACTGGCAGCTTGTTCGTCGTCGAATGAAAAAGCGGAGAACGGACCCAATGACGCCGCCGCCAAAAAAACAAAGCTGGTCTATTGGACCATCGACCGGCATGACTCTGATTTTATCGAGCAAAAGATCAGTGAATACGAGGGTCTCCATCCCGATATCGATATTGAAATGAAGGTGATGGCGGAGAACTATACCCAGTCGGTGGATATCGCCTTCGCCAGCAAGCAGGCGCCGGATATTCTCCGTGTAGATACGGGCAATGTGCCCACCTGGGTCAAAAAAGGTTACCTGGAATCCTTCGATAGCTATATCACACCGGAGATGAAAAGCCGCTTCGAGAACGTACTCATCAATGAGAAAAATACTGTTGACGGAAAAATATACACCCTGCCGAACATCGGCCAGTTCTGGCGCCTGATCTACAATGTGGATCTGTTCGAAAAAGCCGGCATCACTACCCCGCCGAAGAACCTGGCTGAAATGGTTGAGGACGCTAAGAAGATTACGGCAGTGGGTAAGGACAGCGGAGCTTACGGCTTCGCCGGAAACTTCAAAAGCGCCAGCGGATTTGAGCGCATTGCTTATCCAATAACAACACTTAGCAAGACTGTGGGCACAGAGGGGTTCAACTTCCAGACCGGCCAGTTCGACTTTGGCATGTATAAGGAGGTTGCCGAGGCACTGCGGCAGATCAAGGTGGACGGAAGTATGATGCCAGGCTCGGAATCGCTTGATATCGACCCGCTGCGTGCGCAGTTCGCCCAAGGCAAGATCGGCATGTATTTCAACCATTCTGTTGAGCCGAGTGTCTACAAAACCCAATTCCCGACGAATATCCGCTGGGCAGCAGCACTCCCTCCGACTGTGGATGGCAAGCAGAACGGTGCCAGTCAGGTTATCGCCGGCAGCTATCTGGCTATGAGCAAAGATTCAGTCCAAAAGGAAGCAGCCTGGAAATTTATCGAATGGATGTACAGTGATGATGTGCAGATAGCCTACCAGGAGGGTGGATATGGGGTTTCGGTTATTCCTTCGGTTGCCGCTGTGGCAAAGGCACCGGACATTGCGGGAATCGAGGCCTTCCTGCCAACAAAGCTTGACGGGATTTATCCGGCAACACCGATGGTCATTACTGAAGGACGTCTCGAAGGAATGAAAAAAGTCGATGTCTTCAACAAATATATTTTTGCCGGTGGTGATCTGGACAAGGAGCTCCAGGACTTGAATACCCGCTACAATGCGGCACTGGAAAAAGCCAAGGCTGCGGGCGACACTGATATTGCAGCGCAGCCGGATTTCAGTTCGGTCAGTCTGCAGGGATCATTAGCTGACAAGTAGATTTGAAGAAATGGACACAGACCGCCCGCTTACAAGCCGGCGGTCTGTGTCGTATATGGAGCCATATTTGGCGCCTCCTCAGTCATGTGCGTCTCCCCGGTGATCTGTAGTATGATTAAGAAGGAAGGGGGCTGTTTCAATTGGCAACGGAGATTAAGGACCGTATTAACCTGAAGGAAATCAACTGCGAGAAGGAGCTTACGCTTGCTGTCATTGGCGGGAAGTGGAAGCTGATTATTCTGTGGCATCTGGGCCTGGAAGGGACCAAACGCTTCAGCGAGCTGAAGAAGCTGATTCCCCATATTACACAGAAAATGCTGACCAACCAGCTCCGTGAGCTGGAAGAGGATCAGCTTGTATTCAGACAAGTGTATGCCGAGGTTCCGCCGAGAGTGGAATATTCATTGACGGAGTACGGGCAAAGTCTGCTTCCTGTGCTGCATATGATGTATGACTGGGGCAAAAACTACGGAGAGAATGTAATCTGGAAGGACATCCCTCCAGGCGAGAGATAGCAATGGGATAGAAATTTCTATGCTCATATCGATAGTATCTGCAAGGAAAGTACGTTACATAAATGTGCCTGCTTTCTTTTTGTGCCCAACTAGATTACACTAAGTATGAAGCTTACTAAAAGATATTAGATATTCGGTATTTGGTATATAAACGATATTGGAGGGATTACAGAAGATGTTAAAAACAGACTACAGTCCGTTGCTTGAATCATTTCAGTTCACAAACGGCATTTCGTTGAAAAACCGCGTAGTAATGGCACCGATGACCAACTTTTCCTCGAATGAGGACGGGACGGTATCCGGACCCGAGCTTGATTATTACATCCGCCGGTCCAAAGGAGCAGGAATGGTAATTACCGCCTGTGTATACGTATCGCGTGGAGGCAAGGGATTCGCAGGCGAATTCGGCGCTGACCGTGATGAGCTGATCCCTAGCCTGCGCCAGTTGGCGGAAGCTATTAAGGGGGAGGGCGCTAAGGCGGTTTTGCAGATTTTCCACGGCGGACGCCAATGCCCGCCAGCGCAGCTGCCTGACGGACAGCCCGTCAGTGCAAGCAATGTGCCGTCAGAGCTTCCCGGCGGCGGACATGGACCTGTTCCCCGTGCGCTGACCGATGAAGAAATTGAAGGGATCATCGCTGACTTTGGTGCGGCTACCCGCCGGGCGATTGAAGCCGGATTCGACGGCGTGGAGATCCATGGAGCAAATGGCTATCTGCTGCAGCAGTTTTTCTCTCCGCATTCCAACACGCGTGAAGACCGCTGGGGCGGAGATGTGCAGAAACGCCTGGCCTTCCCGCTGGCCGTTCTGCGCGCAGTAAAAAGTGCTGTGAAAGAACATGCATCATCGCCGTTTCTTGTCGGCTACCGCTTTTCTCCTGAGGAACCGGAGACGCCTGGAATTACAATGGCCGAATCCTTCGTACTGATCGATGCGCTGAAGGAAGAAGGGCTGGATTATCTCCATGCCTCGCTGCAGGAACTCTGGTCGCTGCCGCGGCGCGGAACCGAAGATAGCCGCCCGCGGATTGAACAGATCGTTGACCGTGCGGGCAGCGGACTGCCGGTGATTGGCGTCGGTTCGCTCTACAGTGCGGATGATGCGCTGAAGGGCCTGACCAGCGGAATCCGTCTGGTGGCGCTGGGCCGTCCGCTGCTGATTGAACCGGACTGGGTGCAGAAGGTTGCTGAAGGCCGTGCCGATGAGATCCGTACGGAGCTGGATCCTGCTGCACAGAGCACTCTTGTCATCCCCGATCCGCTGTGGGGTGCTCTGATCCATACCCCCGGCTGGATTCCTACGAAGTCTTAAGAAGGACGCCGGCTTCATGAAATGAACTGTCCATAACCTCTCACTGCTGTTTCATTAGAGCAGTGAGAGGTTATTTGCGTTGATTCCAAGGGATATGTGATACAATCATAGTTATTGGCGATATACATAATTTGGGCAAAGGGGATCACACCTAATGAATGTACAGCGGAGCAGCGGAGCACCTACTTCAAATGAATACCCGGAATCTCTTCAGAGCACGCTCGAACTGATCAGCGGCAAATGGAAGGGGATTCTAATCTATCATCTAATCAGCGGAACCAAGCGGTTCAACGAAATCCGCAGGCTCTGCCCGGACATTACCCAGCGGATGCTGACCCTTCAGCTCAGAGACATGGAGCGTGCTGGACTCGTTCACCGCAAGGTATATCCGCAGGCCCCGCGGAAGGTGGAATACTCCTTGACGGATTGTGGCCGAGGCCTGGAGACAGCCCTTCTGAATATCAAAAGCTGGGGTGAAACATACCGCCATGAACTCTGCAGGGAATACCCCGGGCTGCCTGAACTGCCAGCCCCTGCTTCTCCGGCTGCAGAACCGCAGATAGAGCGAACACAAATATCCCCGGCTGGGAGCTAATGCTCCTGCCGGGGATATTGTTACATATAAGGGGGTGTGTACCCACTGCACCTAAGCCGTTAGGCTTTCTGCTCAGTCAGCTTGGCGATCTCGACAATGACCTGCACGGCCTTTAGCATTACATCCACGGAGGCATACTCGAATTTTCCGTGGAAATTCTCGCCGCCCGTGAAAATATTCGGTGTTGGCAGCCCCATATACGACAGCTGCGAACCGTCGGTGCCACCGCGGATCGGGCGGATCACTGGGGTAATACCAAGGTTCTCCATGGCTTCCTGGGCGATATCGACAATATGCCGCACCGGCTCGATTTTTTCGCGCATATTATAATATTGATCCTTCATTTCCAGAACTACATTCTCTGCTCCGTAGGTGGACTGGAATTCCTCAACAATTGCTGTGATATGCGCCTTGCGGTTCTCGAAGGATTCACGGTTAAAGTCACGGATGATATACTGCAGCTTGCTGTGTTCTGCTGTACCCGACATGGAGATCAAATGGTAAAAGCCTTCATAGCCCTCAGTGAACTCCGGCGCTTCGCCGGATGGCAGCCGGAGGTGGAACGCCATGGCGATTTTGGATGAATGAATCATCTTGCCTTTGGCAGTTCCGGGATGCACGTTTACACCGTGGAAGCTGATTTTGACACCGGCAGCGTTGAAGCTCTCGTATTCCAATTCCCCGAGCGGTCCGCCGTCCACCGTATAGGCATGGGAAGCCCCAAAGCGCGCAACATCGAATTTATGCGGCCCGCGTCCAATTTCCTCATCAGGTGTAAAAGCGACTCTAATCTTCCCGTGCTTGATTTCCGGATGCTCCAGCAGATAAGCCATGGCAGTCATAATCTCAGCGATTCCCGCTTTATTATCTGCCCCCAGCAGAGTGGTACCATCAGTTGTGATCAGCGTGTGGCCTTTGTATTCAGGCAGCTCCGGGAAGCTCTGCGTGGAGAGCACAACGCCCAGTGCTTCATTCAGGACAATATCCTTACCATCGTAGTTCTCGATAATCTGCGGCTTCACACCCGCTCCGGTGAAATCAGTCGCAGTATCCAGATGTGCCAGGAAACCGATCGTGGGCACTTGTTTTTGTGTGTTGGCAGGCAGGGTAGCCATGACATAGGCATGCTCGTCCACTGTAACCTCCACAAGACCCAGTTCCTGAAGCTCTGCTACCAGCTTGTGGGCCAGGTCCATCTGCCCCGGTGTGGAAGGACAGGCTTCATTGTCATCATTCGATTGGGTATCCATTTGGGCATACGAAACAAACCGTTCGATCAGCTTTTCTTTCATTAACAGGTCATCTCCTCTATCTCATCGTATATCTATAGTATCACTTTCCATACAATGTCTCATCCCTTGTCTCCAGATTGGGAAACCGGCTCTTTGCGGATCAGAGAGGCTGAGAGCAGATAGCGGTCTGGTGCCGGGCCGATATAGGTAAACGGATAGCAGGTTATCAGGGTAAGCACTGCTTCGCTGTTCTGCTGCTTGATTACACCTCTTGCGTCACCGTCTACAATCGTACTGCCGGTAATGCTATAAATGAATGTTCCATCCATAGTTTCAATCTCAATAAGATCACCCTTCTTCAAAGTGCCAAGCCCCCGGAACACCGTGTCACGGTGGCCGGCCACCACACTGTTGCCCAATGTACCAGGCGGGGCGCTCCCTATATCATGCCCAGCCCCTTTTTTAAGCTGCGGCCGCTTCGTGCCTTCCAGGAGGGCAATCCGTTTACCCAGTTTGGGCAGATAGATCTCTCCGATAATTTCGCCCTTCTTGTAGATGGGTTTTGAGGTGCTTTTTGTTTCCGATGTACTGATCATGCCGTCAGGCAGGGGTGTTTCATTATAGGAATGGGATATAATGGAAGCTTCCTCCCTCTTTTTCTCCCATTCCTGCAGTGCCTGGCGAGCCTCGGCGGGTGCCCGGAAGATTTGGAAGGCCGAATAGAGCATGATACACAAAGAGAGTACGAAGATCAGCTTCACGGCAATGGCCAGCCCCGAATGCTTCTTCATACTCTCGCCTCCAACCTGTGTTGAAATGGGTTTACTTCTTCGAGCTTAGTCTGCGTAAGATAATTATACTCACAATTGCTACCGCAAAGCTGATCAGAATCAGGTTATACCAGGGTTCTGCTGTGTCCGGCAGCTTCTCACCGCCGTCTGGCCCCCCTAGCGGAAGCTCATCATCCCCTAGTGTCACTCCAGGATCCGGTGATGATGTTGCTTCATTGCCGGTTCCTGTATTGCCGGTTCCCGGTGAAGCCGAGGGTGGACTTCCGCCGCTGCTGTTATTGCCGCCCAGTGGAACCGGCGGGTCGGTGACCGTAGCTTCGTTTAAACCCGGTGAAGCTGTTGCTGCAGGTGAAGCAGCAGGTGTAACGATTGTTCCCGGCACCGAGCTGGCGGTTGGCGCAGCGGTCGGGCCGTCTGTCGGATTCGGAGTAGCAGAAGCCGAAGGTGTAGCACTAGGAGCAGCCGACGGATTCGGAGTAGCAGAAGCCGAAGGCGTGGCGCTAGGAGTAGCCGACGGATTCGGAGTAGCAGAAGCCGAAGGTGTGGCACTAGGCGTAGCCGACGGATTCGGGGTAGCAGAAGCCGAAGGCGTGGCGCTAGGAGTAGCCGTCGGACCTGGTTCACCGGTAGCAGAGAATACAAAGGCTACACTGGTTGTTTTCGCCTGATATTCATTACCGGCCTCATACGGAAAAGTTACATCCATTTGAATGGCCTCCTGGGCTCCCCCGGACAGTGTTCCTACTGCCACCCGCCCCTCCGCCTCGCTCATCACCCCGGAGTAGAGGATTACTCCCTCTTTTTGCAGGGTCATTTGCAGGATATTGTACAATTCCTGGTCCCCGGATATGAATTTGAAGTCTACATAGTAATTGAAAGGCTCATTCCCTTCATTAATCACGGTATAGTCAGAGGAGGTAACATCCCCCGGCTGCATATTGTTCATCTTCGCCATACTGGTTGTGTGCGAATTCACCGTAAGCTTTATCGTGTCCTCTGCACTTGCGCCTCCGGCATGCCAGACGACTCCCGCCAGAACGATCAGAATATAGACGCCAATAATTGCCGTGTGGTATCTTCTCTTCACTTGCCTGCTCCTTTCTTTCTGGAAGCTCTGCCTTGCTTACCCGCAGACATTCGGCATAAACTCCGCTTACTCTCAGTTATTTGCGCATACCTTGTCGAAAATAGTGGTTTTATGAAGAACCACTAGATATTTAGGGTGATATGAAGGGGTTAAGGTTGTAAGGGGATTATGTATGTTCGTTATAACGAATAATATCAGTATAATCAAAAATCCAGATAAGTAAAAATGGGAATTAGTATGTATATTGGTCTTAAATGATCAAATACAAGAATAAATAGGTAGTTATTTAAGTATAGCTTCTGATTTCTGTTTATTTCTCGGGATTTAAGAATAGGTGTGTATTTTATAAAGAACGTTTGTGGTAGTCCATTCAACATCAGTGGGTGTGTGCTTCCAATACGTCAAAAAAGAGAAAGCAACAATACGCTGCCTTCTCTTTTTGATCCTGAATATGATTATCTAAACCCGGCTTCAGATAGCTTAGCTTTCCTTCACCAGTTCGGCTACAAGCTCATAGGAATGCAAGCGTGCAGAGTGGTCATAAATCTGTGAGGCCACGATGAATTCATCGGCCTGTGTTTCTTCTACGATTTGCAGCAGCCGTTCCTTGACCGAGGCTTGATCTCCTGCGATGGAGTAGAGCTGCTTGCTGAGCAGCATAGCCTTTTCCTGAGGAGACCACAGTCCCTCCATGCTGTCTACTGGAGGCTGGAGCTTGCCGGTCCGGCCGCGGATAATATTGAGAAATTGCTGCTGCTGCGAAGTCGCAAGCCAACGAGCCTGCTCTGTGGTTGCGGCCGCCGTAATTCCAAGCCCCACCATGACATGCGGCTTATCCAGCGTCTCTGACGGCTTGAAGCTGGTACGGTACAGATGAAGGGCCGGCAGCAGATAATCGGGTGCGAAGTGGCTGGCAAAAGCAAATGGCAGACCAAGCTGGCCTGCGAGCTGGGCACTGAAGCCGCTGGAGCCTAGCAGCCAGATCGGCACATTCAGGCCTTCACCTGGAACTGCGCGGACACCAAGCGGCCGTGAGCCGGCTCCGTCCGGATTAAAGTAGGCTCTGAGCTCACTGAGCTGCTCTGGGAATTCACTGCCGTCACTGCCAAGGCTGCGGCGCATGGCCCGGGCAGCAGCCTGATCTGAACCGGGAGCTCTGCCCAGTCCCAGGTCGATCCGGCCGGGATACAGCGATTCAAGTGTTCCGAATTGCTCGGCAATCATGAGCGGCGCATGGTTACTGAGCATAATGCCTCCCGACCCTACCCGAATACTCTTGGTGCCTGCGGCAACATGGCCGATGACAAGGGAGGTAGCAGAGCTGGCAATGCCAGGCATGTTATGATGCTCTGCGAGCCAATAGCGGTGATACCCCCAGCCTTCGGCATGACGGGCCAGATCAAGCGTGTTATGAAAAGAATCCGCCGCCGTTCCACCCTCCACAATTGGAGCCAGATCCAGCACGGAAAACGGAATGTCCTGCAGTTTTTTCACGAATATCCCTCCCAAATGGATGCTTCTATTAATAACCAGTATTTGCAGCATGGAAATGATCTACCCGGCAATTATAACATGAAAATAAATTATTTACACACTTTAAGTAAGCTGGTGTCCGGAAGTTTGCTGCGAATCCCCCCCCTTTTTTTCCAAGGCCGCCATGAGGCTAAATGAATTTTTATTGCCCAACGGCAATATGAAAGCGCTTAAAAAACTGTTGTCAATTATGGAAACTCCTGTTATAATCGCTTTGAAAAGCTTTTCTAATTAGAAACGGCTTGCCGTCCTGTGAAGAACGGTATCCGTTTCAACGAGAAATATAAGGATAATTTATTGTGAAACAGATAAATTCTTATATTTTAAAAAGGAAGTTACGCTAATGAAGCCAACCATCAGAGATGTTGCCAAAATGGCGGAGGTGTCGATCAGTACTGTATCCCGCGTGATGAATGCACCGAATACCGTAGTTGAGAGTAAACGCAGCCGTGTAATTGAAGCCATAGAGAAGCTGAAGTATCAGCCCAATGCCTTCGCCCGGGGATTGATCTACAAGAAGTCTTATATGCTGGGCTTACTTATCCCTGATATTGAGAACCTTTATTTTGCCGGAGTGATCCGGGGAATGCAGGATGCCTGCATTAAGCTGGGTTACAGTCTGATGATCTGCAATACCGACCGTGATAAGGACCGGATGCTGAGCTACATTGATACTTTTCATGAGAAGCAGGTAGATGGGATTGTGTACGCCAGTGATGTCCTCTACCCGGAATGTTATGAGAAGCTGACCGGCTGCAGAATTCCCTTTGTGCTGGTCTCATCCCACTCGGAAGTATTCGATGTGCCTACAGTGGAGATTGATGATGAAAAGGCAGCCTACGACGCGGTCAGATTTCTGATTGAGCTGGGTCACACCGAAATCGGCATGATCGGGTTCGATCATGTGAATTCTGTATCGGGTCCGCCGAGATATGCCGGTTTTGTAAGGGCATTGTCGGAAGCCGGACTCGAGTACAATGTGGAGAAAGTCAGATATGCCAATCACCGTTTTGAGCATGCCTATCAAGCTGCGCATGAGCTGTTTACGGATTATCCAGAGGTGACAGGCTTATTCTGTGTCGCTGATGAGTTCGCGATGGGGGCAATCTCTTATTTGAAAGACCGTAATGTGCTGGTGCCGGGCCAGGTATCCGTTATCGGGTTCGATAATCTGCGGATGGCGGGGATGTTCATTCCCAAGCTGACGACGATTGCACAGCCGATGTATCAACTGGGCTATAGAGCCGCCGAGAAGCTGCATGAGCTGCTGACCACCGGCAAGGTGGAAGTAATCACAGAAAAAATGGAGCATAAGCTGATTGTGAGGGAATCCTCACGGGAACGATGAGCCTTACTTATCTTGAAAAGCTTTTCATGAAAGTGGGATGAAGGGTAACGGTCCTTAATACATCATTTGGAAACGCATACAACGGAAGACAGCCTTATGCTCCACTACTTCTTGCAAGGAGGTGATCCCGCAGGCAAGCGAGCAACAACCGAACGTAAGCACAAGAAATGCAGTCTCACAAACCACAATTAAAGGGGATGTATGACGAAATGAAAAAGGCTACGGGACGAAAACTGTCACTCGCCATGGTGCTATGCTTATCCTTCACCATGCTGCTCAGCGGTTGCGGCGGGAATAATAACACAAATAATGCGGCCAAGACTGATCCGCCAGCGGCAACAGAGGCACCGGCTGCATCTAACAATCAGGCATCACCTGATCCAACAGAGGCCGCTGCTGCGGGCTCACCACTGGATATGGCTATGAAAGGTGATTATAAAGGAACCAAAGTCACGATGTTCGGGCCCTTCGTAGATGCTGACCAGGTGAAATTCGAGAAAAGCATCAAGGAATTTGAAGACAAGACCGGGATCGACATTCAATATGAAGGCTCCAAGGAATTCGAAGCAACGATCAATATCCGCGTCGACGGCGGAAATGCGCCGGATATCGCTGACTTCCCGCAGCCTGGCCTGCTGGCCTCCATTGCCAAAACCGGCAAGGTGGTTGACCTGACAGGAGTGCTGGACCAGGAGAAACTGAAGGCCAACTACAATAAAAGCTGGCTCGATATGTCGACTATGGATGGCAAAGACGGCAAGATTATGGCCGGGATCTGGAACCGCAGTAATGTAAAGAGCCTGGTGTGGTATCCAAAAAAACAATTCGACGAAGCCGGATATAAAGTTCCTGAAACCTGGGATGAGATGATGGCACTGACCGAACAAATCGCCAAGGATGGCGATCCGGCCTGGACCATCGGTATCGAGAGTGGTGCGGCAACAGGCTGGGCGGCAACAGACTGGGTAGAGAATATCATGCTGCGGACAACTACGCCGGAGAACTATGACAAATGGGTAAAAGGCGAGCTGCCATTCACTTCCCCGGAAGTTAAGAACGCTGTTGAAGTCATGTCCAAGATCTGGCTCAACAAGGATTATGTCTATGGCGGAACCAAATCGATCGTAACTACAGCCTTCGGGGATGCACCTAAACCGATGTTTGAGAATCCTCCAAAGGCCTGGTTCAACCTGATGGGCAACTTTATCACAAGTTTCTTCCCGGAAACCGCTAAGGTGGATCAGGATTACGACTGGTTCTACCTGCCGCCGATTGATCCGCAATACGGCAAGCCGGTACTGGTAGCAGGTGATATCTATGCCATGTTCAATGACCGTCCGGAAGTCCGTGCAGTAATGGAATTCTTCACCACCGGTGAATCCATCAAGAGCTGGGTGCAGTCCGGTGGTGTAATCGCTCCAATGAATGATGCTTCTCTGGACTGGTACACCTCTGAATCCGACCGCCGTATGGCGAAGCTGGTGCAGGATGCATCCACGCTCCGATTCGACGGTTCTGACCTGATGCCGGGTAAAGTGGGTGCGGGTACGTTCTGGAAAGGTATGACCGACTATGTGAGCGGAACGGCAACACTGGATAAAGCTCTGGAGCAGATTCAGTCTGGCTGGAAAAACTAAGCGGAACTTATAAAGTCATATAATCATCTAAAAGCGGGGCAGTGTGCAGCGAGTATGGCCTGTCCCGCTTTTTCTCTGTTAACATATTCTGAACGAACAGATCGGCCATGTACAAGGCTTGCGAAGACAGTTTTGCTCGGCAAAACCAGAGCCTATGCTTACGGGGAAGTTTTGCTCCAGCAAAACTTATAGGAGGAGCTAATATGGATGCACAAATAAAGCCGGAATCCAGTGTTGCGGGTGCCGGGGCGAAGCAGAAGATCAGCCTCAGGGCGGTGCTCCTGTCCCTTGTTGTACTACTCTCCAACATCGTTATCAATGGTCTGATTTTTATGTTTTTCCGGGATTCCACGCTGAATCCGCTACTCACGGCGGTTCTTGCTGTACTGTGGGGCGTGCTGGGGGTGTATCTCATTTACTATACGCTGACCTGGGCGGTGGAGCAGTACCCTGACTATATCCGCAGGAAAGTGCTGCCGTATATTTTTATCGGGCCGGCTGTAATCATCCTGGGCTGGCTGCTGGTATTGCCTGCACTGCGTACGTTGTACTTGAGCTTCTTTAATGCTTCCTCGGAGAAATTTGTCGGACTCAGCAACTACGCTGCGATATTCAGCGACCATCTCATGGCGACTGCACTGCGTAATAATCTGCTCTGGGTGTTCGTGGGGACGCTGGCTTGTGTCTGCTTCGGGCTGCTCATCGCCATCCTTGCCGACCGCAGCAGCTACGAGAAAATCGCCAAGTCGATCATCTTCATGCCAATGGCCATATCTTTTGTAGCCGCAGGCGTAATCTGGAAATTCGTCTATTACTATCAGCCGGGTGATGAGCAAATCGGACTGCTGAATGCGGTTGTGACCTATTTCGGCGGCGAGCCGCAAGCCTGGACGAGTATGCTGCAGCCCTGGAATAACTTTTTTCTCATTGTCATTCTGATCTGGATGCAGACCGGGTTTGCGATGGTGATTTTCTCTGCTGCGATCAAAGGAGTCCCTGACGATATTCTGGAGGCTGCGCGCGTGGATGGGGCGGGTGAGGTGAAGATTTTCTTTGGGATTATGATTCCGATCATTTCTGCGACAATCCTGACCGTTACCACCACCATCATCGTCTTTACATTGAAAATATTTGACGTCGTCATGGTGATGACAGGAGGTCAATACGATACGGAAGTGGTAGCGACACAGTTCTACCGGCAGTTCTTTATGTACCGTAATTTCGGGTACGGCTCGACGCTGGCTATTGTTCTCCTGATCGCGGTCTTGCCGGTTATTATTATTAATCTTCGACAGTTCCGCAAGCAGGGGGGATTCTAAATGGTCGGCAAAAAGAAAAGAAAAGGCGGCAAAACCATCGTCAATTTGGCACTGGGTGTCATTTGCTTCATCTGGCTGCTTCCCACGCTGGGCCTGTTTATTTCCTCGTTCCGTCCGGCAGCGGATATTCTGCAGACCGGCTGGTGGAAAGTGTTCCCCCATCAGGAGTGGAAGGCAGGCGAAACGCTGCAGCTGTCTAAGGATGTCGATCTGCGCCAGCCGATTGAGGTGAAAGGCAAAACCTATACAGACGACCAGTTGAAGGCAGGCGTGGAGGTGGACGACAGCCGTCTGATGTGGGAGAACCGCAGAGCGCGCACGGTCAATATGCAGGAGCAGGGCTGGGAGACCAAACCTGATTTCACACTGGATAATTACAATAATGTGCTGTCCGGCAAAGAGTACAAACTCAAGGAGGCCGACGGCAGTGAAACGGTACAAAAAGGAACGGGGCTGTCGCAGGCCTTCTGGAACACACTGACGATTGCGGTTCCGGCTACGGTTATTCCGGTGCTGATCGCCTCTTTTGCCGCATATGCCTTCGCTTGGCTGCGGTTCCCGGGCCGCAAAACACTGTTCGTGATCATTATTGCCATGCTCGTGATTCCGATTCAGGTCGCACTGATTCCTGTGCTTAAGGATTATACCGCACTGGGTCTGAACGGAAGCTATCTGGGAATCTGGCTGGCGCATACCGCCTTCGGTCTGCCGCTGGTCACCTATTTCATGTATAACTTCATCAGCCAGCTGCCTAAGGATTTGTTTGAGTCGGCCTTTATTGATGGCGCGAGCCATTTCACCATCTTCAGCAGACTGATTCTGCCGCTGTCCGTTCCTGCCCTGGCTTCCATTGGTATCTTCCAATTCCTGTGGGTATGGAATGATTATCTGGTCTCGCTGATCTTTATCGGCAACCAGCCTTCGGTTCAGGTTATGTCGATGAAGATCGCCGATCTGGTCGGCTCGCGCGGCAACGACTGGCATCTGCTGACCTCGGCGGCGTTTATTTCGATGCTGATGCCGCTGGCGATTTTTTTCCTGCTGCAAAAGTACTTCGTCCGCGGCCTGATGGGCGGTTCAGTGAAAGGATGATGAAGAGCTGGAGGATTCATAAGAGTCTCGCGATCAGGAGGAGATGTTCAAGATGAAGATGAAGCCCTATGAGCATCCGGCGGCACTGTATCCCTACCGGGATTGGAGCCTTGGTGAGGATGCCTACGAGGATGAGCACAACCAGAGAAGCGAGAGCGTGTTCGCGCTGGGTAACGGATATATCGGTATGCGCGGCAATTTTGAGGAAGGCTATCATGGCCTGGCGGGAACCTCGGTGGCCGGCAACTACTTGAACGGATTCTTTGATTCCGAGCCCATTGTGTATCCCGAGGGGGCATACGGGTATCCTGACCGGAACCAGGCCATGCTGAATGTGACCGATGCCCGGATCATCGAGCTGAGTATTGAAGGCCATGCCTTCCATCTGAACAGTGGTACGGTACACCGCTACGGGCGCAGGCTGGATATGCGAAGCGGCATCCTCCACCGTGAAGTGGAGTGGGAATCGCCTGCAGGCCACCGTGTCCTGCTGCAGATCCGGCGGATGGTGTCCCTGAAGCATAAGCATCTCGCCGCCACCCACTACAGCGTAACGGCGCTTAATTTCGACGGTACGCTAACGTTCAGCTCCGCCATGGACGGGAATATCGTCCGGCAGGAAGCGAACGGAGATCCCCGGCTCGGATCGGGCAGCGGTGAACCGAGCCTGTTGCTGGAAGGCATGGGTTACGATGAGACTGCAGAATTCCTGTGGATGAAGCAGCGGACCCGGCATACGCAGTTCGCACTGCTGACGGCGATGAGCCATAAGCTGCAGGCGGACTCCGGCCAAGAGGTAAGCCGCTCTCTGACCGGGCCGCGGATCTCGGTATGTTATACCGCTGAAGTGCTCAGCGGACAGAGTGTTTCGCTCAGCAAGTATATTTCGTATCATACCTCCAAGGATTATAACGAAGGGGAACTGCATAGCCGGAGCAGGGCCGTACTGGAGATGGCAGCGGATTGCGGTTTTGACGGGCTTGCTGCTGAACAGCAGGCCTACCTGGATGTCTTTTGGAGTCACACGGATGTAGAGATTACCGGCGACCCGGCACTGCAGCAGGGGATCCGCTTCAATGCCTTTCAATTGCTGCAGTCTGTAGGCCGTGACGGTGTAACGAATATCGGAGCCAAAGGCCTCACTGGTGAAGGTTATGAGGGCCATTATTTCTGGGATACCGAAATGTACATGCTGCCGTTCTTCACGTACACACAGCCCGAAGTGAGCCGTGCACTATTGGAGTTCCGCTATGCCACGCTAGGTAAAGCGCGGGAGCGGGCGGCAGTAATGTCGCAGACAGGGGCTCTCTTTCCCTGGCGGACAATTGACGGCGCGGAGAACTCGGCGTATTTTCCGGCAGGCACGGCCCAGGCACATATCAATGCGGATATTGCTTACGGCATCAAGCAGTATGTGCAGGCGACAGGCGATGTAGAGTTTCTCGCCGCCAAGGGTGCGGAGGTTCTGTTTGAAACGTCGCGCTTCTGGGCGGATCTGGGCCATTACAATCCGGCACGCGGCGGAGCCTTCTGTATTGATGCCGTAACCGGTCCCGATGAATATACGGCCATTGTGAACAATAACGCCTATACGAACCTGATGGTACGGGATCAGTTTCTGTATGCCTTTGAGACGGCTGATCTGCTGCGCCGGGAATATCCCGGAGATTATGAACGGCTGGAACGAAGTATAGGACTGAGCACACAGGAGGCAGAGGGCTGGCTGGAAGCCGCGGAGAAGATGTATATCCCTTTTGACAGGGGGCTAGGCATCTATGCGCAGGATGATACGTTTCTTAGCAAACGGAAATGGGATTTCGAGCGGACCCCGGCGGATAAGTATCCGCTGCTGCTGAACTATCACCCGCTCGTGATCTACCGCCACCAGGTGCTGAAGCAGGCCGATCTCGTTATGGCATTGTTCCTGCTTGGTGATCAGTTCAGCTTGGCCGACAAAATCCGCAATTATCAATACTATGAGCCGCTGACGACCCATGATTCTTCCCTGTCGCCGTGTATTCACAGCATCGTCTCCGCTGAAATCGGTGATTTGGCAGGAGCCTATGCCTACTTTGACCGGACGGTGCGGATGGACCTGGATGATATCAACCGCAACGCAAAAGACGGGCTGCACATGGCGGCAATGGCAGGCTCGTGGATGTCGATCGTGAACGGCTTCGGCGGAATGCGCCAGTATGACGGCGTGCTGTGCTTCCATCCTGCGCTGCCGGAGCAGTGGCAGAGCTACCGCTTCAAAATCACGTCCAGGGGCCAGCTGCTGGATGTGTATGTAGACCGTGAGACGGCAGTTTATACGCTGCTTGAGGGGGAAGGCCTCGCGATCCGGCACCTGGAGCAGACGCTGCAGCTGTCTCCGCGGGAGCCGGTGACCGTGTCGCTTGCGAGACGGCTGGAAGCGGTGATCTTCGATCTGGACGGTGTGATTACCGACACGGCCGAATATCATTATCTGGCCTGGCAGGCGCTGGCCGATGGCCTGGGTGTGCCCTTCAGCCGGGAGAAGAATGAACGGCTGAAAGGCGTGAGCCGCATGGAGTCGCTGGACATCGTCCTGGAGGACAGCGGCCTCGCCTTCACGGAAGCCGAGAAGCAACGGCTGGCGGAGCAGAAGAACGATCATTACAGGGAAATGATCGGGCGGATCACCCCGGAGGATCTGCTGCCGGGGATTCCGGAACTGTTAGATTCCCTGCGGGAGCGGGGAATCCTCTTGGGGCTGGCCTCGGCAAGCCTGAATGCTCCGCAGATTCTGGAGCGCCTCGGCGCAGCCCGCTGGTTCCAGGCGATTGCCGACCCGGCTGGTCTGCGGAAGGGCAAGCCCGATCCGGAGATCTTCCTGCAGGCGGCGGAGCTGCTTGGGGTCACGCCGGGCCATTGCATCGGCGTGGAGGATGCGGCAGCGGGCGTTGCCGCGATCAAGGCTGCCGGCATGAAGGCAGTGGGCATCGGTAGCGCAGCTCAGCTTGGCGTGGCTGATCTGCTGGTACCCGGGCCCTCGGGTCTGAGTGTAGAGATGCTTATAGAGCTGATCCAGCTATAAATAGAAATACCCCGTTTACCCTCCATGGCGAGGAGAAACGGGGTATTCGCATTTAGAACTACGTTCCGGAATGGAGGCACTGTTCCGAATATGTATTCGATCCCGCCGGTTACAGCAGATGCTGATCCGGGAAGATTTGCTCCAAGTGATGCTTCATGTGATCCAGATAATCCTCGATTAACCATTGCAGGGTGACGGTTTCGCCGTTCTCCATCAGGAAAACAAGCTGGAGCTGGTCCGGGGTAAGTCTTGTAATCACCCGCAGAATGGCCTGATTGAGGCTGGTCCATAGGGCAGATACCTCCCCTGGAGCAGAACTGCCGTGCTGCTGGGCGGACATCCATTCATCCTGATCATACAAGGCTAGGCGCAGCGGTTGCGGTTCGTATTGTATTTTAATGAAGCGTGCGAGATTATTGGTAGCCGAATCGCACAAATGTCCGAGCAGCTGCAGCTTAGACCATTTGCCCCCTGGGCGCAGGGCGGTGGCTTCTTCAGGAGAATAGGAGGAGAATGCGGCGGGTACCTCCTTCAAGAGTGACTGCAGTACTATTATCGTGTTCTGAATCATTTCTTCTCACTGCCTTTCAATCTGAATTTAAATCTTGAAATTCCGGCAAAATAGGCCGATCCCGGTTCACATCATGGCTAGATGTAGAAGAGGTGGTTGTATTTCGTACAACTACACTCCCCTTACGTCAGCTGTTCGCGATCCACTGCTTTCGTCATGCGGTTCGCTCACGCCTAAGCTTCATGTCGTGGCCCCCTCCGCGAGTTCTACCGGTAAAATATTCTCGGCAGCAACGGAGGCACCTTCGACCTGCTTCACGATCAGTTCTACCGCCAGCCGGGCCATCTCATCCATCGGCTGGCGGATGGATGAGATAGCGGGATGGAAGAGGCTGCGCAGAGCGATCCCGTCATAGCCGATAATCCGCACATCTTCAGGTACACTGCGGCCGCTCTCCCGGCAGGCTTTCAGTGCGTAGGCAGCGATGAGGTCGCTGCCGGCAAAGATACCGTCAATCCCGGGATGCTCCCGGAAGAGTTGCTCCAGCAGCCTTTCATAAGCCTGCATATCGAAGCTGTTATTGTCCGTATGCAGTGAAGTTTGCCATACGCCATGCTCCCGGGCTGTATCGGCAAAAGCCTCATACCGGAGGTGGGATAAGAGGTTCAGCTGAGGATGGCCGCCAATATGGGCGAGCTTCCGGCAGCCCCTTTCTATTAATAATCTGGTAGCCATCTGTCCTCCGGCATAGTTGTCTGAACAGACATAAGGGATATCCGGTGAAATCTGCCGGTCAAAGGTGACCAGGGGCAGATTCATTTGCCGGTAGGCTTCCACCTCCAGCGTATGACTGCCCATAATGATGCCGTCGACCCGGCTTGCGCGCAGCATATCGATATACTCAAGCTCTTTGATTTTGTCTTGTTGGGAGTTGCAGAGCAGCAGCTTATACCCGTTCCGGTAGGCATGCTCCTCAATCCGGCTCGTCAATTCACCGAAGAACGGCAGTGAGACATGGGGAATAATCAGTCCGATAATATTGGACCTGGAGCGGCTCAGCGAACGGGCCAGTTCATTGGGTCTGTAGTTTAGTTCCTCCATCGCGGCATAGACCTTTTTCTTCAGTGCGTCGCTTAAGTAGCCTCTGCTGTTCAGCACCCGGGACACGGTTGTCGCCGATACGCCCGCTTTGAGGGCTACGTCTTTTATGGTAGGCATAACATAAGGTCTCCTGTCTAAGGGGTTACTGCTAATTTATTCTATCCCGTATGCCTTAAGCTGTCTAGAAAGCCGGGTTTTAAAAAATAAACGTTCCCCGTATAATTAAATGAAAATGATATATAAAGAGGGAAGCTGAAGCTGGTCAACGAATTAGTATATTGTCGAAACTCCTCATATTATTGTGCAGCTCCGAAGGTTATGGGGACCTGCTTTTAGAGTAAGAGGAAGACTTTGGGATAGATGCATGGGGGTATACTAATGGGTGTAGGGAGATTTCATCTCAAAGGTTTGCAGGGCTGGCTTGTGCCTCTGATTCTGTGTGTCATGCTGTGCGTATTTCTGTACCCGTCATTCACCGCCAGTGCCGAGGAGGCTCTTCCGAAGAATGTGCTGGTGATTCATTCCTATCAGAAGGGTTTCGAGTGGACGGATGAGCAAAGCACGGGTATCGAAGAGATTCTGAAAGGTGCAGGTAATGTGCCTTTGATCTATACAGAGTATATGGACTGGAAACGCTACCCAAGCCAGGAAAATCTCCAGCAATTGTACAATAGAATCAAGTTCAAATACCAGAATACCCCTATCGATGCCATCATTACCACCGATGACGCCGCGCTTAGCTTCGCCTTGAAATACCGGCAGGAGCTCCTGCACGATGCGCCGATTATATTCAGTGGTGTCAATGAACGCGGTGTGGCCAGCATCCGGGACAAGCACAATCTGACCGGTGTGATCGAACAGATTAACTCTTCCCAAACCATACAAATGGCACTGCATATTAACCCCCTGATCCGCAAGGTATATGTTGTATTTGACAACTCTGAAAGCGGACTCTCCACGGGCCAAATGGTTATGGATCAGATTACCTCGCTTAACCGGGGTCTCGAGATCATTCCTATGAACCGTTTCTCCATTGAACAGATCAAACAAAATGTCTCTACCCTGTCTTCAGACAGTATTGTATTGATGACTACATATTATAGTGATTCCACCGGCAGAATTATCGAATTTAATAGATTCGCCAGTGAGCTGGCAAACAGCAGCAGCGTACCGGTATACCATTTATATGATTTCGGCCTGAATCATGGGGCTTTTGGCGGGAGCCTGATCAGCGGCAAAATCCAGGGCCAGACTTCGGCCGGACTGGCGCTGCGTATTCTTCAGGGTAAACCTGCCGATGAACTGCCGATTGTTACAGATGGCACCAAACGGAATGTTTTCGACTATAACGAGCTTCGGCATTTTGATATTTCCATGAATAAGCTGCCAACAGGCAGCGAGATTATCAACAAACCTTTTTCCTTCTATGAAACCTATAAGACGCTGGTTCTGAGCATTATCGCTGCTTTTGCCGTACTGGTGACCTTTATCTTTATCTTGTTGTTCTATGTCCAGCTGGTGAAGCGGATGAGAAGTAACCTGGAGAAAAGCAATGAGCGCTTTAGTCTTGCTGCCTATGGTTCGGATGCGGTGATCTGGGACGTGGATATGTCTACGATGATCTATTATTTCTCGGACAGCTGGTATGAGCTGCTGGGCTATGAACGTGATGAGATTAATGAGAGCCATGGGGGATGGAGGGATATTGTCCATCCTGAGGATGCGGAGCAGCAGGAAAAGGCGCGTTCACAGCATTTGGAGGGACGTTCTTCGTATTATTATGCAGAATACCGGATGCGCTGTAAGTCAGGGGAGTATAAATGGTTTCAGGCCCGGGGCAAAGTGCTGCGGAATGCGGCCGGAGGATATGTCCGTTTTGCGGGATCAATGATTGATGTTACGGACCGCAAGAGCTATGAGAGTAAGCTCCAAATGAGCTATCAGGAGCTGGAGTCCACTTATGAAGAGCTCACGGCTCTGCAGGATGAGCTTCTGGAGCAGTATAACAAGGTTGTGGAGAATCAGGAGCTGCTGCAGACCAGTGAAGAGAAATACCGGTATTTGGCCTACAACGATATCCTGAGCGGTCTGCCAAACCGTCTGTCACTGTCTGAAGAGCTGGAGAATTTTATCGAAGAGCATCCGGACGGACGAGCCGCACTCTTTTTTCTCGATATCGATAACTTTAAATACATTAACGACACCATGGGCCACACCTTGGGTGATCAGCTGCTGGTGAAGGCGGGTGAACGGCTGCTGGAATTATCAGACGGGCGGTGTTTGCATTTCCGTTTTGGCGGGGATGAATTTGTGATTCTAATCAAGGATATTGAAGGATATTCTGAGGTTATTTTCTGTGCGGAGTCACTGGTTCAGGGCTTCGGTGAGCCTTTTGAGCTTAATGACAGCAGTGTGCATATCTCGGTCAGTATCGGAATTGCCAGGTATCCGGAGAATGGGACCAGTGCCGGTGAGCTGCTGAAGAATGCCGATATCGCGATGTATAAGGCGAAGGAGGAAGGCAAGGGCACTTATGTCATGTATGGTGAGGAGATGCAGCGGCATTTTGATGAGCGGATGATTGTGGAGCATCACTTAAGAAATGCGATCGCAAACAATGAATTGTCGCTGCACTACCAGCCGCTGGTGGATATCGGCTCAGGCGACATTTGGGGCTTTGAGGCATTAATCCGCTGGAACAGTCCTGTGCTTGGCTTGGTATCTCCGCTGTCATTCATCACGATCGCTGAGGATTGCCGGCTGATTGTTCCGATTGGCGAATGGGTCCTCCGGAATGCCTGCCGCTTCATGAAGGAGCTGCATGCACAGGGTTACGAAGGTTATCACATCTCGGTCAATATTTCAGTGATCCAGCTGATGCTGGATGACTTCACGGAAATGGTGCTGACCATACTTAGGGAAACTGGGCTTGCACCGGAGTATCTGGAGCTGGAGATTACGGAGTCGATCTTTGTGGAATCCTTCCAAGCGATCAGCTCCAAGCTGGAACCTCTGAAGCAGAAGGGGATCGGTATTGCGCTGGACGACTTCGGGACAGGTTACTCCTCACTGAGTTATCTGAAGCAGTTGCCGATTACCACACTGAAGATCGACAAGTCTTTTATCGACAGCATTGATGCACCGAACAATATGTCGCTGGCCAGCTCCATTGTCACTATCGGACATGACATGGGATTGAACGTAACCGCCGAAGGCGTAGAGACGCAGGACCAGCTGGCTTTTCTGGAGCGTACAAACTGTGACAAGATCCAGGGCTATTTTATCAGCAGACCGATCCCGGAAAAAGAGGTCGCCGCCTGGGTTGCCGCCAGAAGTGCCGGCTGAACCTGAGGAAAACTTGAGAGTCCATATCCGAAGCGCAAATAGCCAACTCGCTCTGAAACAACGGCAGAAACGCCGTTGTTGGAGCGCCGATGGCAGCCACTATGGAGAGAGGAATCATTTGTACCTTTTTTTAGGGTGCAATTGCTTCTACTTCAATTTCAATCAGCAGATCGGGGTCGATCAGCGCTTGTACCTCAACCATTGTCGCAACAGGCTGGATATCCTTGAAAAACTCCCCATGAGCTTTTCCGAATTCCTCCCATTTGGAGATATCCGTAACGAACATTCTTGTTCGTACAACATTTGCGAGACCTGCACCTAATTCGCCAAGCGCCTTCTCAATAATCTCCAGGATATACCGGGTCTGCCCGTAGGGATCTCCTTTACCGACAACTTCCCCGTCCTTCATCGCTGTTGTTCCTGCCACTTCAATCCGGGTCCCAACCCGGATAGCCCGGCAGTACCCTACAGTTGACTCCCAAGGCGAGCCTGTAAACACCTGTTTTCGCTCCATAACAGTTCATCTCCCCCTACGTAAGTTCTTTAGCTCATCTCATATCCTCTATATTTCAGTTGAACCGCTTCAACGGTTACCCCCGGGAGCCGCTTCTACGCTATAAATGTAATCCTTCATTTGAACCCTGTCCAGCAGGGCAATCTCCCTGCCCTTGAACTGAATCCAGCCCTGATCACGCAGAATCCCCATTTCACGGGAAAGTGAAGGCCTTGCTGTATTTAAATGCTCTGCCCATTCTTTTCGGCTGAAAGGAAGGCGGATCTGATCGGAAGACTGCAGTTCAGCCTGCTCCAGCAGGAAATCGACAATCCGGCGCCGCAATGGGCCTGCGGAGAGCATCTCAATCTTCCGGTTGACCAGCACCAGACGCTCGGACAGGTTCTCAATGAACCGGGTCAGCATGTCTGTATCTGCCGTGAACATGCGCAGCAGCTCCTGCTTGCCGATGAACATAATGGTACAGGGGTCAGCGGCGGTTGCCGTGGCGGGAACGCTGTTGTTCCTGCGGAACAGAACGGCCTCGCCAATGGTCTGCCCTTGATTCAGATGGGCAATGGTGACACCGCTGCCGGTGGGATGGTTCTTCTGCACCTCCACCCGCCCGGAGAGCACGATGCCTAGACGGTCAGCCGTATCACCTTCAGCCAGGATTACAGCTTTCTTCGGATACTCGCTGACGGTGTAGATCATCTTTTGCAGCAGCGCTTCAATCTCTTCCACAGACCGTCCCCGAAACAGCAGACAGGCCTGCAGTACAGCAGGGTGCGGTTTCATAGATTTCCTCCTGAATTTTAAGTATCCGGTAACATCCGTTACCGATTGTTCGACGAAAGTCTACTACAATTACTGGTAACTGTAAAGGCGGGATGAAGAGGTCCTCGCAAGGTTCCAATAACCTATAAGGAGTGAACGTGAATGAGCGAAATGTTCTGTTTTCAATGTCAGGAGGCAGCAAAGGGATCAGGCTGTACGATCCAGGGTGTCTGCGGCAAAACCAGCGAGGTGGCTAATCTCCAGGATCTGCTGCTGTACACGCTAAAAGGCATTGCGATCTATGCACGGCGGGGCCGCGAACTCGGGATCAACGATCCGGCTACGGAGAAATTTATGACCGGGAGCATGTTTGCTACCATCACTAATGCAAACTTCACCCCAGAGCATTTTACTGCAAGCATCAGAGAAGGCCTGAAGATTCGTGACCAGTGGAGAGACAGACTGAAGCTGGCAGGGGCAGAGGTTGCCCTTTCCGGTCATGACGCAGCCCTCTGGGTTGCCGGTACGGACGAAGAACTGATGCTGAAAGCGCAAGAGGTAGGTGTTCTGGCCACAGAGCATGAGGATATCCGTTCCCTGCGCGAGCTGCTGACCTATGGGCTGAAGGGGATGGCGGCCTATATGGAGCATGCGGCGGTGCTGGGTTATTACGAACCCGGTGCACAGGCTTTTATGGAAAAAGGGTTGGCTGCGGCACTGGATGACACACTAAGCGGTGATGAGTTGACGGCACTTGTTCTGGAATGCGGGAAGCTGGGTGTGGATGTGATGGCGCTGCTGGACCGGGCGAATACAACGACTTACGGCAACCCGGAGATCACCAAGGTGAATATCGGTGTGGGAACCCGTCCGGGGATTCTAATCAGCGGGCATGACCTGAAGGATATGGAGGCGCTCCTGAAGCAGACGGAAGGGACCGGAGTGGACGTGTATACACACAGTGAAATGCTGCCGGCCCACTATTATCCTGCCTTCAAAAAGTACAGCCATTTCGTAGGCAATTACGGGAACGCCTGGTGGAAGCAAACGGAGGAATTTGCGAGCTTTAATGGTCCGATTCTGATGACGACGAACTGTATTGTACCTCCTAAGGAGAGCTATATAAACCGTCTGTACACTACTGGCCATACCGGCTTCCCCGGAGTGCAGCATATTGCGGCTGATGAGAACGGGGAGAAGGATTTCTCTGCGGTCATTGAACAGGCTAAGAACTGCGAAGCACCGACTGAAATCGAAACCGGAGAGATTGTCGGAGGCTTCGCCCATGCTGCGGTAATGAATGTGGCCGATCAGGTGGTGGAAGCGGTACAGAGCGGTGCGATCAAGCAGTTCTTCGTGATGGCAGGCTGTGACGGCCGGATGAAGAGCCGGAATTACTATACTGATTTTGCTGCCGAACTGCCGGGAGATACAGTGATTCTGACGGCGGGCTGTGCGAAGTATAAATACAATAAACTGGCGCTTGGTGAGATCGGCGGGATTCCCCGCGTGCTGGATGCCGGACAATGCAACGATTCCTATTCTCTGGTCGTCATTGCGCTGAAGCTGAAAGAGGTATTCGGACTGGATGACATCAATGATCTGCCGATTGCCTACAATATTGCCTGGTACGAGCAAAAGGCAGTTATTGTCCTGCTGGCCCTGCTGCATCTGGGGGTCAAGAATATTCACCTCGGCCCGACGCTGCCGGCCTTCCTCTCCCCGAACGTGGCCCAGGTCCTGGTAGACACCTTCGGAATTAGCGGTATTACAACTGTAAAAGAGGATATGGAGCATTTTATCGCTGCTGTGTAACGCTGTGTAATATAGACAGTTAAATAGGTCGGACGCTTACTCCCGCTGGGAGAGTAGCGTCCGGCCTATTGGCGTCTAAGATGGATAGCCTCCATACCCCAAGGGTTGGGGAAAGGTTACAGGGTTTGTGAAATAGAGGGAATTGGGTCCCGAGCGTGCCCTGACGGATGAGAAAATGCTGCATTTGATCGATTGGAATTATCGCTAGAGCTATGTGCTAAGCCTGAACGATGTGAAGCCGCAGCCCGATCATAAGGACATCGGTGAGGCTGAACCCCTCGATAAAGCAAGAGAGTGTGTGACCCGTCTATTCAATGTGGATTCCAGCTGGCTTCAAGCGGCCCGGACTATCGTGGCCGACAAACAGGGTGAAACCCGTGCAATTGCCAGCACCTCTATCCTTAAGAACAGCGCATATGACAAACGCGGGGTTGTAGCAGTCCTGGTTAAACTGAAAGACGGAAGCTCCTATACAGCAGAACTTCGTTATCCCGGGAAGACCCTGCGCTGCCTGATTTATACTCCGGCCTCCCTGACTTCCAAGTCATAAAGACCGTTATTGGCTTGTGCACAAGCGCCTACGTTATAGTAATCAGCCGCTGCCATTCACATAAGGCAGCGGCTGAGCTGCGTTGTCTACGGCAGCCGGTAGTAGGCGAACGGCTCGCCGTGCCGGAAGACCCGGCTGGCTTCGTCCAGCCGGTGCAGGGTTCCGCCGTCCAGAGTGAGCGAAGCGCTCTGAATGCTTTCTTGTAGCTGCGCGGTCTTCGTAGCGCCGACAATAACGGTGGAGACGGCTGGCTGGTGCATCAGCCAGGCCAGCGACAGCACAGTTGGGGAGGTCGCCAGCTCAGTGGCGACGCCTCCGACTGTACTGCCAAGAGCGATCCGGTCTGTGGTCAGGAAGCGGCTGAAGTTCGGATCAGTCTGCGCTCTGGAGCCAGCAGGCGCAGGCCCGCTGCCGCCATATTTGCCTGTGAGTATGCCTCCGGCCAGCGGGAAGTAAGGGATAATGCCGATTCCCTGATCCAGACAGAGGGGAAGCAGCTCACCCTCCGGTGTGCGGTCGGCAAGAGAATAGCTGGTCTGAATGGAGACATACTTGACCAGATTGCGGGCTTCGCTGATTCCCAGTGCCTTCATGAGCTCCCAGGCAGCATAATTGGAAGCGCCGATATAGCGGACCTTGCCTGCGGATACCATATCATCTAAGGTACGGAGGGTTTCTTCCAGCGGTGTATAGGGATCGAAGGTATGTATCTGATACAGATCCACATACTCTGTCTTCAGGCGGCGCAGGCTTCCCTCCAGCTCCTGCATCAGATGATGACGGGAAGAGCCGCTGCCCCCGGGTCCTCCATGTACCGGCAGCCCTGCTTTGGTAGCCAAGACCGCTCTTTGCCGTCTCCCCTCAAGCGCCAGCCCGATGATACGCTCTGATTCCGTCCCGGCGTAAATATTCGCGGTGTCTATAAAGTTAATTCCCTGATCGAGCGCGGCATGAATAATATCAATGGAGGTCTGCTCATCGGCTCTTTTTCCGAATGCATTGGTTCCGAGGCCTAGCGCAGAGACCTGCAGCCCGCTGTGGCCCAAACGGTTAAATTTCACTAGGGTTCACTCCTTTTTCATTCAAAATACACAGCTACACTTGTCCGCCATGAATGGACGGGGGGACCGCAGTACCGGAGTCCGGACTCAGCCGCAGTGCGGTATCCATGAACAATCTGACGGCAATCGAAACCTCTGCAAGGGAGTTGACCGCGAGATGAATATCGCGGTAGGCATCGGGAGCAAGCTCCCGGATAATTACACCCGGAGGAAGCGAGAGCAGTGAGAGCTGGGACATCACGCCCACAGCCAGCCCTTCCTTCACCATACTCAGTGCAGTCATATAGCTGCTGACCTCATATTTTACATTCAGCTTACTGTCACCCCGCTTGAATAAATCAACCACCGGAGGCTCATATCCGGATCTGCAGATCAGCATCGGCTCATCTTCCAGATCCTTCACGCAAATGACGTGCTTGTGCCGGAGCGGATGGTTATCCTGGAGCACAGCATACAGCTTCTCCCGATAAAGAGGAACGGAGTCGAACTCCCCTTCCGGCGGAATGATCAGTCCCACATCGATAATCCGGGCTTCCAGCCATTCCTTTACCTCGGCTACGGTTCCTTCATACAGCCTGATCTCAATTTCGGGATAGCTTGCCGCGATTTCGCGAATAATCTTCGGCACCAGGTGGGCCGAGGCAACTGGAAATGCCCCGATTCGGATCAGCCCCTTCTCCAGCCCCTTCTCAGCGGCGATCTCCTGTTCCACTTTGTCATACCCGATCAGAATCTCGCGGAAAATAACAAGGACGCGCTTGCCGATATCGGTCAGCATCAGCCCGTTGCGCCGGTCGCGCAGCAGCAGCTTCACCGCAAGCTCCGCCTCCAGTGCAGAGATCGCGCGGCTGACTGCCGGCTGGGTCATATTCATTTCCAATCCGGCTTTGGTGAAGCTGCCGCTTTCGGCGATACTGACAAACAAACGAATTTGAGTATTGTTCATATCAGATTTGGTATGCCCCTTATGAGTATAATTCATTTCAATTATAACTAATTTTAATGTATCATTAGGTTGAAAATAGAACAAGAGGTGAATACATGCATCAGCAGAGGAAAACCATAGCCCTGCTTATCTTTCTGGTTATTGTCTGGGGCATCAATTGGCCTCTTTCCAAAATTGCCTTACATTACGCTCCGCCGCTTTTGTTTGCCGGCATCCGCACCGTGATCGCTGGTGTAATTCTTATATTTGCTGCGCTTCCGAAGTGGAAGAAGCTTGAGTTCAAGCGGCTGTGGCCGGTCTATCTGATTTCGGCTTTTCTAAGTATCGTCTTCTATTATGGCTTCCAGACCATTGGCCTGCAGTATGTGCCCTCCGGTCTGTTCTCGGCCATCGTCTTCCTGCAGCCGGTGCTGCTCGGTATCTTCGCCTGGATCTGGCTGGGGGAGAGCATGTACGGGCTGAAGCTGGCCGGTCTCCTGCTTGGTTTCCTCGGTGTGGCCTCGCTCAGCATCGGCGGCTTCAACGGGAGCATCTCGGTCCAGGGAATTGTACTCGCCTTGGCCAGTGCGCTCAGTTGGGCGTTTGCCACGGTCTATACCAAACGCAATGCGGCGCGGGTAGATATGCTCTGGATGACCGCCATGCAGATTATGATCGGCGGCATCATTCTGCTGGCCGCAGGGTCAGTGACCGAGAGCTGGGCGGATATCACATGGAATGCGGCTTTTATCTTGAACACCCTGTTTATTTCCGTATTTGTGATTGCCCTGGGCTGGATGGTATATTTCAATCTTATTAAGGATGGGGAGGCGGGCAGAGTAGGTTCGTTCACCTTCCTGATTCCGTTAATCTCCATCGGTTCAAGTGTAGTGCTGCTGCATGAGCAGATTACCTTGAATCTGGTGATTGGCCTCCTGCTTATTGTAAGCAGCATTGTTCTCGTTAATGTTAGAATAAGCCGAAGAACCCTAAGACGTCCTACTCATTAATTGGAGGTATACCATGTATATCAAAGCTTCTGAACAAACGGCGCATGATAACTACAAGCTGCTGATCGGCAGCATTATTCCGCGGCCCATTGCCTTTGTCACCTCGATGAACGAACATGGCGTAGTGAACGCCGCCCCGTTTAGCTTTTTTAATATTGTGAATGATGAACCTCCAATGATTATGATCTCCTGTGTGCGCAAGGCCACCGGAGAGATGAAGCATACCGCAAGCAATATTCTGGTGAATGGAGAGTTTGTTGTACATATCGTGGACGAGGATAATGTTGGCGCCATTAATCATACCTCGATCAATGCCCCTGAAGGCATCAGCGAGGTGGAATTGGCTGGACTTACGCCAATACCCGGGCAGATGATCCGGGTTCCGCGTATAGAGGAGTGTAGGATCGCCATGGAATGCCGTCTCGTACGGCATGTGGAGCTGGGACACTGCGATATGCTGGTCGGCGAAGTGCTCTGCTTCTATATAGAGGATGAACTGATTCAGGGCGGGCGCATTGACGCTGCGAAGCTGAAGCCGGTCAGCCGTCTTGCCGGAGCTTCATATGCGGCTATCGGCCGGACGTTTGAGCTGGAAAGACCCCAGTACGAATCTTGAGTGTCCGGCAAAGAGACCCTGCAGGATGCCGCCACGCGGCTCTGCAGGGTCTCTTTGTTTCTTTTGGCGATTCATGCTGTATGTAGAGGATTCTGGTGGTTATTCGACGGGGACAGCCCCTGATTCTTTGCATTTCTGTTTCAAGCTCTTGGCTGTAAAGATAACTCCTCCGTCAGGGTTAGCAATCTCCAAGGAATACCCGTCTATGGTTATTGATGCATTATGAATGGTGCTCGCTGTGATTTGTTGACCTGCCACAAGGAGCGATCCGGGAAGGGACTCTCCGCTGACATTCTGAGCTGTGATCGTTCCCTCTGCTTCCATAGCAGAGTCGGAGCACATGGAACCGTCCTTTGCAAAATAAATATCGCCGCAGGAACACAGCGTGCTACGGCCAATCCCTTCCCCATGAATATGAATATCTCCGCCGGATTTAATGATGCTGTTCAGTGCCCCCGAAATATCGATCCGGACTTGCTCCTCCTGCATGAGGGAGATGCCCTCGATAAGGTTTTTAAGCAGGCTCAGAAAAGAGCCTATTCCCGCATCCGTAATGAGGTCGGTAAAATGTCCGGGTTTCAGAAAGATATCCATCATGTGCCTCACAATTTTGGTATCCTGGGGGTAGTCAGCGCTCAAGTCCGACAACAGTTCCCGCATATCGTTAATTAAAAGGGGAAGATGATCATATTTGCTCTCCAGCAGCAGCATAATGACTAAGCCGTACTTAACGGTCTGCATCGTGGACTCGACCGTCTCGGCAAGGTTCTTAGCGGCTTCCCTCAGACTGGAGATCTCTTGGATCAGCAGCTCGGAAAAGCTGCACAGACGGTGGTGTGCGGCGCCGAACGCTCCGGCGTACAATTCACTATCGACTGCTTTGCCGCTGATAAATATACTGCCTGTTGCCGAGATTCTGGAGTGGTGAACGTCACCGTATATGTATACATTACCCAGGGCTTCAATAACCGTGTTCTTGTTCAGAGGATGAGCTGCAATAATATCTCCCGCGAACCTGATGGTGGCAGGTTCCACGGCATCATTCTGCGGAACCCTATAGGTTTGGGGGAAATCAATCGTTTTTACAAAGGTTCCGTATCCGGTAATGCGCGGTCTGCCTTTACAGCGGGCAGCGATCTGTCCCCCTGGAAGCAGTACCGCATAGTGTCCGGTCAATAGAGTAAGGTCCCGCGGTGGGGGCGGGGGAAGGACACCGCCATACACGGTGAATCCGGGAAGGCCCTCTTGGGGTGGGAGCTTCTGTGCAAACACTTCGCCTTCTTCTACAGTAAGGAATTCATAGTGGCTGGATTCATCATCAGAAGGGCAGGTCCCTTTGAAGGCATTGTCTATCTTCTTCTGAAACAGCAGCTCCAGTCTCGCATTGGTCCCGGGTACGGGAGCCTTGCCTTCTGCTATGCAGACAGGAAGATAGGTCGGGTTGTTCAGTTCTTCATAGAGAGCGGGGATGTTGAGCGAGCTGACAATGGATCTTTTCTCAAAGCCAGACATAATCTGCGCTATCGACAGAACGGACAACAAGGAATCACGGTTCATTTCTGCACGGACCGTGACATTGGCTGAAGCCGGACTGTTGACCAGATTCCAGGCATATCTTTCGGCACGGTAAAGCGTAAAGTACACTTTGAGCTTATCATCGGATACAGTAATCTGGTATTGTGGCTTCTCGCAAATCTCCCAGGTGAGATCATCTGCAGACGTGATTGGCGTTGGCTCTGTGAGGGTTTGGCCATTGATCTTAAGGATTACGGGATGGACAGCTGAAATTACAGCGGGCATGCCGCCAGGCAGAGGAGGCGTGATGAAAATTTGGTTGTTCTGGATAATGATAACGCCGTTCTTCGCTCTGTCTGTTCCGCCAAACGTCTGAGCATCCACAGAATAAAGATCCATGAGATTGTGCTTTCCAAGAAGCATGGAAGCAATGAACTCGTACCGTGAACGTTCGATAATATGCTGCGGCATTCTCGTAACCTCACTTTTCGTATAATCAATGGTATCTGTACAGAAAAGAACATCATGGAGCCGTGATGCGATATCTTGGGATATCCGACCAAATGGCGTCTCTATTGGCAACCTGGCGACCATAAAACAGCAATACCTGTACTCTTAGGCCCATGGCTTTGCGTCCTGTCCTTTCAGACAGTTTGCCTTTAGGAATAGATCAATGATATATACTCAGTACAAGGCCCATTAAATCGACTGTAATCGACAAAAAACTGGTCAATACTGGCACTCTGTCCAATAAAAACTTCAGTAAACAACATTAATTCTAGTACTTAAGTAGCGAATTTTCAACTGGAATAATTGATTTAGACTATAAATAATGATAAATGTAGCTAATTGTTGATTTATTGTAAATTAAATGTAATTAAGGATTTTTTCTATTTATTGAATTCTGAATTAAAAGGGGATTTTGCGGGGGAGTATGGCCGATATTCCAGAAAAAAAGGACGCTCCCAAGCCTAAAGCTTGTGGGAGAGTCCTTTTTGTATGAAGTGCATAGCGCGGGTAGCCTCTGTCTTGCTGTTCTGCGGTGCGGCTGATATCACCACGTAGTCGGCCTGTTCGATTTCCTCCAGCACCCGGTTCAGGTGGGAGAAGACCGCGCCGAGATCGCGGATGGAGGTCAGTGAGCATTGTCCCTGCAGCTCCGAGAACCAGGCTAGCTGAAGGTCGCGGGCCCGGCGCAATGACTCGGGAAGCGGATGCTGGCTTTCGGCATCTGAGAGTGTTTTGGTACCATAGAGAGCGATGCAGTCTGCGGTGGCGTTTACGATCTCCGCCATCCAGTCAGACGCGGCATGATGTGTTGGCAGCAACGCAATCTCTGAGCTGATCTCCTTGACATAGCATTGAATTTGCTTGAGATGTGCGGTAGCCTGGGAGAGTCCGCGAAGCTCGCTGCGGCACTGGTAATGCGTTAAGGTATAATGCAGCTCCTTTTGCTGCTGCTCGCTCCTCGCCAGCAGCGAAGCGGAACGTGCCAACGTATCCGAAACCTGAGGCGCTCCCCGTCCGCCACCCGCAAGGCCGCTTAGGGCATCAGCCAGCAGTAGACTGCCTTCGAATGCCAAGCCCTTGACCTTGACGAACCCCTTGGGCGGAACGATAATCATATTGATGATTAGAGCAATAATGACTCCGATAAGCGTTTCGGCGACCCGCCACTCGATATAATGGTCATGATAGAAGGTGAGGGCCAGAACAGAGGTTACACCGACCTGGGAGATGGCTTGGATATTAATCCGGCAGGCAGTCGCGATTCCGATGCCAACCAGCAGCATCAGCAGAATGGAGAGTGCTCCGACATCGAAGAATCGTCCCACGATCAAGCTCACAATTCCGCCCAGCACAACGCCGGTCATCCGGTATACACCTTTTTCAAAGGAAGCCTTGACGCTCCCCTGAGTGATCAGAATCGCCGCCAGTGGAGCGAAATATAAGTAGCTGTCTCCATACAAGGTGTGTACCGTCAGCCAGGAGAGTGAAGCAGCCAGTGTAACGCGTATCATATATAAAGACAGTCCAAATTTCTCCAGGCGGTCCTGTAATCCTTCGTTCATAGGGGTCATCTTCTTTCAGGTTATTAAGAGAAAAAATGAAATAACTTTCAGCCGTTTTCATTATAGCACCGCAAAACGGGCCGGAAGAGCCTTAATTTTTACGAACTTGTTAAGTTTCCGGTACTGATTTTAACCAATGTATGCTATCGCATATATAGGACTTATCCTTTATGCTGTATATTATGGAAGTATGTCGAAGGAAGGGGGGAACTGTCGCTTACTCGCGCTGAGCATGCCACTTCGATTGTCCCCCGCAGGTTGCGGGTAAAATAGGTTGTATTAATTACATAAGGTAAGGGAGGTTGTTAGCTATAGCTACCCCGGAAGGCACTATTATTTCTTTTGACCAGGTGGTTAAACAATACGACGATGAAGAGCCGGTACTAAAAGGCGTCAGCTTCGAGATCGAACGCGGCAAGTTCTATACCCTGCTGGGCCCTTCGGGCTGCGGCAAGACGACTATTCTGCGGTTGATCGCCGGCTTCGCCGAGCCAACGGAAGGCTCAATTGTTCTCAATGGCCAATTAATCAACCACATTCCCGCTAATGAACGGCAGGTCAATACAGTTTTTCAGGATTATGCCCTGTTTCCGCACCTGAACGTATTCGAGAATGTGGCCTTCGGACTGCGCATTAAGAAGCTTAAGAAGGATGTGATCACGCAAAAGGTGCAGGAGGCGCTGCGCTTTGTGAACCTTGTAGGCTACGATCAGCGGGCTATTAATGAAATGTCCGGGGGACAAAGACAGCGTGTAGCGATTGCCCGCGCCATTGTCAACGAGCCGCAGGTGCTGCTGCTGGATGAACCGTTATCAGCACTGGACCTGAAGCTTCGTACAGAGATGCAGTATATTCTGCGGGAAATGCAGCAGCGGCTGGGCATTACCTTCATCTTCGTGACCCATGACCAGGAAGAGGCGCTCGCGATGTCGGACTGGATCTTCGTCATGAACGGCGGACGGATCGAACAGAGCGGCACGCCCAATGATATTTATGATGAGCCGATCAACCGTTTCGTGGCCGATTTCATCGGAGAGTCGAATATTGTGCCCGGTGTGATGATTGATGACTACCTCGTGGAGTGGGGCGGGCACCGGTTTGAATGTGTCGATGCGGGACTCAAACGGAATGAAGCGGTAGAGATTGTCATTCGTCCTGAGGATCTGGAAATCGCCACACTTGAGCAGGGCAAGCTGCGCGTGCGCGTAGATTCCCAGCTGTTCCGGGGCGTACATTATGAGATCAGCTGCTATGATGAATCCGGTCATGAGTGGCTGGTCCATTCCACCCGGAAGGCCGAGGTCGGCAGTGAAATCGGGCTTTATTTTGACCCGGAAGCCATTCATGTTATGCGTTTCGGTGAAACGGAGGAAGAATTCGACAAACGTCTGGAAGCGTACGGCGAGGTGGAAAGCCATGAACAATAAGGGCCGGTCGTATGTTCTCATCCCTTATTACTTGTGGATCGCGCTGTTTGTCATCGCGCCGGTGCTGCTCGTCCTCTATTATTCCCTGTTTGACCTGGACGGACATCTCACTCTGGATAACTATATTAACTTCTTCACACCAGTATATATGCGGATGATGCTTAACTCCTTCTGGTATGCATTCCTGATCACGGTGTTCTCGCTTTTGGTTGCTTATCCGGCAGCCTATCTGCTCACACGGACCAAGCATAAGCAGCTGTGGCTGCTGCTGATTATTCTCCCCACTTGGATTAATCTGCTGCTGAAGACGTATGCATTCATTGGAATTTTTGGCACCTTTGGGCCGATTAATAATTTCTTTGACCTGCTCGGGATCGGGGAACAGCAGATTCTGTTCACGGGTTTCAGCTTTGTATTTGTGTCGGTGTATATCTTTATTCCGTTCATGATCCTGCCGATCTTCAGCGCTCTGGAGGAGCTGAATTTGTCGCTGGTGGATGCCGCGCGTGATTTGGGCGCATCCGGATGGACGACCTTCCGGCGGGTGATTTTTCCGCTGACGATCTCGGGAGTGCGTTCCGGCTGCATGGCGGTGTTCATTCCGGCATTGTCGCTGTTCATGATTACGCGCCTTATCGCCGGCAACCGTGTGATTACCCTGGGTACCGCGATTGAACAGCATTTTCTGGTCACACAGGACTGGGGCATGGGTTCAACGGTTGCCGTCTTCCTGATCGTCATTATGGCGCTGTTCATGGTGCTGACGGGCGGCTCACGGAAAGGGGTGCGCTAGTGAAGAATAAAAACGGATTTGCCAACCTGTATCTGGTCCTGGTCTTCGCCGTGCTCTATGCACCGATTCTGTATCTGATGTATTACTCGTTCAATAGCGGGGGTACGATGCATGAATTCAAGGGCTTCACGCTGGAGTATTACCGCGAGGTCCTTCAGGATACCCGGCTGATGATTATTGTCATTAACACACTGGTCATTGCGCTGCTGTCATCGGCGATCGCTACGCTGATTGCGATTATCGGCGCACTGGCCATTCAACGTACACGCAGCCGCCGGGCTAAAAACACGCTGCTCTCGCTGAACAATGTGCTAATCGTCAGTCCCGACGTCATTATCGGGGCCTCGTTCCTCATCCTGTTCACCATTGTCGGCGTTAAGCTTGGCTTCACGTCAGTCCTGCTCTCGCATGTGGCATTCAGTGTGCCGATTGCTGTGCTGATGATCCTGCCGCATCTGCAGGAGATGAGTCCGACGCTGACCGATGCGGCCCGGGATCTCGGGGCCAGCCGCCGCGATGTGCTGACGAAGGTCGTGCTGCCGATTATCAAGCCAGGGATTTTCAGCGGGTTTTTCATGGCCCTGACCTATTCACTGGATGATTTTGCGGTGACGTTCTTTGTTACCGGGAATGGATACTCTACGCTGTCGGTGGAGATCTACTCCCGCGCGCGGCAAGGTGTATCTCTGTCGATCAATGCGCTATCGACGCTGATCTTCCTGTTCACCATTCTGCTGGTGACCGGGTATTATTTCCTGAACCGACGCAAAAACCGCCCGGCAGCTCCGCTCACCGAGCCTGCGGCCGAAATGGGGGTGCCTAGATGAAGCAACTGGTAAATGCATTTCTGGCGATTCTTATTGTGGCTTTCGGGCTGATGTTTCTCGCGGCCCGGCTGAACTCGGCTGAGGGATATTCCGGTGGGAATACGCTGACTATCTATAACTGGGGCGATTATATTGAGCCTGAGCTGTTGAAGCAGTTCGAGAAAGAGACCGGAATCACGGTTATCTACCAGACGTTTGACTCCAATGAAGCTATGCTGACCAAGGTTGAGCAGGGCGGTACGAACTTCGATGTTGTGGTCCCGTCCGACTACGCCATTGCCAAAATGCGGGAAGAGAACCTGCTGCTGCCGCTGGATAAAAGCAAGATTCCGAATCTGGCCAACATCGATTCGCGGTTTATGAATCTGTCGTTCGATCCGGGCAACGTGTATTCCGTGCCCTATTTCTGGGGGACGGTCGGGATTATCTTCAACCCGGACATGACCAAGGGCATGGATTTCAGCAGCTGGGATTCCCTGTGGGACAGCAGGCTGAAGAATAATATCTTCCTTGTGGATGGTGCCCGTGAGGTCATGGGTATGGCGCTGAACAGTCTGCACTATTCGGTCAATGATAAGAATGAGGAGCATCTTCAGGAGGCGCTGGCCAAGCTTGACAGGCTCTCGCCTAACGTGAAGGCGATTGTCGGCGATGAGATCAAGATGCTGCTGGCGAACGAAGAAGCGGCTGTTGGGATCGTATGGTCCGGCGATGCTTCGGAAATCATGGACCAGAATGACAAGCTGGATTACGTGGTGCCGAAGGAAGGCTCGAACAAATGGTTCGATAACATGGTCATTCCGCGCAAGGCAGCCAACGTGGAAGGGGCGCACAAGTTCATTGACTTCATGCTCCGGCCCGATGTGGCCGCCAAAAACGCAGAGTATGTCGGTTACTCCACTCCCAACATTCCGGCGCTGAAGCTGCTTCCCGAGGATATCTCCGGGGATACCCGCTTCTACCCGCCCGCCGAAATCACCGACAAGCTGGAGGTCTACGACAACCTCGGCAAACGGATGCTCGCTCACTACAACGAGCTGTTCCTGCGCTTCAAGATGAATAAGAAATGAGTCGCGGAAGGGATTGGAATGACCTTGCAATGGGCTGGGCTGAGATTGGCTAGCTGAAATAGAACGGTTGGGATGATGGGAAGGTCGGAAAGGCTGGGAAGGTCGGAAAAGATGGAAGAGATGTGAAATCCCGAAAAGCTGGGAAGATGCAGAAAGTCCGGAAAATCTGGAAGAGATGTGAAGTCCGGAAAAGCTGGAAAGTACTCTATTGTTGCTGCTTTGCGAGGCTCCGGGAACGGGTCTGAACAAGCGCTTGGCAGCACACTCGGCAACACCACTCGGCAAAAAAAGCCTGACGCGGATTACGCGTCAGGCTTTTTCCGTGGAGCCGTGGGTGGTGGAACCACGCCTAATGAGTTATGGAAGGCGGGTTGCGGCAAAAATCGGGTGGTGTAGACTGTGGGGCCCCCGTACCCCGTACCCCGTAC
>NZ_LVYZ01000015.1:0-743 GCF_001909095.1 Paenibacillus sp. P46E
CTATAACGGTCCTAAGGTAGCGAAATTCCTTGTCAGGTAAATTCTGACCCGCACGAATGGCGTAACGACTTGGGCGCTGTCTCAACGAGAGATCCGGTGAAATTTTAATACCTGTGAAGATGCAGGTTACCCGCGACAAGACGGAAAGACCCCATGGAGCTTTACTGCAGCTTGATATTGAATTTGGGTACGATCTGTACAGGATAGGTGGGAGCCGTAGAAGTAGGAGCGCAAGCTTCTGTGGAGGCGCCGTTGGGATACCACCCTGATCGTATCTAGGTTCTAACCTGGTACCCTAAGCGGGTACGGGGACCGTGTCAGGCGGGCAGTTTGACTGGGGCGGTCGCCTCCTAAAGAGTAACGGAGGCGTTCAAAGGTTCCCTCAGAATGGTTGGAAATCATTCGAAGAGTGCAAAGGCATAAGGGAGCTTGACTGCGAGACCAACAAGTCGAGCAGGGACGAAAGTCGGACTTAGTGATCCGGTGGTACCGCATGGAAGGGCCATCGCTCAACGGATAAAAGCTACCCTGGGGATAACAGGCTTATCTCCCCCAAGAGTCCACATCGACGGGGAGGTTTGGCACCTCGATGTCGGCTCATCGCATCCTGGGGCTGAAGTAGGTCCCAAGGGTTGGGCTGTTCGCCCATTAAAGCGGTACGCGAGCTGGGTTCAGAACGTCGTGAGACAGTTCGGTCCCTATCTGTCGTGGGCGCAGGAAATTTGAGAGGAGCTGTCCTTAGT
>NZ_LVYZ01000016.1:0-724 GCF_001909095.1 Paenibacillus sp. P46E
AAATAAAAATTACCCATATTTAAAGAGTACTACTCACCAAAGTCTAGACCCTGATGTTAAATCGAATATTATACAAAATATAAAGGCGTTATTGCTAGCTAATATATCAGTTTATTTTATTTTTGGAACAGACAATTTATTATTATCTCTATTAACGCATGTTAGTATAGTAGGGATATATTCAAATTACACTTTGATATTTAATGCTGTTAAAGGGTTTATGTCACAAGTCTTTGTAGGAACTACAGCTAGTTTTGGGAATCTATTGGCCTCTGATGCAGGATTAGAGGAAGCAGATAGGATTTTTAAGATAATGTTCTTTATAAACTTCTGGCTTTCGACTTTTTGTAGTGCCGCTTTATTGCTTTTAATTAATCCATTTATAAATTTATGGATTGGTAGTAGTATGTTACTTTCTGGATTAATTGTGGTAATATTAGTTTTTAATTTTTACTCGGACACTATGAGAAGTGCGGTAGAATTAGTCAAAAGTGCGGCTGGCCTTTACAGTCCATATCCTTTTTTTAAATACTGGATAGTTGTTGAGGCAATACTAAATTTATTATTAGCCATAATTTTTGCTGGTGGATTAAAAATGGGCATGACGGGAATATTTTTAGCTACTTCAATAAGCACTTTCATACCAACATATATTATTCCATGGAATATTTATAAATATGTTTTTGGGAAAAGTTCTAAAGAATTTTATTTAAAACATATACTC
>NZ_LVYZ01000017.1:0-718 GCF_001909095.1 Paenibacillus sp. P46E
CGAACACTCACTCGTGTTCAGTTTTGAAAGAGCAAGTCTCTTTCGTATGCGTTTGGTGGCGATAGCGGAGGGGTTCCACACGTACCCATCCCGAACACGACCGTTAAGTCCTCCAGCGCCGATGGTACTTGGACCGAAGGGTCCTGGGAGAGTAGGACGCTGCCAAGCGGACAACCAATCCTTTGGTTGATTCAAAATGTTATATCTGTTATATGGGCTTTTAGCTCAGTTGGTTAGAGCGCACCTCTGATAAGGGTGAGGTCGGTGGTTCGAGTCCACCAAGGCCCACCATATAACATGATATCCCTTTATGGGGCCATAGCTCAGCTGGGAGAGCGCCTGCCTTGCAAGCAGGAGGTCAGCGGTTCGATCCCGCTTGGCTCCACCAAAATGTTTTACATGCAATAGTATATGCAGTGCCTTGATCCTTGAAAACTGGATACCGAAACGAAAATGCGTTTTAGAACATTCCTTTAAGCTGAACTTGTGTAAACAAGTTTATATTATAGCGATGCTAGCGATTTCCCTTTTGGGAAAACGCAATGGTTAAGCTAATAAGAGCACACGGAGGATGCCTAGGCGCCAGGAGCCGACGAAGGACGTGGCGAACAACGAAACTGCCTCGGGGAGCTGTAAGCAAGCTTTGATCCGGGGGTGTCCGAATGGGGAAACCCAGCTGTGGTAATTCGCAGTTACTCATACCTGAATACATAGGGTA
>NZ_LVYZ01000018.1:0-718 GCF_001909095.1 Paenibacillus sp. P46E
CGAACACTCACTCGTGTTCAGTTTTGAAAGAGCAAGTCTCTTTCGTATGCGTTTGGTGGCGATAGCGGAGGGGTTCCACACGTACCCATCCCGAACACGACCGTTAAGTCCTCCAGCGCCGATGGTACTTGGACCGAAGGGTCCTGGGAGAGTAGGACGCTGCCAAGCGGACAACCAATCCTTTGGTTGATTCAAAATGTTATATCTGTTATATGGGCTTTTAGCTCAGTTGGTTAGAGCGCACCTCTGATAAGGGTGAGGTCGGTGGTTCGAGTCCACCAAGGCCCACCATATAACATTATATCACTTTATGGGGCCATAGCTCAGCTGGGAGAGCGCCTGCCTTGCAAGCAGGAGGTCAGCGGTTCGATCCCGCTTGGCTCCACCAAAATGTTTTACATGTAATAGTATATGCAATGCCTTGATCCTTGAAAACTGGATACCGAAACGAAAATGCGTTTTAGAACATCTTTTAGCTGAAACTTGTGTAAGCAAGTTGAAATAGTTATTAGTTGATACAATTGATCTGGTAGGAAAGTAAAGAACAGCAATGTTCAATATTTCTCCTGCGGAGAAAATTGCGGTTAAGCTAATAAGAGCACACGGAGGATGCCTAGGCGCCAGGAGCCGACGAAGGACGTGGCGAACAACGAAACTGCCTCGGGGAGCTGTAAGCAAGCTTTGATCCGGGGGTGTCCGAATGGGGAAACCCAGCTGT
>NZ_LVYZ01000019.1:0-711 GCF_001909095.1 Paenibacillus sp. P46E
CATCGGATCTTCCGGCTCGGAAGGTAATCCCGAAGCCATGTTGGGTGAAATCCGGTCCGCTGCGGCGCAGCCTCCGGGCATCAGCATGACCGGTGAGGCGGACCCCGCCCAGCTCGAAGGCTTCAATCAGGAGGCGTCCCAGCAGGTAGGGGCAGCCAAGCAGGCGGAGATGGGACACATCCATACTCCGTTTGGTGAGAATGACATCTATCCCGAGCCGGACGGCTCCACGCTGAAGGCTTCTGCAGAACTGCAGGGCGGGAATGCACCCGGAGCCAAGAAGCTGCCCGCACTGGGAGTGCCTGCGGACATGACGGCCGGACTCAATCGCAGCCTTGCCCCGGAAATGAAGAAGCAGCTGGGCGCCAAGCAGGCGGAATACAGCAAGGAAAAAGCGAAATTCGACAGCAAGGTGCTGATCTCCAAAGCAGACAGCCACGCGCAAATCCAGCAGGCGGAAGCCGATGCCAAGAACAAGCAACTCAGCCAGCAGACCGGAGCCAAGGCGGAAGTCGACAACCTGCGCGGGGAATGGAAAAACGAGCTGGATACAGCCGAAGCCGACTATGCCGGACAGGCTGGAGCAGCGGCGCAGCAGAAAAAAGGTGAGATCAACAGCGTCCGGACCGAAAAGGAACGCGAAGCGCAGAAAAAGCAGTCCGAAGCGGAGCGGGAAGCCACTCAGGCCTACAGCAAAGCCAAGAAGGATGC
>NZ_LVYZ01000020.1:0-708 GCF_001909095.1 Paenibacillus sp. P46E
CAAACAAACGTGTAGCGATTGGCATTGGCCTCGATTTTGGTTCCGTCCACAAAGTAATGCTCCAGGGAAACGTATTTTTCGTCAGCCAGAAACTGAAGCACGGCGGTAAATACCGTCTCAAGGACATTCTTCATTCGCTGGGAACGGAAGCGATTCAGCGTGCGGAAGTCGGGTCGCTGCCGCCCGGCCAGCCACATGAAGGGGATGTTCTCCCGAATGGATTTGGCGATTTGGCGAGAGGAATAGATGCGCTGTGTGTAGGCGTAAATAATGACTTTGGTCAGCATTTTAGGATGGTAGCTGTCACGGTCACCACCTGGGTAGGCCGCGTCAAAAATGCCGTCGTCCAGCCGGTTAACGGCGGCATTGACGATACGAACGAGGTGATGTTCTGGAATATCTTCTTCCAGATCCATTGGCAAGCAAAGTTGGTCCATGGTATATTGAATGTACAAAAGAAACCTCTCCTTTGAAATGGTTGTGTGGTAACTCCATTTTACCAAAGGATGGTTTCTTTTTTTTGCTTTTTTTAAAGATTGTAGACCCCATTTCCCGCTTAAACAGCGGAGAGGACGGAACGATTGTGGAAAAGCGATAGCGGTCGCCTTTGTCCCCGGATTTTCACCGCGAAGGAGAATAAATAAAATCTGGGGACAACAGCGATTGGAACAACGGTCCGTTCGCGGAGCGTCCACCCGAGGGCTCACG
>NZ_LVYZ01000021.1:0-681 GCF_001909095.1 Paenibacillus sp. P46E
CCTTGATCCTTGAAAACTGGATACCGAAACGAAAATGCGTTTTAGAACATTCCTTTAAGCTGAACTTGTGTAAACAAGTTTATATTATAGCGATGCTAGCGATTTCCCTTTTGGGAAAACGCAATGGTTAAGCTAATAAGAGCACACGGAGGATGCCTAGGCGCCAGGAGCCGACGAAGGACGTGGCGAACAACGAAACTGCCTCGGGGAGCTGTAAGCAAGCTTTGATCCGGGGGTGTCCGAATGGGGAAACCCAGCTGTGGTAATTCGCAGTTACTCATACCTGAATACATAGGGTATGTAGAGGCAGACCAGGGGAACTGAAACATCTAAGTACCCTGAGGAAGAGAAAACAATAGTGATTCCGTCAGTAGCGGCGAGCGAACGCGGAACAGCCTAAACCAAGGGGCTTGCCTCTTGGGGTTGTGGGACGTCTCACATGGAGTTACAAAGGAATATGGTAGGTGAAGAGGTCTGGAAAGGCCCGCGATAGAGGTAAAAGCCCTGTAACCTAAACTGTGTTCTCTCCGAGACGGATCCCGAGTAGTGCGGGGCACGTGAAACCCCGTATGAATCCAGCAGGACCATCTGCTAAGGCTAAATACTACCTGGCGACCGATAGTGAAACAGTACCGTGAGGGAAAGGTGAAAAGCACCCCGGAAGGGGAGTGAAATAGAACC
>NZ_LVYZ01000022.1:0-652 GCF_001909095.1 Paenibacillus sp. P46E
TTCTCCCGTCACTGGAGAAATGTTGCTCTTTGTTTTTGGTCATTTGCAGCTTGCTTCAAGAGATTGTGGGCAAGGCAAAGCCAACCGACCTCAAGCGTCACTTTTTCCATGCCGCGAAGCAGAAAGCGCCGGAAGCCCCGGTTATTTTTCAGTTGTCCAAATTCACTTTCCGGTTCCGTCATTCGGCGTACGGCCAGGCCGTAACCTTCCTCACTTCGCAAGATCTCCCGAGCCTGCTTTTGGTAACGCAGTCGTTCCAAACTAACAACCACTTCCCGATCTCCGGCTGCCTTCGTGCAGCGTTCCTTCAGCGGACAGCCCTCGCAGCTCTGACTTCGGTAATGACGTTTGTAAATTTCATATCCACTCTGTGAGACTTCCTTGCTTTCTCTGCGGAAATGCAACATTTTCCCGGCGAGGCACGTCCAGTTATCCTCAGCTGCATTGTATGTCCAGTTCTCGATTTTACCAACATTCACTTTCCAGGCCTTGCTCTTTTCCTTGTGATAGCTGCCGTACTTCACCACCGCCTGAATCTCTTTCTTTTCCAGATAGGCGTAGTTTTCTTCGCTGCCGTAGCCTGCATCCGCAATGACTGTCTTTGGCAGTTTTCCGAGGATCTGCTGCGCTTTTTCCATATGCGGCTCTAAAC
>NZ_LVYZ01000023.1:0-632 GCF_001909095.1 Paenibacillus sp. P46E
AAGTCGGAATTGCTAGTAATCGCGGATCAGCATGCCGCGGTGAATACGTTCCCGGGTCTTGTACACACCGCCCGTCACACCACGAGAGTTTACAACACCCGAAGTCGGTGGGGTAACCCGCAAGGGGGCCAGCCGCCGAAGGTGGGGTAGATGATTGGGGTGAAGTCGTAACAAGGTAGCCGTATCGGAAGGTGCGGCTGGATCACCTCCTTTCTATGGAGAATCGTTTCCTGCAACGGAAACATTCAAATCGGAAGCTAGACTTCCATTAGAACCCTTGGGTTCGAACACTCACTCGTTGCTCAGTTTTGAGAGTTGAAGCTCTCAGCTTTACCTTGATCCTTGAAAACTGGATACCGAAACGAAAATGCGTTTTAGAACATCTTTTAGCTGAAACTTGTGTAAGCAAGTTGAAATAGTTATTAGTTGATACAATTGATCTGGTAGGAAAGTAAAGAACAGCAATGTTCAATATTTCTCCTGCGGAGAAAATTGCGGTTAAGCTAATAAGAGCACACGGAGGATGCCTAGGCGCCAGGAGCCGACGAAGGACGTGGCGAACAACGAAACTGCCTCGGGGAGCTGTAAGCAAGCTTTGATCCGGGGGTGTCCGAATGGGGAAACCCAGCTGT
>NZ_LVYZ01000024.1:0-625 GCF_001909095.1 Paenibacillus sp. P46E
CCTTTGGTAAAATGGAGTTACCACACAACCATTTCAAAGGAGAGGTTTCTTTTGTACATTCAATATACCATGGACCAACTTTGCTTGCCAATGGATCTGGAAGAAGATATTCCAGAACATCACCTCGTTCGTATCGTCAATGCCGCCGTTAACCGGCTGGACGACGGCATTTTTGACGCGGCCTACCCAGGTGGTGGCCGTGACAGCTACCATCCTAAAATGCTGACCAAAGTCATGATTTACGCCTACACGCAGCGCATCTATTCCTCTCGCCAAATCGCCAAATCCATTCGGGAGAATATCCCCTTCATGTGGCTGGCCGGGCGGCAGCGACCCGACTTCCGCACGCTGAATCGCTTCCGTTCCCAGCGAATGAAGAATGTCCTTGAGACGGTATTTACCGCCGTGCTTCAGTTTCTGGCTGACGAAAAATACGTTTCCCTGGAGCATTACTTTGTGGACGGAACCAAAATCGAGGCCAATGCCAATCGCTACACGTTTGTTTGGGGGAAAGCCGTCAGTAAACACAAAGTCAAACTGCAGGATAAGGTGCATGCCCTGTTCGCTGCCATTGAAACGGCAGAAGAACAGGAAGAACAAGAGAATTCAGGCAAAGACCTGGCTG
>NZ_LVYZ01000025.1:0-172952 GCF_001909095.1 Paenibacillus sp. P46E
TGTTTTCTCCTGATCCTTTTCCATGATATAATATAACAAATTTGTATCGGGGGAAATTTGTAATGACAAAGAGAACAAATAACACCTTATATTTTAATATTAAAGAACAACTGCTTAAGCAGATTCAATCCGGTGTCTACGCTGTCGGGGAGAAGCTTCCAACGGAAGCCGCATTATGCGAAATGTTCTCCGCCAGCCGCACAACCATCCGCCTTGCACTAAGCGAGCTTGAGGTTCAGGACATTCTGGAACGGTATCAGGGCAAGGGAACCTTCGTCAAACGCAAGGAACTTCAGCTTAACCAGACACGCAGCTTCACAGAGGACGTGGTGATGAGCGGCAAGGAGCCGACAAGCAAAATCATCGAAGCCAAAGTGACACCTGCGGAAATGCCTCTGAATGAATTCCTGAATATCGCGGTAAAAGCTCCCGTAAACCAGTTGCTGCGGATACGCTATGCCGACAATGAGCCCCTCCTCTATGAAACCACTTATATTGCCTGGGAGCTTGCTCCCGGCCTTATCAATGACTATAAGGACGGTTCGCTATTCTCCTTCCTTGAAACAACCTATCATTTGAAGGCTCACCGCTCTGTGGAGCAACTGAAGCCCGTACTTGCAGACAAGACCGCCAGCAAACTGCTTGGGGTGAAGGAAGGCGCTCCTTGTCTACAGGTTAGAACGTTCACGTACCTGGCTGATGATTCCCCGCTGGAGTACAGCTTCGGTGTATTCCGCGGGGATTTCCCCAGCTACACGATTGAGCGGCAGTTTGGATAACAACTGTATCTACTACTCTTTAATGATCTCGAAATAACGCCCCAGCCAGTAAGGAAGCGTGAATACCGAGCCTGCCTCAATGCTACCAGTGTGGTAGTTATAATCAGGATTGGCTCCTGCCGACTGGCTGTCATTCTCAAACGGATTGGAGTTGTGCTTAATAATGCGACGCTCATCCGGAGCGAGGGCATAGTTGGTCTGTTTGTAATCGTCGCGGTCGCCCGGCTCGATATACAGAACATCCTGACGGTTCCACTGCACAGGGAACTCAATCTGAAATGCGGGGAAACGGTACAGATATCGGACAGCTGACTGCAGATCTACATCAGTTTTATCGGGATGCGCAAGCTGGTACAGGAAGGTATAGAACGGATTCTCCTCCCGCACTTCGTTGGAATACCACTGGTCATAAGCTTCCACAACCTTGGCATGTCTGCCGGCATCCTGCTCAAGGGTAACCAGCACGAATACCGGGAACCAGCCCAGCTCTTCATCCGAGTAATTGATATACTGGGTCCAGTCGTTATGAATTGTCGCATTGGTGTTGGTTCCGGCGCCTGCATTATCCTTGGTTACGATCTGGTTGTCATTCTCGCTGTAAGCATTGGTAGCCTGCCGCACAAGCCTCCGGTTGACATATTCCAGAGCCATATCCATATAACCCTTGCCGTTGATATAAGGCTCATCCTTGCTGTAGCTGCCGGCAAAAGCTTGCTCATAAGCCAGTTCGTACTTCACCGAATCGGCCGGATAGCTCTCTTTGGTAATGAAGCTTGCCGTTTTTAAGGCAGCCATGACCTCCAGCGCGTTAAGCGGGCCATCCTCATATCCATAGGAAAGGGCATCGTCTCCGTTCTCATCGACACCTACTTTGCTCTCCCACTGCCCCTGCTTCTCCATCACGCCCAGACTGTCGTTGAAGTACTTGGAGAACCATCTGGACCACTGCGTGGATTTGCCTGTAGCGTCCTCAATATAATAATGGTCATCCTTCAAGATCAGTTCTGTCATGCGGTGCGTTGTTTCTTCAATAAGGGACTTCAGCTTCAGCATCTCAGGATCTACACTGTCCCCGATTAGATACTTGTAAGCTGTGTAGAACATGGCGTAATGACCGTCCACCTCATCCGCGGAAGTATCCGCCTTGTACACAATCTGGTTCATGTCGATGTGCCCATCCACAATCACGCTGTCCGGGAACAAGTCATTAAAGAAGTCCGGGATCTGCTCATAAACGGGAGCTGTCAGCTGGAACAGCGGCTTATTATCCGGACCTGTAGTTTTATCTTCCTTAGCGTCCTTATTGTTCGTTGCCGCAGTGATTACCGGCAGCACCTGGTAGACCGCGCCATTTACGTTTGTCCCAACCTTGGTTTTGATGTCAATGCCCAGCTTCTGCCCTTCAGGACGCGTCAGATTCAGCTCATCAATCGCGGCTTGGCTTAGCCCGAGTCCATTGTAGTTCAAGACATCCGTGCCTCCGCTAGGGAACAGTGTGGAGCCCTTTTTGTTCTCTGCATCCTTGGTTACACGGACCATGGAATAGCCGATCGGTTCCACTCCGTCATCACGCTGCAGGCTCGGGATAATGCCGTTCGGGTTGACCATGTCCGGGCCTACAAAATTCTGGAACCAAAACCCGTTCTGAGACTGATAGCCATATACCGAATTGCCTACAGTAGCCGCACTCTCCTCGCTGGTCAGCATATAAGAACGGGCCGGAAAACCGTTCCCGCGGCCGGATACATAATCGAGCAACAGAACGGCTTTGGTTGCCCTCAGCGCAGCCGATCTCGCTGCGGAAATTTCAGCGGACTCCTCTAGAGTAGGACTGGCTCCATAATCCTCCTGCAGTGCCTTGTAACGGAACACCTCACCCATTGCATACATAGTCGTCCATAAACCGTCATTGTCGCTGGTGGACGGTGTCGAAGAGAATTGTCCGGTTGCAGAGTTATAGTTGACCGCATCCGTCGTGCTGTCCGTCTCTGTAAAGGTGAAGCCGGCCCCATGAACCATGCCCCGCCGGTCGAGAATGGACTGGACCAGGTCCTCGTAGATAAACGATTTGTCATGCAGCGACTGCTTCGGCATGGCGATATGGGTTACACCACTTGCAGTCCGGACCCATATACCGCCTTCTCCATCGCTGGCAAGACCGGTTACATGATCATCGCCGCCGTAAAGATATCTGGGACCCGCCATATACTGGACAATGTCCTTCGTATCACTTGCCGTGAAATCGACCCGCTGCAGCCCGGTCTCCGTTCCAATCCAGTATATGCCCCCATCCCGTACAACGCTGGTCACATCACCGATTACTGACAGCGGCAGAAATTTCAGCGCGGCAGCATCGGTAACCCATTCAATGGTACCCGGAAGGGAAGCCGAACCAGACTTATAATAGGTCATTTCCTTGGTCTGCACGGCCTCCAGCTGAACAGGCGAATAACTTGCTCCAGGCGGTTTTTCGGCCAAAACAGGTGCTGCCGGCAGCACGAATAGTGTTACGGCGAGCAATACGCCCGTGATCTTTTGTCCGCGTTTCTTCATCATGTGCATGGTAAGCTCCCCCTTCTTATTGATAGATATGCGATACGCCGGTTAACGTTATGGCAAATACACCTTTACCTCCGTCCGATATCAGCAGAAGCACCTTATCATCGTACAATTGCCTGCCCACTGCGGTGTAGCCCGTCATTTCATTCGTCAAGAGATTAATTCTGGTTACACCACTATCGGTTCCGATCCATAAATAGGTACGGGTACTGTCCAGAACGGAAGTATTAACCCCCCGCAAGGAAGCGAATATGGAAGGTTTGAGGGTAAACTGATAGTTCACAAAGGTGATGGCGTTCACCATATCCGGCATTTCCACACCTGCATTGGCTATAGATGGCGTATAGGAGGGATCCTGCAGGAAGGCCAGGTATTGCTTGGCCAGACCCTCTGCTCCTAATGAGCTGAAGGAGCTTAAGGCTTCAGCATAGGTATACCGCTCGGTAACTTTAGGTCCGGGATCAACCGGGGTTGGAGTTGGGGTTGGGGTTGGAGTTGGAGTTGGAGTTGGAGTTCCTGTACCCGGGCTTGGTGTCGGGCTCGGGGTTGGGGTTGGGCTTCCCGTACCCGGACTCGGGCTTGAAGTCGCACCTGGCGTTGGAGTTGGAGTTGGAGTTGGAGTTGGACTCGGACTTGCCGTGCCGCCATTGGTGCCTGCCCCCGCTGGAGTGCTGGTCGCCGAAGGAATCAGGTTGCCTGAAGAGTCGTAGTTCTGTCCGCCTATGGTTACTTTTGAAGCATGGATCGTCAGCTTGTCCGGCTTGGCGGTCAGAGACACCCCCTCCACATTGACTAATGCCTCCGAGATTATTCCCTCCCCGGTAACATTCGCAGCACCATTGAAGGCCATCCGTTTGACAATCGTGCCTTTATTCAGCTTAATGCCCGACCCGCCAGCTTTGGCAGAGATATTGAATGTCCCAACCTGACCACCCGCCAGCGTAAAATCGGTCTTCCCGTTTACGTTCAGTTCGCTTACATTGCCGGATATAGAAACGGCTTTCTGTCCCGTTTCCAGCACATTAACAGTACCCACAGCTTTGTCTGATTCGTTGACAATCTGGGCGCCGCTGGCTACCTCCACATTGATCGCTGCGGTCGTTCCTTTCAATAGAACTCTTACCGGAGCAGAAGGCTTGTTGATTACAATCCTGTTCAATGTGCTGTCCGTAAGGGTGATGCTGTGTATGCCGCCGCCGTTTATGTAGACGACGCCTCCGATGGTTGCATGGACCAAGCTCAAGTCTCCTTCACCAACACCCGGAGTAATATATAAATTGCCTGAGAGATTCAGGTTCGTTAGAGTGCTGCCTGCCGTATTGACAATCAGATTACTGCCGGACAGGCCTGAATGACCGCTGCCGTCGGCAACCAGTATACCCATCGCGTTATTGATCATCTTTACCGCCTCGGCGCGTGTCAGCGCATTCTTCGGCTGGAACGCTCCTTGCGGTGTGCCTTCCACATAGCCAGCTTCCTTCATGGCATAGATAGCTTCCTTGGCCCAAGCAGAAATCGCTGTATCATCTGAAAATGGAGCATTTGCATTCCCGGAGCCTGCAACATTGAATACTCTGCTGAGAATAAGCGCGGCCTTTTCCCGGGTCAGGATCTCAAGCGGATCAATCTTACCGCCGCCGCTTCCGATAATCGCACCGGACGCAACTGCTTTGCTGATCTCGGGAGCATACCATGCTGCCTTGGGGACATCCGTATAAGTCTGGCTGCTCTCTTCACTGAATTGAAAGATACGGTTGATTAAGGCTACAAATTCTGTCTTCTTGATTCCTTCATTGGGAAGAATAAGGCCATTCTCATTACCTTTGAGCAGCCCCAGGTCTTTCCATGAGGCAATTTCCGCCGATGCCCACACGGGAATCTTCTCCGTTGTCTCTGCGGATGCTGCGGACGCGTGGGTAAACACCATCGATGAGGCAACAGCGATTACACCAAGTGTCTGCTTCCAGTTGAACTTCATATGCGCTCCCCCTTAAAGTTTTGTTAGCGTATGCTTCCTCGAGAATCTCCGACAAAACTTACTTCGTAAGCATCCAAACTCATGAATCGCACCACGTGCTGTTGCGCCTTGCATCATATAATAAATGCCGTTTGCTCCGCTTCCCGGATCCTCCACCCAAACCTCTTCTAGGCCTTTACCATTCCATTCAGTGTACTAATTCACTTCCATGTGTCACCTCCATGTAATATTTTTAATGTTATTGTAGTAACATTTATCCACATTCTATTTTTAATCACAACAAGTTGTCAACAGATTTATTTATTGGAGGTATATTTACCCTTTCTAAAGACAGCAGAATATAAGCTCCGCACGTAAACCTTATACAATATACATTGATTACGCTTTCAAAAAACAGACAATACACTTGAAATATTTTTTTTCACTAGAAAAAAACGAAATTTATCTCCGGTTTTCTATGAAAAACAATTGACAGGCTAGTAACTATAATTAATAATGAAAACTATATTGTTACTACAAATCAGAACCACTTGAGCAGAACTCCTTTAATCGCCCCTCGTTATCGCTCCTTTGTGTTAACTAACATTACATAAAAGGTGGAATCACAGCAGTATGTGTTGTTACCTGAGGAATGAGCGCATGCAGACGTTATGACTTCTTATTCTATGGAGGAGAGGGGGCTGAGGAGCTGTCTTCGGACAAAACACGGAATAACCAAAATACCATTCCAACTTAAAGGAGCGATTAATAAATGAAAAAGTGGATGATTGGATGGATTGCGATGATGCTGGTTGCCGCTCTTGCGGGTTGTTCCGCTTCTGAAGATCCAAAGGACAATACGGCAAAGACCAGCAGTGATGACCAAACAGGTACACTCCGCATTGCCATGGGTTCACCGGGCGAAGGGCTGATTAAGGTCTGGGAGGAGATCGGCAAAGAATTTGAAAGCCAGCATGCCAGCATCTCAGTCGAATTCAGCTTCCAGGATGACGACACCTACCAAACAATCGGCCTGCCCAACCTGTTAAGCGGCAAAAACGCTCCTGACCTTTACTTTGAATGGGCAGGACAACGGCTGCAGAACCGGGTGACAGATGGTTATGCCGCGGATATTACGGAGCAGCTCCAAACCTCTGGATTGAAGAACATGTTCGCTGAAGGCACCTTCAACGGCATGGTCATAGACGGTAAGACGTATATGATTCCAACCGCAGGCGATGTGACGAATGTAATCTTTTACGATAAAAAGGTATTCAGTGATCTAGGGCTTCAACCCCCGGCGACCTGGGAGGAATTCCTTGCCGTGTGCGAAAAAATCAAACAAGCCGGTATGACTCCGCTCGTTATCGGCAATTCAGATTTGTGGACGGCAGGTAACTGGATTGCCCATATCATTTCCCGGGTTGTAGGAGAGGATGCCTATAGCGAGGCTCTGCAATTGAAACAGCCGTTCAATTCGCCGGACTTCGTCAAAGCCTATGGCTATGTGCAGGAACTGTGGGATAAAGGATACATCAATGACAACATAACCGCCGTTAGCGACAGTGAAGCCGACATGCTGTTCCTGAACGGCAGCGGTGCGATGCATCCCATCGGCAGTTGGCTGGTTCCAACCGCAGTTAAAGAAACACCGGATCTGGAACTGGGCTACTTCAATACTCCGGCTATGCCGGACGGCAAGGGCAATCAGGAGAGCGTCATCGGAGTACTGAATGGCATGGTCGTCAACAAAAACTCCAAATTGATTGATGAAGCTGTAGAATTCATGAAGCTCTACAGCTCTGCCGAATCCTCCAAAAAACTGTCTGATGCCGGCGCTGTGCCCATTACCAAGGATGGCATCGACAAGACTACCACGCTTCCACTCTCACTGGAACTGAACGATTTGATGGAAAATGCCCCCGTACTGGTGTCGCCTCCCGACACTGGCTATTCCATCGAAGTAGCCAATGCGCTGAATATGGCTACCTCCGAGGTTATTGGCGGAGCCAAATCACCGGAGGACGCGCTGGCCGAGCTTGAAACAACCATTTCCCCGCTGAAGTAAACAAAAAGACCGTCCGTGCATCGCACATCGGCGGTCTCCCCTTATTCCTATTTTGGAGGTGGATCCATGTCCGGCAAAAGCCATAAGCTCTCCCCTTACCTGTTCATTGCCCCGGCCATTCTATTGTTTGCCTTTGTCGTGCTTGTTCCGGTCCTGATGACATTTGTCTTTAGCTTCTACGACTGGAACGGGATCGGCAATATGAAATTCGCAGGCTTCAGCAATTATATCCGCGCCTTCCACGACCGGGTCTACATCAACTCTTACAGTCACACCCTCATTTATATTGCCGCCACCGTTTTTGTTGAAGTGATTGTCGGACTCGGGCTTGCAGGCTTAATCACCATGGGCCGCAAAGGCAGCGCACTGTTCCGTCTCGCTTTCTTTATCCCCGTGATGCTGCCCATGATTGTTGTGTCCTATTTATGGAAGTTTGTCTATAATTCCGATTTTGGCCTGATCAATATTCTATTGGAGAAGATTGGCCTCGAGAGCTTGACGCGCGTCTGGCTGGGCAATCCTGATACTGCACTTTACGCCATCTGCATAGTGTCCGGCTGGGTATATGCAGGGTTCTATATGACGATCTTTTACTCCGGGATTCAACGTATTTCCAAGGAGGTCTATGAATCAGCCTATCTCGACGGTGCCCATGAAGGTCAGATTTTCTTCAAAATCAAGGTTCCAATGATCCGCAATCTGGTAGAGACAGGCATCATGCTCTGCGTACTTACCGGCTTCCAGTCTTTCGATCTGTTCTATGTCATGACTAACGGCGGACCTTATAATTCTACAGAAATCGTCACCACCTATCTCGTTAAAGTTGTCTTTACTCATACGAGCATCGGCTACGGCTCCGCACTTGCCGTCATTATGACGCTGGTGATTGCTGTGATCGGCCTGATTGCCGGCAAGTTGACCAAGAAAGACTCCAGTGTGCTGGAGTATTGAGAAAGTGAGGTGCTCTCCTTGACGACCACAGCCCTAGACATCAAGAAAGACGCTTACAGCGGAGGCGAAGCGGCCAGCCGCAAGCGGTTTTCGCATCTTTTGTATTATCTGTTCATGATCGTGATTTCCTGCTTCTACTTCTACCCGATCATCTGGCTGGTACTCTCCTCCTTCCGTGAAAACAGGGAGATTTTCTCCGCCCCGTTCGCGCTGCCGGAGAAGGTAAATCTGCAGAACTGGTCCGAAGCCTGGAATGTGGGTAACATGAGCACTTATGCCAAAAATAGCGTAATCGTCACTACCCTTACCGTCGCAGGCATTCTGCTGTTTGCCAGTTTGGCGGCTTTTGCCTTCAGCAAGCTGCGCTTCCGCGGCAGCGGCTTCCTGATGCTGCTGTTCATGTTCGGACTGTTTATGCCGCTGCAATCCTTTTTCATTGCCCAAAGCTATATTTTTGAACACCTGAATCTAAAAGACTCCTATCTGGGGCTGATCCTGCCTTATATCGGAACCGGACTTCCACTGGCGGTCCTCCTGCTCAAGGCATATCTCGATGCTGTCCCGGGAGAACTGATGGAAGCTGCGCGCATGGATGGCTGCGGGGACTGGCTGATGTACTGGAGGATCATCCTCCCGCTGCTGGTTCCTAATATGGCTACTGTAGGGATTTTCTCAGCGCTGAATGCCTGGAACGAGTTGCTGCTGGCGATGCTGTACATTCAGAACGATGCGCTAAAGACTATTCCGGTTGGCCTGCTGGCCTTCTCCAGCCGTTATATGACCGACTACAAGCTGCTGTTCTCGGCACTGGCGATTATTACGCTTCCTATGATTGTGGTCTACCTCTTCTTCCACCGCTATATCGTTGCCGGTCTGACCGAGGGCGCACTGAAATAACGCGGGAAATAGAAAAAAACACAAAAGCCCCTTCCAGCAGACATAGCCGGAATCATGAAATCATGAGTTCCCTGCACGTTCTGCCCGAAGGGGCTGTATGGTTCATCTTGTATTTAAGCCGGAGTCGCTGCCGGTTCTTCTGCTTCTTCTTCATGTACGGTTTTGATCTGAATCATCACTGTACTTGGATCCGTCAGCACTTCAACGCCATCCTGGAAGATCAGATCAGACACGAGCAGCTGGTCGCCGATGGCAAGACCGCTGATATCCACTTCCATTGAGGTTGGCAAATCGTCTGGCATACAGCGGACTTCAACTTCATATATTTCGACCTGCAGTGAACCGCCTGCCTTGATGCCGGCTGCTTCTCCCGCAAAATGAATAGTAACTTTGCTGTCCATGCTGATATTCATATTGACGTGCTGAAAATCAATATGCAGGACCTTGCCTGACATGGAATCCTTTTGGATATCCTGTACAACTACAGGAACAGATGTATTGTCAGACAGCTTACCCTGTAGAATAGCGCGGGGATTCGTTCTCAGCACATCCATCAGCTCTTTTTCATTGACTTCGAGGCTTAGAGTATCTTTATTAATTCCGTACAGTACAGCCGGGATACGCCCCTGTTTTCTGGCGATATTCAGGTTGGACTTAGTTTCAGCCGTACGATTGCTCAGTAGAATAAATTTACTCATTTCTTATTTCCTGCTCTCTTCGACCATAAATTCTTGTCATTACAAGTATACCATGACCATAGAATCTAGTCAAACCAACCTCTTTTCTACTGCTCATACTCCAAAAAAGGGTCCGGGATCTCAATCTGGTAGGCTTCGGCATCGCTAACCCCCACGGACAGCACCGCCCGCCCATTCTCTCCACGCACCAGCCCTCCGCTGAAAATGACATCCTGCAGATCCGGGCGTTTACCTGGACCAATGGGAAAATCGCCTCTGGTAGCAATAATTTTGACTGGTGTCGTTTCAAACGTTTCGGGATTGAGGGAGAAGACCATGGAATAATAATGTTTTTGTCCCAAGCGGTCAAAGCAGGCAATATGCCCAAGCACGCCAACATGGCCATTTTTCAATAATTGCGCTTCGTTTGCTCCTCCCCATTCTTCGGGCACAAACTGATCCTGAAATACCTCTGCTTCTACGAAGGTCTGTTCATTCAGCTCCTCCAGTGAATCGATGATGGTGAACCCGATCTGTCCTCTTCCGCCTTTGGCTCCTTGCGGCCGTGTGAATACGCCTATTCTGCCATCCTGAAGCTCAATCAGCCGGATATCCTTCATCGTTCCCGGACCCGAGGAGAAGTGGCGCATGGAGTCAATACGATAGCCCCGGTAGAACTGGGTCACCCACGAGACGATCCGGTTCGGATCATCTGCGGCCGTAATAACCTCTACCCCTCCGACAATGAGTTCCCCTTTTATTAAGGTTACACACGGGTCCTGCAGGTTGTATGTATGCGTATGTGCCCGGGGAATCCAAACTCCCTCCCGGAGTGTAAAAAAGAAGACTTGAGAGAACTCGCTGTCCCGTTCCTCAACTCTTCCCAAGATTACTGCTTCCCCATCGTGCATAAAAGGGGCGGTTATATTGTATACATCTCGTTTGCCTACACCGGAGAAGACTAGCTTCTCCACGTGCACTGTTCGAAGATTGGCAAAGAAGGTATCCAGCAGTTCGTTACAGGTTGCCGTCTTGACCGGGCTCCTTGTCATTGCCTTCCTCCTTATAATCGTGTGCTCTATCTATTGCCCAATCGTTCTCATCCGATTCCATGCGGATCAACTCACCCGGTTGAATATTAAAGTAGGTGCACAGCTTGAGCAGCAGATCCCGGGGATACTGCACCATCTCGTCTTTGTACATCCGCCGGACGGAATCGAAATGGTAGTTGATATCCTTGGCAAGCTTACGGATGGATAATTTGGGGTCATGGCGTTCCATAACCTCGCTTAACTTACTGCGTATGACTGGCATTCATACACCTCCAACAACACTATATCTGGACTTCAGAAGGTAGTCAATAAATTGACAAGAAAAAATGGTCATGTTATAGTACAGGAAGGAAATAAATTGCAAATAAAAAATTTTATACCATTTTCCGCCTAGAAAATAAAGTCCTCTTTATTTTCTTTTTTTATACCAAATTACAAGATTAACAGGGAGGCTCCTCAGTATGAAACACACCAGCAGCAGCCGTAACATCGTCTTTTTGTCCACCAGCCTGCCTAGAGAATGCGGAATTGCTACATTCACTCAAGATCTATTGGATCAGTTCTCGAAGCTCCAGGGCTGGAACAAACCGAAGATTATCGCAATGAACAACAACGAAACCTACCGTTACAATGACCAGGTGATGAGGGAAATCAACCAAAACACACTGTCCGATTATATAGATGCCGCCGAAGCTATCAATCAGTCCAACACCGATCTGCTGGTCATTCAGCATGAATTCGGGATCTATGGCGGAGAAAGCGGCGAATACCTGCTCAAATTTATCGAGAAGCTTCATGTGCCCTACGTGGCCATTTTCCATACTGTATTAACGAATCCAACCCCCAAGCAGCACGAGATTATTACCCGGATTGCCGAGCTGAGCGTTAAGGTAGTCACGATGGCCCAGTCTACGGTACAGGACTTAATCTCCGTCTATCATATCGACGTAGCCAAAATAGCCTTTATCCATCACGGAGTGCCTTTTGTAGAAACAGCCTCCAGAGCCGATCTCAAAGTGCAGTACAACTTCGGTGACCGTAAGATTCTCTCTACCTTTGGCTTTCTGAGTCCCGGCAAGGGCATTGAATATGCTATTGAGGCCATGAGCGGTGTGGTCAAGCAGCATCCGGATGCACTCTATATCATCTGGGGCAAAACCCATCCGGTAGTCAAGCTTGAAATCGGCGAGGTATACCGGGAAAAACTGACAAACCTCGTGCATGAACTGGGCCTGACCAATAATGTGCTATTCGTCGACAAGCTGCTGACGCAGGAGGAAGTAATCCAGTCGCTGGTGATGTCGGATATCTATATGACCCCATATCTCGGCAAGGAGCAGGCGGTCAGCGGAACACTCGCTTACGGTATCGGCTATGGCCGGGTGATTGTCTCTACTCCTTACCGGTATGCGAAGGAGATGCTTGCCGGGGGACGCGGCCTGCTGGCTGATTTCCGGGATTCCGCTTCCCTGGAAACCTGCATTCTGGCGCTGTTGGATGATCCGGCCAAGGTAAAAGAGATGGAGAGCCTCACCCTTGAGCTTGGAAGAACCATGATGTGGAGTGAGGTTGCGAAGACGTATGCTGCCATCTTTCAGGACATCATTGCCCACTCCAAGCAGGCAGACCGGAGTGTGATTTGATGCAGACACCTGCAGCTGTAAAGTTCAAAACCGACTATCTGCGCAGAATAACCGATGATACGGGTATTTTCCAGCACACTAAATTCGGCGTTCCTGACCGCTCCAAGGGCTACACCACCGATGACAACGCCCGGGCCTTGATTGCAGCCGTACTCATGTACGAGCAAAGCCCGGATTCCGCAACATTGGACCTGATTCACACGTACCTGTCTTTTGTCCATCACGCGCAAAATGAGCAGGGCAACTTCCGCAATTTCATGGATTACAACCGTTCCTTCATCGAAGATAGCGGCTCTGAGGATTGCCAGGGACGCACCCTGTGGGCGCTGGGCTTCATGCTCTCCTATTCCTCCATTCTGCCGGATAATCTGCTGAATACCTGCCGGTATCTCATTAATCAATCCCTGCCGCATATTGAGAAACTGGGTTCTCCCCGGGCTGTAGCCTACGCTGTCATTGGTCTGAGCGATCTTATTAATACACCCGGTGCATTAACCTATTCCTTCCCTTATCCGCACATATCTGAGAATACATCGGAAGAAGCGGCCTTTCTACCTAAGAGTGTTATTACTGACCTTATCGAAAATATTGCCGTCCGGCTGCATAATCAATACATCCTCACTAAGGGTGAGGGCTGGAACTGGTTCGAGGACAGCCTCACCTACGGCAATTCCATGCTGCCCTGGGCGCTGCTGAGAGCCTTCCGCATTTCCGGTAATCCCGACCTTAAAGCGACAGCCAAAGAAAGCCTGGATTTCCTGGCTTCACGCACCTTCGCACCAGAAGGTTATTACAAGCCCATTGGCAGCCATGGTTGGCTGCTGCGCGGCGGTAAACCTGCGGAGTATGACGAGCAGCCGATTGAAGCCTGCGAAATGCTGATGGCCTGCCGCGAAGCCGCAGCAGTGCTCAAGGACCCGGCCTATACGAAGCAGGCGGACCTTTGTTACGCCTGGTACACGGGGCATAATTCCCTGAAGCTCCCTCTCGTGGATAACCAGACCGGGGCCTGCTACGACGGCATCCACAGCACGGGACTGAATCTGAATCAGGGCTCGGAGAGCATTATTTCCTTCTCCATTGCCCATCTGGTGACCCACCATGGATAAATTCGCCACGATTCTTGCCGGCGGCGGCGGTACCCGCTTCTGGCCGTTATCCAGACAAGAGATCCCTAAGCAGTTGCTCAATATAAGCGGAAACGACATCATGCTAAACGATACAATAGAACGGTTCAAGGGCATTATCCCCCAGGAAAACACCGTCATCGTAACGAACCGCACACAGGCAGTGCTGCTGGAGAGCATTATGCACAGCAGCGTGCTGAAGAGCAATATTCTGATAGAGCCTGTGGCACGCAACACTTCAGCCAGTATTCTATTCGCTGCCTTCTCCATTATGCATATGAACCAGGAAGACTCGCTGATGGTTGTCCTGCCTTCAGATCATTATATAACCGATGAACCGCAGTTCCGGCTGACGCTGGATGAAGCCTGCACGGTCGCAATGGAGAGCGATCGAATCGTCACTATCGGCATCAAGCCCACCTTCCCCTCCACCGGCTACGGCTATATTGCGTATGATAAAGAACCCATCGCCATAAAGCCGGTAGCAGTGTATGATGTGGCGGAATTCGTAGAGAAACCGAACTTCCAGAAAGCACAAGGCTATCTGGCCTCCGGCAATTATCTATGGAACAGCGGGATTTTTATCTGGAAGACTTCAGTCATTATTGATAACTTCAAACGTTATCTGCCGCGGCTCTACAACACGATGCTGCCCATCAGCGAAGCGCTCGGTACGGAGCAGGAGGCGGAGACCATCAGCCGGATCTATCCGCTGCTGCAGAATATCTCGATTGATTACGGCATTCTGGAGCGTTCCGACGAGGTGGTTGTTCTCTCCGGCCAATTCGGCTGGAATGACATCGGCAGCTGGGATGCGCTAGGTGCCATCTTTCCTCCCGATGATGCCGGTAATATCATCAAAGCTAATCATATAGGTATCGACACCCACAACTCGATCATCTATGGCAACGGACGGCTGATTACCACCATCGGTGTGGACGGATTCATCATTGCCGACACCGGCGATGCGGTCCTGATCTGCCCCAAGAACAAGGCCCAATCCGTCAAGGATATCGTGGATCTGCTCAAAGAGAAGGGCATGCTCGAATATATCTAAGCAGGTTTGGTAAAAGAAAAAAGGACTGTAGCTATTCAGCTACGGTCTCTTTTGGATTACAGAAAACCCCCTTTTTCCTAGCTATCCAGCTCTGCGGAAAGGGGATTTACGGTTTTTCACAATAAAATCTGCTACGGCTAATATGTTTCTCGGGAATGTTATTCTATCTATTCTGTCAAAACCTTCACGCCTTGCTCCAGAAAGGGTTTTAAACTAGTCTTAAGCAGAGCAAGAACTTTTCCCTGTTCAGCTTACTTCAAGGCAAATGTTTTTGGAAATAATTTTTAGGCATGCAACATAATCGCTTCCTCAAATGTATATAGGGCAGAACCACGGAAACGGTGGTAAATTTCGAGCCCAATAAGAGAGGGAGTTATAACAATGAAAAAAATGGTAGCTGTTGTACTTAGCGGTATGATGTTGATGTCCTTTACGGCGTGTTCTACTAACGGGTCTGCAAAAAACAATTCTCAAGCGCCGAAAAGTACGCAAGTCATCGGGGCAAAGAATGTCCAGATTCCTAATCCTTTTCAAAAATTTGATAGCATTGCAGAAGCAGAGGCGTTTGCCGGGGTTACTATGACACTGCCCTCCCAAGTGCCTGCAGGCTACACCCAGAAGCTGATCGAGGCGATTAAAAATGATATGATCCAGATTACTTATCAATCTGGCGATGAGCAGTTAGTGATCCGTAAAGCAAAGGGCAGTAAGGATATTAGCGGAGATCATAACAAATATAGCGAAAATCTTTCGTTAACGGTTGGCGACAAGAAAGTCGTAACCAAAGGGGATGACGGTAAAATCCGCGTTGCTACATGGATTGACGGGGGATATACCTATTCGATCTCATCTACAAGTGACGAGGCTGTCCTCGATGCTGCTGCCGTAAGTGCAATGGTTGATACGATTCGTTAATTAAACCAGAGGTTGTAAGGGGATGGCGGGACTGTAGCCGCAGAACCGCCATAGCCTAATTCAGGAAGGTGATCGGATGATTGGTATATGCAGGAAGAGGAATCTGATTTGGGAATGGTTCCTTCTCTTAAGGATGGAGCTTTGTTCCCCGTTGTACTCCTTGTTTTCTGCGGCAGCCGGGGACAGCCGTAACAAGGTAATTCCCATGCAGGAGCATTTACGGTCAGCACAGATAAATGACCAAGCCCAGAATTTAATGTCTCTCTATGGGAAGAGTGTCTTGCGTCTTGCCTATTCTTATCTGCACAACATGAGTGATGCAGAGGATGTCTTGCAGGATGCATTGATACAATATATAAAAGCTCAACCTCATTTTGAATCCCCCGAGCATGAAAAGGCATGGTTTCTAAGGGTTGCCATGAATATTAGCAAAAACAAGATCAATTATAATAAGGTCCGTAAAACCGATGATCTCAATGAAGACCTGGTAGCAAGCGCCGCAGAGGATTTGGCCTTTTTGTGGGAGGCTGTCAAGCAGCTTCCCATGAAATATCGTGAGGTCGTACACCTTTATTATCATGAGGGCTATTCTACGGCTCAAATCGCATCCTTATTAACAGCCAGAGAGTCAACGGTACGTTCATGTCTGCTGCGGGCAAGAGCCAAGCTTAAGGTTGTACTGAAGGAGGGGTACGATTTTGAAGAATAAGTATAATGAAGTGATGGAGAGGATAGAAGTTACCCCAGAGATACAAGAGCGCATTCTAGATCGTCTTCAAAAGCTGGATTGGGAACAGGAACCAAACAAAACAAGATTCTCTTTTTCAACTTACAGAAGGTACATCGCCATAGCAGCATGTTTCATGTTTTTGTTGGCGGGTTCATTAATAATCCAGCATGCTACCCAAACACCAAGCGACCCTCCGGTTATGGTGAAACCCAACATTGTTGAACTCCATTCAGTTCAAGAATTGTCCAAGGCTGTAGGATTTACCATGCAGGAACCCGAACATTTACCATTTATCGTTGATAGCGTACAGTATACGGCTTACTGGAATGAACTTGGGCAAGTCATCTACACGGGAGAAGCCAATAGCGTTGTGTTCAGAATGTCATCCGGCAACGAGGAAGTAAGTGGAGATTACGCAGAATACACCAGTATTAAGGACTTAACCATTAATGGAAATGTCGTGACTATAAAAGGAACCGATTATCAATACGTACTTGCGCTTTGGCAAAACGATGGCTTCTCCTATTCCGTGCAATTTACTAAGCCTGTATCCGAACAGGAACTGAAAAATACTGTTGAGAGCGTGCGGTGATTGCATAAAGCACAAACCCGAATGATAACATGTGAATAGAAATATGCAGAAGGGTTTGACATTCGGCATACAACCAAGCCCTTCTTCCGCTATTCCGGGAGATGGGCTTTTATCCATCTGAAGCTTCGACAAGTTGAAGTACCTAGCCTACTGTCCAATCTTTTAGGTTCTCTCTATTCGTTATAATTATTGAATCAAACATTTACTAATCTTCTACGAACCTTGCATGATACCAGTGACCTGATATCCTCTTCACTTTAAAGGTTCCTTGGATAGATGACGACCTGACAATAATAGTTGTCATCTTACCCCAATCATAAGTTGCAAGGCAACCAAGTCCTTTCACCGTTTCTATCGTTGCGGTTATTTACATTGTTGCGATTTCTTTTGAAAAAACTGCAAGATAACCAAATAACACAAAACAGGTCGGTCATGGTGGTATCTGACCATAATCGACCTGTTTGATGTAACGCTTTAGCGTTAATTGAGTTATACCTTTCAAGCATTACTGTGCGTACAAACGAAATGACGAAATCTTAATACAGGTATACTACATGAGATATATATGTTGTTTGTAGAATATTGGGTTCATTCGGCACTGGGTAGCCCCCAAACCTTAAAGAAATAAGTATTCCTTATTCAACGTACACTCGATCAAGATTGAAAGTGATATAGATTCAAGATACTATGAATTCCTCTATTGGCAAGATATTTCCGTTATCATCATCAATATAGATGCCCCGTGGAAAATTATCTTGGGATAATATTTGTTTCATCAAGTTTTCATTCGTATACGTCATCATAATGAAATGAGGATTTGGAAAAGGAATTCGCTTTATATCATCTTCTTCATAATCATTAATGATATCTTCCACACTCTCATAAAACACATGATCGTTACCGTAATCTACAACAAATCTATTCGTATTAAGGCAGGTGGTTGTATTCTCACCATCATGTTGCAGATCACGAATTAGATTTAGATTAAAATGTTCATTGCCTATTAGAATTATCCATTGCACGTCGCATGCTCCCTTCTTTGTTATCTACCAACATAATTAATTAATTCCTCTTGATTTGTATACACACGGAATCCTTCTTTTTGAAGCCCTTTTACAATAGCGGAATTTGGACTCTGATCAGGTAAATAAACAACAACTTCTTTACTCGTACTTGTGGCAGTATTAATTGCTTGCCGCGTCGCACCTTTTCCGCCACCTTGTTTAACTTGTATTATCGCATTGTCAAGTTCTATATCATAATCTGTTAATGGAGTTCCATCCGGCCTATAAACTTTTTTATTAACATCGACAACTTTTCCTGGGTATCTTGCTTCAATTGCATTTGCAGTTTCGCCTACATACTTGTCAGTTGAAGTAAAATTCCTAACATTCCTCGTCCCCTTAGGAACAACCGCCTCACTATCCGTCACCGTAGGGCTTTTTATCTTAACGGTACTTACATGAGTTACCCCATCCATTGCCATAGATGCAATATACCCTGACAAATTTGCATCAAAAAATTCACGGATTAACTCTTCTCTTGCCCAGCTTGCATTTCCGGCACTGTTCTTATACGCACTTGTTCCTGTCAATAAACCAAACAAGTAATCACTTACGTATACAAATTCAAGCTCAGCGGATCGGTCATTTTCCCCTCATAGGATTCTCATCTACAAACGGCCCAATGCTGAGTCCGAATTCTGCGCCTTATAACAGAGATAAAATAAAACACAGGTCAATCAAGGTGATATCTGACCATAATGAACCTGTTCAATGTAAAGCAATAGCATTATTCGGGGTATAACATTCAAGCGTTGATGTGCCTGCAACCGAATTAACGAAATCTTTATACGGGCATTACATGGGTTAGATGTGTTATTGGTTAAATGATGGGTTTATTCGGCACTGGGTAGCCCCCACAAAAAAACCTTGACTAGTGATAAACTAATCAAGGTAAGAAAAGTGATACACAATACTATCTGTTATCGGGATTGTAACCACCCTTACGGGGTAACAATTCTTCAAAATCACACGACGCGACCGCACTATAACCTATTCTCCATAATCCTTCGAGCAAGCGTGACAGTGTAGCGATGTATGTTTCTGTACCAACATCCTCATTAGGTTCAATCTCAAGTAAATATCTTGAAAACAAAAACCCGTCAGGTGATTCGTTTCGTTTGTGTTCGTGAAAATCATCATTTCTTAATAAATCAAGATTACAGATATCATTTGTAATGCTTGATTGTTCTAACACTCCACCAATGTTTTCCTTAACAGATTCTAGAACGGCAGTTCTAGCAAAATCAGTGTCCAAAAATATTTTACAAAAAGGGTCAAAATCATCATTTAACATATTCTCACCTCTATCATGGTAATGGTATTTGAGTTCCATTATCGAATGGACCGCCGGACTTGACAATTGAGATATCTACATCCATTCCTAAAGCCTTCTGTAACTCTTGACGCAAACTACGCAATCCTGCTTCTCCGGACTGAATCTTCCCTGTTTCTATTGCATGTTGCATAGTTCTTTCTTTTGCCGAACCCGGATTAGGTATTCCGAACCTTTGGGTAATAAGTTCATCGAACTTCTCAGGAGAAACCCGTACAGCAAAATCAATGTCCGAATCAGGTCTTGCAGTACCATTGGCTCTACTTCCTTGAACAACAATATCATCGCTTATAGAGCCTACTTTTTGTCTTATTATTGATGAAGCATTGTTGAATTGTTCACTGGTCACCCCTTGAGGAATTGTAAGTTTTCCCGTCCCCTTAGGAACAACCGCCTCACTATCCGTCACCGTAGGGTTTTTTATCTTAACGGTACTTACATGAGTTACCCCATCCATTGCCATAGATGCAATATACCCTGACAAATTTGCATCAAAAAATTCACGGATTAACTCTTCTCTTGCCCAGCTTGCATTTCCGGCACTGTTCTTATACGCACTTGTTCCTGTCAATAAACCAAACAAGTAATTGTACCGGTTGGTTTTCAAAATGGATGCAAAGCCGTACCGTTCCCATATTTTATCATGATATGCCTGATACAGTTTGCTTCCTTTATTTAGGTTTTTCCCAATTGCATCATTCAGTAAGAACCTAAGTTCGTTCACATCATAAGGCTCCCATGGCTTGTTCCCACTTGGGTCTGTATACCGCAACGGGTTATTCTGCACATACGTATACAAATTCAAACTAAGCGGATTATCTATCTGCCCTTCATACGTATCCTCATTTATAAACCGCCCAATACTCGAGTCAAAATCCCGCGCCTGTGCATGGGAGTAGCCGCTGTAGTAATCATAGCCCAGGCTGGTGTAGCCGAACAGGTTGTCCGGGCCGGACCCGTTCAGGTCGTTACCGCCTTCCCCGCTGACCAGATAACTCAGGCCGATTCGCTTTTCACCCGCTCCGTACAGATTGGACTGCTTCCAGTTCTAGCCTGCATCGCAGGGGTCATCAATTTCACTTTTTCTATTTCTTACTTACTTACAAATTTCCCAAAATGAAGATGAAGCGATTGGCGTATCTCTCGATTTAGTTCCATCCATAAAGTAATGCTCAAGGTCTGTTGCTCCAGAAATCGAAGAAACCAGAAGACAAGCCTCATTAAAGAATCCACGCATTCGTTATGCACCAGATGCACGCGCATAGTTAGTGGTGTACTCTCTGCATACGGAGGAAAAACGAAGGAGCTACATTTGCGTTTGATAGTCTCGTCATATAGCAATTGAAACAATGGCCCGTTCCGGAGCTCTTACTAAAAACAGAGGGCTATCCCAAGCAGCCATTTCATGGCTTTTGGGATAGCCTCTAATTTAACACTTTTATAAATATTCTTTCCAAACATTAAACAAATCAAAAAGGCGATTATCATCTGGATCTTGTTCCAATTCTATAAGTGAACAATTATTAACAACTGTAATAGGATTTAGACCGGATTTTTTGAAGCCTATTACTATAGGCTGATTAACATACACATATTTTTTAGGCTTGTGTACTATCCCCCACTCCAATGTACGTAATTCATTTATAAACACTGATCCAAAATAGATACCCACATCAATGATTAATGAACTGGTTATCTCGCTGAACTTCAAGGTGTTGTTAGAGACCTCTTCTTTCAACCAATCTGGCACCGCGTCTATCTCTTCCTTTAACTCTTGTCTCGTTTTAGGAACCATCTTTATTCGCTGACTAAACCATGCCCATAGTCTAACCAGTGATTCTTGGGATAAATTTAATTCCTGTTGACTACCTCCCGTTGTCTCTTCATAATGTGCAGTTAGTATCTCAATCCTAATTGGTATCTGTGAAATAAACCAATCAAAGTATTGCTTGGCTTCTTTTTTTGTCATTAATTCAAATGGGATAATTTCGAATGGTGCAACTAGCTTCGGATACAAAATAGCTCACCTCTTTAATTGTATATAATATATTTTATTCCCCGTTTAGTTAACTCATCCAAAAAGCGTTGATCAGCACCTATTTTTCCAGTTCTGGAACTTCTGAAGAAGTACCAAGTCGCTCCCTTTATTTCTCCTTTTTTAATAAGTTCAGCATCCTTCAACATTTGTTTCCATGCAAGACTACTAGGCGCATATTTCACATAACCTACTTTAGATTCGTAAGCAATCCCTTTTGATAGAACATCAACATATCTTGCTCCTAAACTCGTACTGAAATATTTATTTGCACTTCCTCCCCCAATTATCTGTCCAAGTTTTACTTCGCCGCCTATCCCTAACTCGGCAATACTTATTGTAGAACTGGATTTAGCCATTTTAGGCATATTCAGGTCTAATGTAACAAGTAAACCACTTAGATACATATCAAACTCAGCTAATTCATAATCACTTTGACGTTGAAATGCATCCATTAGTATTTGTTTTGCCCAATCGGCATTTCCAAGTGTATTATCCGATTGAATTGAGCTGGTCATCGTCGCCATATTATAAAGATATAGGAATGAATTATTCCCATCTTCCCTTGCATCGGGGAAAAATCCCAAAGCTTGTTCCCCTAAGAAAGATCTTATATTCCAATAGGATTCAGAATTCTCACCTTTCTTTCTAGCAAGTTGTAATAAACTATCTACAACATACCCCTCTGATGTATGTCCGGTAGGATCCGTATACCTCAATGGATTATTCTGCACATAAGTATACAAATTCAAGCTCAGCGGATTTGTCAGTTCCCCTTCATACGTATCCTCATTTATAAACCGCCCAATACTCGAGTCAAAATCCCGCGCCTGTGCATGGGAGTAGCCGCTGTAGTAATCATAGCCCAGGCTGGTGTAGCCGAACAGGTTGTCTGGGCCGGACCCGTTCAGGTCGAATTTCTCCGGTTTCTCAGCTACGCCGAATTCGTCGTAGCGGTACCGTGCCGACACGCTGCCGTCTTGGCCTTCCAGCCCGATGACGCTGCCCTGTGCATCACTCAAGTAAAAGAGTGTCTTCGGCGCAGCAGACACAGCGCTAGCTCCGCTGGCTCCGGCGGTCGGCTCCCAATCGTTGCTCGCGTCTCCGCTTACCAGATAGCTCATGCTGATCCGTTCTTCACCGGCTCCGTACACATACGACTGTTTCCAGTTCTGTCCGTCTGCTCCGCTTGCGGTCAAAGGCTGCGGAATGCCCATGGTGATGTCATTGGTAAAATAAATGTCCAGTTGCCGTTTCTTGTACTGCGGCTCCCAGCCATCCCGGTTGCCGGCAGGATTTCCTGGCTGGTACGCATCTTGAATCGCACCGTCTCCGAGGGTAGTCCGCATGCTGACCCGGTTGCCGTCACCGTCATACTGGTACGTGGTGATGTCGCCGGACGTATTCGTGTTCCCTATCAGGCGGTTCGAAGCATCCCAGCGGTTGCTCTCCAGCACTTGCGGGCCTGCGGCCAGTGCAGCCTTCAGCATCGCTTCAGGGTTAAGTGCTTTGTCTGCCCCGTATACCCCTTGCGTTACACCAGACTCAAGCTTCGCATCCGGTAAGCTGGATAATGAAGCTTCGGCAGCATCTGGTGAGAGTGTTCCCGCAGAACTCACGGAAGGATCAGTAATTGTCGACAACGGATCTAACAGGTCAGACAATGCATCTGTCGTTTTGACAGTACCTGTAGTTGTGACTGCATCTGTAGTTGCACCTGCACCTGTCGCTGTGACTGCTCCAGCATCTGCACCTGCATTCTTGCCCGCTTCCAATCCCTTTGCATCCGAATAAACACTATCCGGTACTGAAATCTTCTGCGCATTCGCCTGCGCCGTGAACAGCTTCAGAGCCGATTCGCTGTCGACCCCGCTCACTTCCAGCAGATTGCCGCGCTTGTCATAGGTGTAGTCTTTGTAGTCGCTGCCTTTTTCGAAATGGGTCAGCTTATTCGCTGCATCGTAGGTATAGCTCTCCATGGTGGTACTTCCGGCTTCTGTGGTTTCTTTCCCTAACCGGTTGCCCACGGTATCGTAGGAGTATACGACCTTGGAGCCGTTCTGCTTCTGCACCTGCACCAGCTGGTTCAGCGCATCATAGGCATAGTCCGAGATGTCTGCCGGACGCTGGGCTCCGCTCGGATTATCCTCATCACTTCCGCCTTCCTGGCGTTCTGTGCGTGTTTTGTTGCCAGCCGGATCATAGACATAGGTTAGCTGCTCCAACAGCCCGCCGCCCGGCGCCGTATGCTTCATCTCCAGCAATTGCCCCGCGCCGTCATAGCTATAGGTACTCTTCCCGCTGTTCGGCAGCAGCTTCTCTGTCAGGCGGCCGCCCGCATCATATTGATAGCTGGTGATCTGGTTCTGCGCATCCGTCACCTGCTTGATCCGGTCTAACTTATCGTAATCATAGCTGACCACGGTGTTATCCGGGTAGATGATCCGGCTGCGTTGTCCGGTTGCGGTCCATTCATAACGCACGTTATTGCCGCGCGGATCAATGACTGACGTTGGCCGGTTCAGTGCGTCATAGGTATAACGCGTATTCCCGGTACTGTCTGTCATGAGGGTACGGCGTCCCGCGAGGTCGTATTCATATTTTACCGTAAGATTGCTGCCATTCTTAATCTGCTCCACCTGATTGCCCTTATTATAGGCATACACGGTTGTATTGCTGTCCGGTTCTGTGATCTTCTGCAGATTGCCGTTGGCATCATAGGCAAGGGTCGTCTTCTCCTGCAGCGGATTCACTGATTCAGTGACCCGATTGAGTGCATCGTACTGGTAGGAGGTCACCGCTCCCAGCGCATTGGTTTTGTCCAGCAGGTTGCCGGAGGCGTCGTAGGCGTACTTAGTAGTACTGCCCTCTGCATTCTTCACTTCCGTCAAGCGGCCGAGCGGATCATACGTAAATGCCGTTTCGTGATGATTCGCATCCACGATCTTCTCTATGTTGCCTTGGGCGTCATAGGTATAGGAGGTTTCATACCCAAGGGCATTGCGCACCCGTGTGCTGCGTCCCAGCGCATCGTATTCGTAAGAAGTCTTTTGTCCCGCCGCATCTGTAAATTCAGTCATTAGTCCGCGGTCATTGCGGGTGACTGTCGTTTCTTCATTAAGCGGATTGATGGTTCCGGCATCCAGTCCCCGGCTGTCGTATTTGGTCGTCCAGACCGAATGATTAGGGTCGATGACAGCGACCTGGTTGCCGTTCTTGTCATACTGGTATTCGGTTACTGCACCCAGCGCATCCGTTTCCTTCACCAATTGTCCAAGCGCATTATAGTCATAATAAGTGCTGTTGCCCAGCGCATCCGTCTCTTTGATGGTATGGCCTGCCGCATCGTAGCGGTAACGGGTCTTGGCCCCAAGCGGATCGGTTACGCTCAGCAGTTCATTGCGCTTACCATACGTGTAGGAGGTAATGTTACCCTTCGCATCCTTCTGGGTGAGCATGTTTCCGTTGTCGTCATAGGTATAGTTGCTCGCCTGGCCTTCAGCATTAGTAACTTCCTCCAGCTGTCCGACACTGTCGTAGCTGTAAGCCGTAACGGCTCCAGCTTCGTCCTTCGCTTCTTTGACACGGCCAAGCGCATCATAGGTCTGGCTGGTACTGTTATGGAGTGCGTCCTCTGTGCCGTTCAGACGGTACACATTATAGTTGCTAACCTTCTTGGTTCCAGCTGCATCTGTCTGCTCCACCGGATTGCCATTGGCATCATAGGTGACGCTGCTCGTCTGGTCCAGTGCATTGGTGACAGTAACCCCACGGTCTTTCTTGTCATATTCAACGGCCTGCAGTTTGCCTTCCGCATCCTTGATCTGAGTGGTCCGGTGCAGGGTATCACGTTCAATAATGGTCGTGTAGCCGCTTGGGTCCTTAATCTCCTTGGCGAATCCGTCAGCATCGTTGGTGTAAGCCGTCGTATGCCCTTCCGCATCGGTCACGGAGAGAGGAACTCCCTTGCTGTCCCAGGCAATGGCGACTGCGTGGCCAAGGGCGTCCGTACTTTTGACCAGGTTGCCTGCCGTATCGTAAGCATACGCGGAGCGGTTGCCGAGAGCATCGATCTCCTCAACCGGACGGTTCAAGGCATTGTAACGTGTGAGTGTGGAATAACCGCTCTCATCCGTCCTCTGCGTTACATTTCCGCGCTCGTCGTAGGCCAATTTCCCTTTGTTGCCGTTAGCATCCGTAATGGCTGTTACCTGGTCACTGCTGTCATAGCTGTATTTGACGATGGCTCCATTCGCCGCTTGGCGCTGTGCAACCTTGAAATTGTTGTTCCATACATAAGCTGTATCTTGATGCAGCGCATTGGTCCATGTGGTCTTGTTCGCCGTAGTGGCGATCGAAGAGGCTAATCCGGCAGTACTTGCCGCAGCAGCATGTCCGGAACTGGCTCTGTCGGCTCCATTGGCACTGCTGGTACCACTGGCACCGTTCGCTCCATTGGCTCCGTTTGCACTGCTGGCTCCGCTTTGTGAATAGGTCAAAATCGTCTGGCCTGTCCCTACACCCGTATGAACGATAGGTGTCTGGTTGGGGGTCATATCTCCGCCAAGAACGAATAGCCCGCCAGTCTGCACATTCAGATTATTGTTGACACTAACATTGTCACGGACGAATAAGTCACCGCCGGTTACCGTCAAATTCGCGGTCTGGTTATTGGACACAATCCCGCCGACGACCATTTCCTGGGCAATGTTCATCTCCACACGGGTGTTGATCGACAAATCTCCGGCAATCAGAATCCGCTTCGCATCTATGGTCAGCCCGCCGCTGTTGTAGGTCAGACTGCCGGTTTGCAGCGTATCCCCCACAGTAACGGAAGAATCATTGTTGAGATGAATCGTTCCCCCGGACCACAGATTGCCGTATAAGCCTTGGACCTTCTGCACGTCGAGTGCAAGCTTGGTGTTGGCGTTCAGTCCCTGCTTCAGAATCAATGTGCCGTACACGCGCACGGTGATATCCTTATTCGTATTCATCCCGTCCACGATCAGGACTACGGGCTTACTGGGCGATCCGAAGGTAACGCTCTCCTCCACATTCAGCTGGCCTGTGCTGATCACAGCCGGGGATGCATTGCTCGCCGCAATAACTTGTTGGACCGCAGGAATACCACCCGGAGCAGCAACCGCAGAAGCAATGAAGGCATCCCTTTTGCTGTCGTTGGTTCCGATGCTGCCCGTTAAATAGTCGGCTATGAGCGGCTTCAGCCCTTCTACCTTCTTGTATGCCGGTGCATGGGCGAGATTGTTCATCGTACCGGACAAAATCACTTCATCCGAGTCCGGAATATCCCGTCCGTTCGCAGGATCTATCCCTGTCTGACCGTCATCAGGCTCTTCGCCCCGAACCACTGGGGCCACGCGCCCTTCATAGCTCGAAGAACTCGTATTCCCGTAAAAATCGGTAAAGCTGGTCACACGCTGATGGTCATCATAGGCTACGCCCATCGTCGCAGAACCCTTGGCATCCGTTACGCTGAGCACATGATGGCTGTTATCATAGGTAAGCTTGGTTGTGGCTCCATCCACATCTGTAATCGAAGTCAGATCTCCACTTGCCGTATCGTAGTGAAAAGACATTTGCCGGCTGGCCGGGTCACTTACAGCAATCAGCTTGCCTGCTCCATCATAGCTTAGACTTAGGGATGCCCCGGCTGTATTGACCGCCTCCAGCTTCGTTCCCTGATATGAAAAGGTGATCTTATTCCCATTCAAGTCCGTGACCGATTGCAGCAGTCCTTCCGCATTGAAGCGGTAACCATCGCCTTGAGGCGATGTGAGGGTATAGGTCCCGGCAGATGGCGCACTTAGCGTCCAGTCGGTCCCGCGCGGGGTCAGATACGCTCCTCCGGACAACGGCACATATTCAAAAAGCGAACCGTCCGGGCTCATGACCTCCACCTTGCCGCCGCTCAGCGGTTTCAGCTTCCATTCATAGCTGTGATGCCAGCCAAGTCCAGCGACACCTGTGAACGGGTCACGGCTTAAATAGCTCAACCCGAATTGTAGCGGCATCAATGCCTGCAATGTAATTGAATCTGAGGAGTAGACAAAATCACCCCGGGCCGGATCAACCGGCGCCTGTCCCGACGGGTTCACGATCCGCAGTCGGTCATGAATGGCTGCTTCCGTAAATTGCGTCAGATCCCCGCTGGCAATAGCCCGAATTGTCTGCGGATTGACCAGCAAAATGGAGCTCAGTCCGCTGACCGTTCCCGAGGAAGCAGCCGACTGGTTCAAGACGGCAATGTCTTGTGCCTTCTCCTTCATGGCTTGCACCGTATCCAGCTTATAATAATAAGCCGCCAGGGCTTCCCAGCTGATTGAAAAAGCAGGCATAGGCGCACGCAGCACCGCAAGCGGCTCCGAATACCCTGAGAGCTTGCCGTCTTTCTTCGCTCTCGCCGTGATATGCGCGGCTTCACCCGGTGTGATCCCGATCTGCTGGCTCCATTGTCCTGCACTGTTGACCGGAATATCGGAGTAGAGCTTCTCCTCCCCGCTGGAAGGATAGTAGAGCTCTACTTCCAGAGAAGTCCCCGGTTCAGCAGTCCCGGAAACCACGGATTGTCCGGAGGCAGCAGGTTTGATCTGCAATGCTGCCGGAGGTGCTACTTCGTCGCCGCCAAGAATTTCGAAGCTGGCAATTTGCCCGTAGTATACGCCAACTCCGTTATATTCGGCAGGGGAGATGCAGACGTTATAGCGCCCTTCTTCCAGCGGCACGCCTCCAATCTTGCCATCCCACTGATATTTATGAACGATGTATTGACCGTTCTGTTTTGTTTGATAATCTCCGCTCGTAATCAGATCCCCCAGGAGCGGGGCCGAGCCATCTTTTTGCGGAGTACACAGGTTGATGTTGGTCTTGTGAGACTCCTGGCCGTCGTCCGCCGCATTGAAGCTGAACGAGATTTCAACACTTTTACCGGGTCCCGGGCTCAGCTCGCTAGGCTCAATCCGCATATTAGTCGCTGCAAAGGCTGACGATGTGAGCTTGGTAAGTCCCGGAACAACCGGGACGTAAGAGAGGACCAGCAGCAGTACAAGCATGAGGTTCACACGTGTTTTCATGCTACCGCTGCGCCACTTCCTTGTAATCTTTCGAAATGTCATAGACTGATCTCCTATCCGTTATATGTTAGAGTAATTTCAGTTCGGCCAGCAGCTTGTACACAATGACTGCCGCCTCGGCTCTCGTGGATGAATCCTTAGGCTTCAATAGCTGTCCGCTGCCCTGCACCAGCTTCTGCTCCACCGCAGCAGCTACAGATTCCCGTGCCCATGCGCTAATGCTGTCATTATCCTTGAATCCAGAGAGTCCGGCCTCACGTTTGACCGAATCCGCAGCTGAAGCCTTGTTGCCCGTAGTGCTGTCAATCGCCCGCATCAGCATCACCATCATCTGTTCACGGGTCAGCGGATCATTGCCATGAAAAAGTCCGGCTTCTCCAGTTACGATGCCTGCCTTAGCTGCCGCTTCCACATAAGGGTAGGACCAGTTCGCCTCCGGGACATCACGGAAGGTCGCCGTATCCGGCTGCACCGGCTGCAACTGAAGAGCTGCTGCCAGCAGCTTCGTGAATTCCGCCCGGGTCAGAATACCTTTTGGCGCATACAGGGTTCCGTTCATCCCGTTCACAATTCCTCTTGCTGCGAGTACTTCTACCTGTTGCTGTGCCCAATGGCCTAACAAATCTGTGAAATCAATATCGCGCAGCATAACCGCATACAGTCCGGAGGCTGTAATCTTGGCCTGCACAAATCCATTCTCCGCTGCAGTCACTCCCCCGATATAGGTCCAGTTGCCTTTTGCCGGATTGTAGCTGTAGATTCCAAGCTTCTCACGACCTGTCGTCCAAGGCTCTTCCTTGGGATACGCTACCGCCAGCTTGGCCGGGATCAGGAATGGAGAACTCGCTTGTATCTGCCAGGCGGAGCCTGCCTTCAGCAGTTTTTTGCCGTTTGCGTCAAGCAGTGCCTGTGTCTCCATCTCCGCTTGGGCCAAGCTTACAGTGGTATTGTCCTTGAAGGTTCCTGCTGAAATCTCCAGCCGCGCCCAGCCATTCAGAACGGATAAGGTGCCAGCGGCAGCTCCAATAACCTGACTATCCTTGGCTCCGGTTACTACAGGGACCTTAACGTCGGGGGTTGAGCCCGAGTTCGAGCCGGTACCTGGATTTGGCGTTGTACCCGGGGATGGAGTTGTTCCCGGACTTGGAGTCGGGAGGCTTCCATCTTTTAATTCCATTGATTCTATGTAGTCGTCTTTCTTGCTGTACAACAGCTTACTTCCGTTAATTCCGATCAGCTTCGCCCCGGACGGTACCGCCGGCAGAGGCTTTACTGCATAAGTAGAGAGATCCACCTGCTGCAGCGTAACTGCACCGTTAACATCCTCTTGAAAAACCGCCTGTCCCCCACCTATGGACATGAAGGCATACTCTGTTCCTCCAGGCTTCATCTCCGTGAGATCCACAGGCTGTGCCGTGAGATCTTTGATATTCAGAAGCACATATTTACTCTCAGAGGCGCCGTTCTTTTGCTTAAACAACACATGGCTCCCGTTAAAAACAAACCAGTCCACGTAATTCGCTCCGCCCAGACTAACAAGCGCACGCGTGACCCCACTGCTTACATCCAGCAGACTGAGGCCCCCGTCACGGGCATTCTTATACACCACATCTCCACCTGCCAGTACCGGGAACCGTCCTTCGCCGAGGTCGGCTTCAACCCCCGTAGCCAGATCATGATAGATCATGCTGCCGTAATTTTTGCGCTCGTACCAGACCACGCCAACTCCATCCGTAGTCGGATTCCCGTATTGGCCGGACTGCTTGTTAAGCTTGATGCGGGTGCCTGTTGCAAGATTGGCAGAGTAGATATCCCAGTTCAGGGAAGATTCCTGCTCCGTTCCCTTGTCCGCCCACACGGCAATATTACCGCCCACAGAAGGGGCATCCTTAGCGGATGAACTCGTCGTAAGTACCGTACCTGCACCACTGGATTGATTCAGCGCGTGCACCTGTCTGACCCCGCCCGCATCTGCTTCCAGCCATACAATCCGGTCACCGGATACACTATAGTCCGTTCTGCCCGGATCTGTCCCCGCTGCCGAGACCTGCTTCATGCTGAGCCCCCCGCTTAACAGGCCCCCAAGCATACACACCACCGCCACTGCGGCCACAAGGGGCCGCGACAACTTCATTTTCCTTTCCAACCTCATTCACTTCTCTCCCCCAGTGCTATTTGCAGGCACGCCAAAAAACCAAGTGCCTTGAGCGGCCCGGCTGCCCTAACATCCTTCCCGGATGAAGTAGGCCCGTGGCTTTGCGTCTCCGACTTTCGTACGGATTTGCCTTTGTTCCAAACTCGGTTTTCAGTCTCTTTAACCTTATGTATTCGTGACTTTCGATGTACAGGACTCTATCATTATCGGAATTTATTCCTGTAGAATTAAGATGTTCTATTTTTTCCTTTTTAAGGGATCTAAGCATAGAAAAAACCACATGCAGGGGATAACCCACATGTGGTTTATTATCAGCTTTTATACTTCTTCTACTGGACAAGCAGAAAGGGCTTCAACGGTCAGCAGCGTCATAGCTGGCCCGGGGGCATATTTCAGGTCCATGCCCACAGGAATCCGTCACGGTCCCAGGCGATTCTACCGCCGTGCAGCTTGCGGAAGGCCTTCTTCACATCCTTGGACAACGAAGCATTCCCGTTCTCATTCACAAATACAAACTGCTCACCAAAGTTAGCCTTCACATATTCAATCGCAGCGGTCTGATACAGGGTTCCCGTAAAACGGATCTCCTTGACCATCCACTCCGCTACCTCTTGTGCGGTTGCTTCCATCAGGGTACTGCTCCTTCCTGTAAATCCCTCTACAATGCCTTCCCATTATAGCATGAATATGGTCACTCGGGAGGTTCGCCGGACGGGGCAAGGGGCGGGATAGTGGAGAGAGAAGAGGCGGGCCGAAGAACAAGAACGGGGAGTGAACAGCACGGCGGACGGGGCAACAGTTAAGGCCATTCGGGCAGAACGGGTTCGCATAAATGGATCGGAAGAAGCGGAAGAAGTGAAAGCAGACGGTCACTCTTCCGCCTCCCAGCGCATGCCCGCTGCTTGGCGGTGGTTAAGCCTAACTTAAGAATTCGAATATGCTACCCAATGAACTTTCTGTTCCTACAGAGATTCATCCGATTCACAGAGATCGATTCTAAATCATCTCTATATCGTTTATGCTGAACGAAAAGGCTAGCTCATCTATGCACGATGGAGATTAGTTGGAATTTATAAAACTAATTTCTTATAAATAGAAGAAATACTAGTATTAGTTGGAATTAATCCATTTAATATTGGTCAATATGGATAATTCGGGCCGAAAGTAGACTTTTAGTTTTACTTTTTCCACTTCAGTGCTGCGATATCGTAATTCCAGCTGATTAGTGGTAGTTTTTCCAAATAAATTTGTATATCAACGATAAGTAATCATAATTTAAGAACGTTGGGCGATACACATAGCAAACGTCCATTCCAGCGAAAGCATCGGCGCTAAGCCTTGGAGTCAGGACTTATATCCCCGCCTCTACGCCCCCTCCTGCTCCAGATGCAGCAGCTGGGAGGGATCAAGCAACAGGGTTACACAATCCCCTTCCCGAACCCGCAGCCAGCGGCCGTCATTCAGCAGGTCTACGGTCAGACTAATCCCCTCGGCCACGACCGTGGCGCGGATAATATTGCCCAGAATCGACACGGACTGAACCTGTCCGCGTACATCTACCATGCCATCCGCATCATCCTGAATCGCTTCACCTTCAGCCAGCAGGGTTACCGCCTCGGGGCGGATCGCGAAACGGTCGGAACGGCTGTCGATCCTGCGGAACAGCGCGAGTGCCTCCGCCCGGTTAAATACGTTATAGCTGCCCATGAACCGCGCGGCGAATTCTGTGCGGGGCGCTGTGTACAGCTGCTCCGGGGAACCTTCCTGCACCATGCGCCCCTGGTTCATGATGCAGATCCGGTCCGAGAGGATCAGCGCTTCCTCCTGGTCGTGGGTGACAAACAGCGTCGTCATGCCCAGCCGCCGCTGAATATCGCGGATTTCCGCGCGCAGATTCTTGCGGATTTTGGCGTCGAGCGCGCTAAGCGGTTCGTCCAGCAGCAGCAGCTTCGGCTGGACGGCCAGCGAGCGCGCCAGCGCCACCCGCTGCTGCTGTCCGCCGGACAGCGCCTGCGGATAGACATCGCGCTTGTCTTCGAGATCGACCAGCGCCAGTAGTTCTTCGCACCGGCTGCGCCGCGCCGCCGGTGCAACGCCGCGCATGCGCATCCCGTATTCCACATTCTGGCTTACGGTCAGATTGGGGAACAGCGCATAGGATTGGAACACCATGCCCACATCTCTGCTGCGCGGCGGCAGCTTCGTCAGCTCCTTGTCCGCGAGCACAATGCTGCCGCTGTCCAGCTCGGTCAGCCCGGCGATGCAGCGCAGGAGCGTGCTTTTGCCGCAGCCGGAAGGGCCCAGCAGTGTGATCAGCTCCCCCTCTGCGATGTTCAGATCCACTCCAGCCAGCACAGGCGCATCACCAAAGCTTTTGCGGACACCTTCCAGCTTCAGATAATCTTCCATTCCTTTATCCTCCTTATTGTGGGTCTCCGGTGGCTAGACCTTACTTCGCCTGCCCTTTAATCTTCAAGCCAAGCTTCATCAGCACGGCCGACAGCAGCAGAATAAATACAAAATAGGAAATGGCAATCGCGCTGGCTAAATGTCCGCTTTCACCCACCCGCTGGTACAAATAGACCTGAATCGTCTGGATATGGCCTCCCACCAGCATATTCGTCAGTACGAACTCTCCAAACAGCACAGAGAAGGACAGCAGCACAGAGACCATGACCCCCGGCCAGATATTCGGCAGGATCACATTCACAAACGCAGTCCGTCTCCTGGCCCCAAGCAGCTCGGCGGCATTCAGCAGCTCTACAGCCGATACGCTCAGCAGGCTGTTGCGGATGCCCTGATACATATACGGCAGAATGACCACGAAATAAGCCCCTACCAGCAAATAAGCGGTACCCGAAATGTCGAATGGGCCAGAGGAATAGGTGCGGATCAGGCCTACAGCCGCCACAACTCCCGGCACAGCGTAAGGCAGAACAACAATCCCCTTCATGAAGCTCTCCCAGCGCGGAAAGTAAACCGTAATGACAAAAACAGCCGGCAGCATCACGGCAAGACTGAGCAGCACGCTGATGATGCACAGATACAACGAAGTCCACAGCGCCTCCAGAAAGCGGATATCCCGGAACATGTCACTGAACCAGCTAAGTGTCCAGCTGCGGGGAAGCAGCGTATTCTGCCAATCCTGGGCAAAAGCATATAATCCCGTTGCCAGCAGCGGCAGCAGCAGATAGACCATGAGCAGGAGCATGAAGGTGCGCGGGGCGAAGCCCGCTTTGCGCGTATTCATTGTCCCGCCTCCTCACGGACTGCAGGCCAGCGCCGTTTGAATAATCCGCTGCTGCGCTCCCGCCTGGCAGGACTTCTGCCGCCGAATCCTTCCATCCGCCGCACCATCCGCTGATTAAGAAATACAGCCAGCAGCGTACTTACTGCCAGCAGAACCGCGAGTGTACTGCCCATCTCCGGCTGGGTCACCACATCACCGGCGACCAATGAGCCGATGCGGACGGCCAGCAGGTTGTAGTTCCCCCCAACCAGCGCGTAAGCAGTGGCGTATGCGCCCATCGCATTGGCAAAGAGAATGCCAAGTGTACCGAAGATTGCCGGAGACAACACCGGCAGACCGACCGTCTTCCAGAACTGCCAGGGTCCTGCTCCAAGCAGGGAAGCCGCTTCCCTCCACTGCTCACGAATGCCATAGAACGCCGGGTACAGCAGCAATAAGGCCAGAGGAATCTGGAAATAGACATATACCAGAATCAGACCGGACCAGCTGTACAGGTTAAATCCGTCAAATACGCTCCAGCCCCACTGTTTGAACAGCAGCGTGAACACGCCATTGTTGCCAAGCAGAATAATGTAGGCAAAAGCCAGCGGAACCCCGGCAAAGTTCGAGGTCATATTGGACAGCATCAGCAGCCGGTCCCGTACCGCAGGTGCAAAGCGGGTAATACAGTATGCACATAGAAGCCCTACACCCACCCCGATCAGGCTGGAGAGGACGGAGATTAGCAGGCTGTTCTTGATCGCCTGCATATAGTAGGCACTGCTCAGCGCGTGCCGGTAGTTGGCCAGGGTGAAACCCGCTTCGTCCGAGCTGCGGAAGCTGCCCGACAGCATGGAGAAAACGGGCACCACCTGAAAGGCCAGCACCATCAGCACTAACGGAGCCAGGGCCAGTATCAGGCCGCGTTGTCTCTGTTTCATCCTGCACGCTCCTCTCGTGTAGAATAAGCAAGCGGGCGCCTTAGGCATACAGCTCAGGCGCCCCCATATCTCTTGTATGAAAACTGATTCTAAAGACGGTTAGTTCAAATGCACAAGCACGCGTTCCTGCCACAGCTGGGGAAGGCTCTTCGCGGTTTTTTCCCACACTTTATAATCACCGACCGGCTTCACATTGGCGTATTCCGCTTGAGGGAGCAGCTTCGCGGCAACATCCTCCGGCAGCTTCACACTGTCGCGGATCGGACGGGCATAGCCTTTCGCCAGATTGATCTGCCCTTCGTCGCTAAGAATATACTCGCGCGTCAGCTTGGCCGCATTGGGATGCGGGGCCCATTTGTTGATGACCGTCGCATAACCGCTTACCACACTGCCTTCCTTTGGAATCGCGACGTCAAAACCGTTTTTGTCGATCTGGTCCTTATAGTTCAGCGCGTTGAAATCCCACAGCAGCGTCACTTCCACTTCACCTTTCTCGATGTTGGCAAGTGAAGCCTCAGCATTGGAGAGCCGGCCTTTTTTCGCCAGGTCTTCAAAGAAGGCAATACCCGGTTCAATGTTCGACTCATCTCCGCCAAAAGCAATCGCTGCGGCGAGCACAGCCATTTGGGCCTGAGCCGCTTTGGTCACATCGCCCACGATGATTTTGTAATTGCCGTTCTTCAGGTCCTCCCAGCTCTTCGGCGGGTTGGCCACCAGCTTGGTATTGGTCAGAAAAGCAATACTGCCTTGATAACCCACCACCCAGTTGCCGTCCTTATCCTTGGCCCAAGCGGGGATCTCGTCCCAATGGGAGGTTTTGTAGGGCTGGGTTACGCCCTTATCTACTGCAACCGGACCGAAGGCAATGCCTACGTCGCCAATATCGGCTGTCGGCTTATCCTTTTCCGCTTCGAACTTGGCAATTTCCTCTGCACTCGACATATCTGTATCGGTATGTGTAATTTCATACTTGGCCGTAATATCATTCCAGGTATCCTTCCAGTTAGCCCACGAATCCGGCATGCCCACACTGACTACAGCGCCTTCTTTGGTAGCTTCGGCTTCAATTTCGCTTAAGCTCAGCTCTTTGGCCCCGGTATTACCGTTCTCTTTATCAGCTTTGGCTTCCGAGTTGGCACAAGCGGCAAGCAACAGGACGAGCAAGGACAACAGCAGACCCATGGATAAAAGTTTTGCGAATCTTTTTTTCATGATTTCCCTATCACTCCTATTTCTGATTTGCGGGCTCCCTCTCTGATCCAAGCTTATTCGCTGCCCAACTGAAGTATAGGGGGACACTATTCGCCAGACATTAAGAGTAATAGTAACATTTGTAAATAAAACAACTGCCTGGATTGCAGACAGTTGTTTTCTGTAAATCTTTGTACGTTACGCCGTTCAACCTACATACGCAGATGCTTTTTGAACCAATCCAACATTTCCGGGAAGACTTCATCCAGATAATTCATGGTGCAATGCTCCGCATCCTCCATATAATTCAGCGTCGTTTCCCCTTTGGCCCAGCCCGCCATTTTGTCTGCATGCGTCTTGGGCGAAGGCATCACCTCATCATGGCCCGCATGGTAAAAGAGCAGCGGTGAGCGCAGGGCTGGAGCCTCTTCAATATCATAATTGAACTGCGGGAGCGCCGCCTCCAGTGTTTCGCAGCCCGTCATATAGGTAACCCCCCGCTGCCAGATCGGATTCAGTTGCTTCAACCCCCGCAACCCGCCGATATACACCAGACCGCTGTTACCGGCCGTACATTTCACCCTCGAATCGCGTGCTGCCGCCTCAGGCGCCAAATATCCCCCCAGACTGAAGCCGACAAGGCCGATCCTTGTGAGATCCATTCCGCTCGGCGGCTGCTGTTCGAACCAGTCGATTACCGCGGATACCGCAGAATGGTAATCCCGGGCGTCAAATTTTAGCGAACGCCACATTTCCCCCTGTCCCGGTCCGTCGAATGTAAAAAAGTTAAAACCCTGCCCGCTAAATACGGAGCCGAAATGATGCCCTTCCGCTTCTTTAATGTTATCCATGCCATTCACAAAAATAACAAGGGGCCTGCCTTCCGTGTCCGCTTTTCGCAAATATCCCGGGATGGAGACTCCGCGATACGGGATATCCACCCGGACAGGCTTCTCCGTGTCGTTATACAAAGAGAGGGCCTTGACATAGCTTTTCCTTGCCTTTTCCTGTGTGGCTTCTTTCTGTACGCTGTCGATAAAAAAGATATGCTGTCCCGCATGGTAGCAGGCCACCGCTTCATGGAACAAAGCCCTGGATTTGCCCAGGCTGCCTTCCGCAAGTGCCCTTTCCGCAGTACGGTACACCTCATCTCCTTCCGCCGTCCAGATCTCACACCATTTGCGCCAATCGCCGATTCTCGCCACCACTCTCCGGAGTCTTCCATAATCCGTCCCGAACATTAGAAACCTGCCATACCAGTGCTGATACACTCTCTCTTCATTAAATACAAACCGGAATGCGAATCTTTCCTTCATCGTGAGCTCTGTCATGAACACCCAATCCTTTCGTGGTTGAGATTTAATAGTTATATATATAATAGCTATAACAACCATTTGAACAAAAAAATTTATTGTGCATTCCGGCAAATTTTCTCCAAGGTGTGGATGAATTGCGCCAGTTCCTCATCGGGGATATCTTGCTTAAATTGTTCATTTAAATGGTTCACATGAGGAATAAGGTCGGCAAACATCTCTTTTCCCGCTGCTGTCAGATAAATCTGATAGCTCCGGCGGTCTGTACCATGCGCTTCGCGGGCCACATACCCCTTCTTGGCAAGCACATCCAGAATACGCGTAACATTCGTCTTGTCCTTGAAGGTTCTGGCCGCAATCTCGCTCTGAATGATCCCAGGCTCCGCATACAGCACATTCAGCACTGTCCATTGCTCAAAGGTCAGGTCGTAACCCTTCTCCATAAAAATGCCCAGCATCCTGCGCTTGATCAGCACCTCGCCCTTGATAATCTGAAATCCAATCAGCTCTGTATAATCAAATCCGTCAGGCATAAACCTCACCCATCCTCAACAAGTTGTCACAGCTATAGTAGCTGCAACAACCTTTATTTGTCAAGGACCTTTAACCGCAAAAAAATCAGACTTCGAGTTTACTCAGATCGCTAACTAAATTCCGCATCCACTTGCGGGAGTAAATCCGGGCGTAGCCGAAACCAAAGCGGACAACCTCCTCAAGAGATATAACGAGATACACGAGGAAAATCGGCTGTTTCCAAATGTATGACAACAGCAGGCCGGATGGGACACCTATAAGCCACGTTGCGGTGGATTCCATGCCGAACACGAACTTGCTGTCCCCCCCGCTATTCAGAATGCCTCCGGCCATGATCATATTGGATACTTTCACCCATAGAAATCCAGCGAACACGATAATGATATAAACGCTCATTTGTTTGGCATCCCCGGAGATATTAAACGTTGAGACATACAGCTTCGAGCCTGCCGCAATAACAACACCGACGATCAGAGAGATAATGATTCCAAGGCGAATGAACCGTTTGGCGTGATGGAGTGCGATATCAGTCTCGTTCGCGCCTAAACGGTTGCCAACCATTACCCCGGCTGCACTAGCCAGTCCGGACAACAAACCGATGCAAAGCCCCTGCAGCGGGAATGTAATGGTCATCGCAGTCATCTCAGTCGTTCCCATACGGCTATAGATAATTGCGTATGCCGTTTCTCCCAATACCCAGATTAATTCAGTCAACAGAAGCGGATAAGTCGTTGCAAAAAACTTGGCGATCAGCGGTCTGGGAATGATGAATAAGTTCTTTAAACCAACCGCTCCCGGTAAGCGATACCGGTACACGGCACCAATAATCAACAAGCATTCGAAAACCCTGGAAGCAAGAGTAGCAATAGAGGCGCCCTTAAGTCCGAGCTCAGGCGCACCAAAATGGCCGAAAATAAGCACGTAGTTCAGGACGATATTCAAACCAACTGTAATTAAGCTGACATACATTGGCCATTTGGCATGGCCGGTACTACGCAATATCGCAGAATACATCATCGTGAGCATAACAGGCACAAAGCCTAACGACATAATTTGCAGAAAAATATACCCATTATCTATTACATTCACGTCTGTGGTGAACACGCCCAGAAAGAACGGCGAGTCGATGAAGACCGCTGCGGAGAACAAGAACGAGAACACGAAGCCTACGATCAGCCCGAGACCCAGCACATGGGATACGCTTTTGGAATCTTTGTTCCCCCAAAACTGGGCAGCATAAATCGATACACCCGTCGATAAACCGGCCAGCACGACCGAGATGATCCCGTATATTTTTGTAGACATCCCGACCGAGGCAATCGCCACATCTCCCAGCTGTCCCACCATCAATTGATCCGTCAAGTTGAGCAATGCCATCAGCAAGCTTTGAAGCGTAACGGGCACAGCAATTTTGTATACACTTTTGTAGAAATCGTCCTTGTCTGGCATAGATTTTACACAACCCCCATATTCTCGATTTACAGCTCCCAAGCCATTCGAAGTCTATGACTTAAGTGAGGTCATATCACTTTTTTGTAGCGCATGAGCGTATAATTATCTTTTGGCTGAACTTCTACAACCTTGAACTTCTTCGCAAAGCACAATTCCTGATACCCGTCCCCATCCACTAAAGTTATGTTCGAGGAGCCGCCTATGATGATCGGAAGCTGCATCAGAATAATTTCATCGACGATATCCTGATTGAATATATGCCAGTTCAGAAAGCCTCCTCCTTCTACCATCAGGCTGGTAATACCGTAGTCTTCCTCTAACTGGCGCTCAAGCTCTACGAAGTCGACTGTATCCTCGCCGCAGATGAGGCATTCCTTCCCCTTTTCCCGGATCAGTCTCATTTTCTCCTCGTCCCGCCCCTTCTCGGTCGTGACGATAATCGTCTTTCCCTGATCGGAGAGCACATTGCTGTCCAGCGGAATGTCCAAAGTGGTCGTCGGAATGATGCGGATTGGATTTTTGTTGGCCTCATATCGGTTCGTGAGAAACGGATTGTCCGTCAGAATTGTATTTTTACCGACCATAATGCCCTGTACATTGCCCCGGAATAGATGGATAAATTCGATATCCTGACTGGAAAACAACGAAAATAGCTCCTTACTCGAATTGCCTGCCCCCATCGTTAGCTTTCCATCTATAGAAATTTGGCTGAATATAGTAGTTTTCATTTCGCTTCTCCCCGTCTCTTATTGGCTTTGAAATGCGCTTAAAGATTTCTGGATCGTCAGATCTATTTGTTGGAGCGCCTGTTCCGGATTACTCATAGACAGTTCGGTCAGACCGGCACTAAGCGCCTCCCAGATATGGATCATGAATGAATCGTTAGGCATCGGGCGCGCATGATCCAGAAGCGACAAAATCTTTTTTTTGTTAGGGGCGGCAGAAGCGGCCAGACGATTCTGTACCTTCTCATGAGCCGGAATCCGCTGTACTTGAAACGCCCACATCGACTGGCATTCTTCGCTTAGCATAAAACGCGTGAACGATAAGATATGGTCCCGTTCCTCCGACGCTAACGAATGATTAGGGTAAAGCAGGCCGATGGAAGAAGACATGGACAAAGATTGCCGGCCTGCAATGACTGGAAGCTGACAAACCCCAAGCTTATGCTTCATATGCTTGTCCAGATGGTTATAAATCCACTCGCCGCAAATAATAGCGCCGACCTTACCGTCGATGAACTGCTCAAGCAGCCCGTTTGAGCCGTCGAGACTGGTGAGTACACCTTGGTCCATCTTGTTGCGGATAAAATGAAGCGCCTGCTTCATTTCAGAGGTGGCAAGATTCGGCTTGCCTGCCTCTACGGGCCAACCGCCAAATGCCGAAAGGAACGGAATAAACCAGTAGCCTTGCTGTAAATCCGCTCCGATGGGCACGATACCCTGAGCGGACAGCTGCTCTGCTGCCTCTTCGAATATGTCCCATGCCGTCGGCGGACTGGCATAAATTTCTGTATTGTAATAGACAACCAAATGGTTGCCCCGCAATACCGGTACACCATACTGAACACCATTTACCTGCATCGTTGAAAGAGCACTCTCAGTGAGCACATCGGCAAACAGCCCGCCCGGCACTTCGGAGTACAGCCCGTTCCCGACATAGGAGGACATGTCAGCAGGAACCATTGCCAGCTGCGGACCCTGACGTGTGTCCTTAATCCGGTTCAGACCCGCAATGAGCTCCGTAATGTTCATCACTTGTGGGGTCACCTGTATACCGAAGCGCTCCGTGTACAGCTTGCAAATTCCCTCCAGCACTTCAATCGAGGTATCCCCCGGACCGTCAAATTCATGCCATAAGACGAGTTCTTTGTGGTTCCTCTGCATAGCAGCCTCTCTCCTTTAATTGACTATGGTTGCTGACAAGCACCACAGCCTGATTGGGTGTTAGCAGCAAGTGGTCTAGCGACTGACCTATGCTGCCGGTAGTTAAGGAGCTATCCAGTGCCACAGTCATTGGACCGCGGCCAGGGACGGCAGCCATCAAATCAATTTCAGAGCTAGCATCAGCATTCAAATTAAAGCAGCACAGCATCGTTAGATCGCCACGCATGTATCCGTAGAGCACGGTCCCCTCCGGTGATTCAGCCACGAAGAAGTTGTCCGGCTTGACCAGCTCGAGCCAGTCTTTTTTGAAGTCACTTAGCTCAGCCAGCAGTGGCAGAAGCGGTGCAGGATTCGTCCAATTAATCTGCAGGACATTAAAAAATGCGCGCGGGATGTCACTTCCGTTCGTATTGTCTCCAAGACCGCAGTTCAACGGCTGCTCTTCGTTCATTTCATAACCGGTTGTCACGTATGGAATCGCGTTCGGAAGAAATTGATTAAATACCGCGGTCATACGGGCAACCTCTACCCCGCCCCGGCTCGTAATCCGGGGTGTATCTGCCGTTTCTGCACAGGCAAACACATGGATATTTAACTCAGGCAGTTCCTCCAGGTAGGCAACCAGATTGTCCTTCGTCATTTGCGTCATAACATTCCATCCGCTGCCAAGCATAATATTGTAGCCGGTGCTGGCCGCTTTCTTGTGATTACGGTTAAACAAGTCTTCGCTAATCAATATGGCATTCGGATGTATCTCTTTTATCGTGTCAAAAATACGGGTAAGCAGCTGAGTCGGAAGCACATGTCCGATGTCAATCCGGAAGCCGTCAATACCATATGTTTCGAGATTAAACCGTACTGCCTGCTCCAGAACATCCCACAGCTCAAGATTGGGTTCTTCTCCCGGGTAGTCATTGCATTTAATGGTATCGAACAGCACAAATGGCGCTTGATCCGGACGTATAAGATGTCTCACTTGCGGAGAGAAATCCTTATAGAGGCGCAAGAACGTAATGTCTGTCCAAATCGGTTGCACATCATTAATCCAGTCAGAATGCGCCGGAGAAGTCGTTATCCCCAGTTCTTCCTCCACCAAAGTCAGTATTTCTTCTCCGGTTCTGGCAGCCCTTTCTCTTAACTGCTGCCAAATGACTGGATTCAGTTCGTTTGGCGGCTGTGAAAACTTACGAAGAAACGCTTCCGTCTCTTGGCTTCGATAGACCAGCTCCAGCTTGTCAGGCGTACATTCCTCAAAAAAACCAAGCTCTGGAATCGATGGCGGTGCAAAGCCTTCGAGAGCATCCGTCTTGATCCAATACACCCAATCAGGATGTTCAGCTATGAACTCACTGTTTTTGGCGGTTACACGCGGAATGAAATCGACAACGGTTTTAATATCAAGCAAATGGCAGGCTTCTACCAGAGCGCCAAGCTCATCGTGAATGGTGAAGTTGTCCATCCCGTCGAGCAGGCTGTCATGCAGGTTCTGGTCCAGGCGGAATAACGATTGCACAGCGTAAGGCGATCCGATGTCTCCCTTCAGGTTCAACGTGCTATACTGGTTAACCGGAAGCATGTACAAAATATTGATACCCATCCTTTTCAGCAGCGGCAGAAGAATACAGAACCGCAAAAAAGTACCGGACTCTGTTGTTCCGTCATGATTGTAATCCCAAGCTGTTGAGTAACGGACAAGCGCAGAATAGATCGCACTGTCATCCAGGTTCGTGCGCTCCTTGAGCAAATACCTCCACGAAAGCTTGTCCAAATAGTTGAAGTGCTCTGTCATAAAATCATACGGGTGCACACAAATTTCACCCTCTTTGGCGAAGAGAACACGTTCATATTGGCACTCGTTCCACACAGCAGGTATCCAAATCGGCTCCACGTCTTTATCCTTGTGAGTAGACAAGTAATCCTGAACAAGTCTTAATTTGCTGTCTTTGCTCATTGGCAGGTACCCCCTCTCGTTGATCGTAATTCTACGTTTACGGAACAAAAACCGTCTTTACAGTTTCACTCCCAACCGGCTTCAAAGTGTCCAATTCATAGCCGATAAGCTCGTTAATTGCTGCTTCGTGCTGATTCAACTTCACTTTTCTAGTGACTAGTTTCTTCAATTCCGGTGTCTCAGCAGCAAATCGTAAAGCCTCCTCGAACATGTGGCGGTACTCCCCTGCTGCGATAATTTTGATCGCCTGCTGTGCAAATTTGGTGGGGGAAAATGTGTACCGGTACTTCGCATTAATCCCAAAAGGAACAATACGCCCTCCACGCTCAATCCATCTCTCTGCGAATTCGAGCTGGGTGCCCACTGTATCGATAATCAGATCAAATTTGTGGCCCGAGCAGATCTCGTGTACGGTGGCTTCGGTGAATTGGGATGGTGTCATAGCGAAATCTGAAATTTCTCTTGCAAAGGCGAGCCGGTAGGGATTAATTTCTGTCGCAACGGTGAGCGCTGCTATCGATTTGCTGACCATTTGGCACAAAATCCCCATCGGGCCCGACCCGAGAATGAGCACCTTATCGTCTGCCGAAACGCCAGCCTCCTTGAAATTGTGCAGCACACAGGCAAGCGGCTCAATTAACACCCCCGTCTCCCAGCTCATATGATCCGGAATACGGTGTGCAAACGTTTGTGCAGTTGAGTAAAAAAAAGTGAATGTCCCATTTCGATTCAAGCCTGCTATGGGCATTCCCATTCCGTCTATGCCCATACACAGGTGAGGCTGGTTTTTCAGGCAAAAATAACATTCACCGCAACTTTGATTCGGATCAATAACTACCCGGTCTCCCACCTTCACGCGGTCGACGCTGCTGCCGATTTCTACGACGGTGCCTACAGCCTCATGACCGCGAATAATATCTGGAGCACCCTCCTCTTTACCGGTTATGACCGCTAGATCCGTTCCGCACACACCTGTCATTTCAATCCGGATTTTGACTTCATCCGCCGCTGTGATCTGCGGCTCCTCACAATCGCAGAGTTCCAGCTTGTGATTGGATGACCATACCAGAGCTTCCATCTACTCGCCTCCACTTTCATCCTTTTTTCAGAAAAATTTGATTCCCTTTCAATTTCGTCCAAAATATATCACATTGCCTTTGTCGAAGTAAGGTGAATTTTGTAATTAAATGTTATCCATTAACATTTTCACATAAATATCACATGCGAAAGCGTTATTATTTATATTTATGGGGTCGTGAATTTCTTCCCGCCAAACCACAAAAAGGCATCCCCAATAATCCCTAAGGATGCCTTTATTCGGCATATTAAGACAGTCGTACGACATACGTAATGAACTGGTATGCATTATCCTTCAGGACCGAAACGGATGCCAGCAGCTTTTTGCCCGAGGGACTCCAGCGCAGCTGGTCCGACACCTCAATGTCATTTAGCACAGGTGTCTGCTCCCCCGTCTCTACCTCGGTGATGAACAGGCCATCCTGGTCCTCGGCAGCGTTTGCGGATGTGGTTACATAGGCCAGCTTGCTGCCGTCCGGCGACCAGCTGGTCCCGAAGATCTGCTGGCCTGCAGCCAGCCGGGACTGTTCACTGCCTTCACTGTCGCAGATCAGCAGCACCATCTCTCCAGGCTTCGTCCGCTCTACAATCGCCAGTCTGCTTCCGTCCGGTGACGGAATCGCCCACATCACATTCTTTTTCAGCACCTTGGTCTGCTTCGTTTCGGTATCATAGGCACTGAGCTGGCTGTCTTCCCCTGTAATATACAGAATCCGGCCGCCGGACTGAACAACCTCATGAACGTAAGGAATGCCAGTCTTCAGCACTGTTTCCTGCTTGCCGTTCACATCTGCTCTTACAATATTCCCCTCCATATCCGGGAAAAGCACATGTTCATTGTCGGCCCACGCCCCTTCCTCACTTCGGAACTCTGCAGCACTCGCCTTCACAGATACACCCGTGGCCAGATTCATAATGAAACCAATTCCGGTAGCATCATAGAGTTCTTTGTAAAAAACTCGGCTTTTGTCCGGGGACAGCTGCGCCGCGCCATAATTCTTCTCCCCCTCCTGCAGAGGCGTTTCTGCACCCGAAGAGAGTGTGCGGAGATAGAGATTATGCGGATACCGTTCCTGGCCTTCCACCGTCTGCGGAGGGAGATTACGGTTCTCTTTATCGAGTACGATGACCTCCTCGCTGACAAAATCCAAACCCCGTATACCCTCGGTTTTTTCGATACCCGCAAGCTTCAGCTTCGTATATACGGATTCACTGGTATTATCCATGACCGTGATTGTTGTGCCCGATTTCTCGACGGTCTGACGTGAATCCGTATTCTCCTTGCTGCAGGCAGCCATGGACAGAAGAATAGCACAGCACAGCAGAATCTGCACCGCTTTGCCTGGCCTGAAGTTGTGGTCAGGATTCATAGTATGGTTCCCCCCTGATTGAGTTGCTCCCAGCATAACGGATACTTATTTCCAAATAACCCGCCAGATGTTTCCAAGTTGTAAACTTAAGCCCTTCAGGTCATGACGGGAAAAGACAGCTGAAACGCCGTACCTTCACCATCCGGCTCCAGCAGGGCAATGGTTCCGTTCTGCTTCTCCACCAGATTACGGACCAGAGACAAACCTAATCCTGTCCCTCCTGACTGTCGGGAGCGGTCACGGTTAACGGTGTAGAAGGGCTCGAAAATCTTCTCTCTGAATTCTGTCGGTATGCCAATGCCGGAATCCCTGAACGTGATCCAGACCCGTTGATCCCGGACCACGCTGTGAAGATGAACCGTCCCTTGCGGGACATTATATTTGATCGCATTATCCAGCAGATTAATGAAGATATGCATGAAACTTTCCTTATCAATCCAGATCCGCGCCGGCTGTACGTCCAGCGTGATGGTGAGCCCGTACCGTTCTGCCTTGCCCTTCATGCGTCCGCAGATATCCTGCAATACGTCCGCTACCTCCAGCAGCTCCGCCTGGGATTCAAAATCATATTTCTCCAGCGCCGTCAGCTGCAGCACCTTCTCCACCATTTCATAGAGCCGCTGCGTCTCCTTCGCAATACTGAGCTTGGCATCCGACAGCAGCCCGGGATCATCATCGTACATGTTCAAGAGATCGACATAAGCCTTGATTGATGTCAGCGGCGTCTTGAATTCGTGGCTGATATTGCCGATGTATTGCTTCTGCTGCTGCTCCAGCGCCTGAAGCTTCTGCACGGCGAGCTGCAGCTTGCGCTGCTCCTCGTCCTTCGCGGCAATGCTGCTGTCGATCTCCCGGCTCATGAAGTAAATGCCTTCAGCCAGCTCGCCCAGCTCATCTTTGCGCTTGACCGGGGGAGCCGAGATGTACTCGGCGCGGCGGATCGATTCCGCCGCCCTCTTCAGCCGCCCGATGGCCGCGGCGGCCTTGTTGAAATACAGGTAGCCGCCAATGAAACTTAAGACCAAAACTGCGGCGCCCGTGGTCAGGAAGAGATTCAACAGCGTCCGCTGGAAGTTCTGGGCATCCTGCAGCGGATACTCCAGCTGGACCACTCCCATCTGTTGATCAGGCCCCTGCAGCGGTGCCAGATAGAGCATGGTATCGCCGGAGCTTTGGTAGGCGATTTTGTTCTGCAGCGCATAGGCCAGCGCATCGGCGGGTTTCTGCCCCGCCGCCGGGTCTCCCCCCTGCCGGGACGTCCCCGCCTGCTGCCCGTCTGCATCGTACAGTGTCACCTGCAGACCGGTGAACCCGGCCAGCTCTACAGCCAGCGCTTTCCCCCGCTGCTGCATGAATGCCTGCGGCTCAAGCCGTGTACCGGTATAATAGGTCTGTTTGACGCGCAGATTTACCGTTTTGACATGCTGGGCGAGTGCACTCTCGATCTGTGCCTGCTGGTTACGTTCTACTCCTTGCAGTACGAAATAGCTCAGGATGCTAATCGATAGAATCAAGAGCACCGCCAGAAACAGGCTGAATTTCAGCTTGATGCTCATCCTCATGCGAAGCTACCCGCCGGAACAGCCTTGTAACCAACCCCATAGACGGTTTGCAGAATATTCTGGTAGGGCTCGCCCAGTTTTTTGCGCAGCCGCTGGATATGAATGTCCACTGTGCGCGTACCGCCCGCATAGTCCATTTCCCAGACCTGCTCCAGGAGTTCTTCGCGCATATAGACGCGCTGCGGATGGGAGAGCAGCAGGTGCAGGAGATCGAACTCCTTCGGTGTCAGCTCCAGAAGCTCCTCCCCAAGCTGGGCCGATCTCCGGTCCGGGTGAACCCGCAACGCACCATATTCGATCAGCTCGCTTTTGACCTCGGCCGTATTCTTCTCCAGCCTGCGCAGCAGCGCCTTCACCCGGGCCAGCAGCTCGCGGATCTCAAACGGCTTGGTCATATAATCGTCCGCTCCCAGCTCCAGGCCGACGATTTTATCGACAATGTCATTTTTGACGGTAAGCAATATAATCCCTATGTCATCACGGTCCTCCAGCTTGCGGCATACATCATACCCGTTCAGCTTCGGCATCATCACATCCAGCACCATCACGTTGGGATGAAAAATTTGTGCTTTGGCAAGCGCCTCTTCTCCGTCTCCGGCGGTATCCACCTCATAGCCTTCACGCCTCAGCGCATAGGCAATCGCATTTACAATACCAGGCTCGTCATCGACTACCAGCACTTTTTTGGTCAATGGAGGTTCACCTCTTTCACTTGCGGTTATTTATTTCATGCCCGGCCTGTTCAGCCTTAATCTTGCCCCTAAGTGCACATATACTTCCAGACGGACACCGTGCGGAAAAGTTCCGTTGCCTGAAAATAGTTGAGACCCCGTATGATGTAAAACGTAGTATCCGGCAGAGGCCTATTCTTTAGGTTATCTTAAAGAAGAGTTAAGCTTAACCTCAGCTTTGCCGGTTACAATGAATTTAAGCATAAGTATCCTATCCCATGAAACTAATAACCCTGTGCCGATATAATATAACTTGAAAAGAGGATGAATAGTATGAATATTAAACGAGTGATGATTGTCGGGAGCATGATTGTAGCGATCTCCTTCGGTGGAACCACCTGGGGCAAACCCATCGCAAATGCGAGTCCAGTCGCCAAATGGTCTGCCACCAATGTAGCCGAGAAAGATGATTTGCTGGAAGCGTTGAATCAATCCTCGGACCAAGAGCTGTATGACGCGCTGTACGACGGTAAGTCGCTGAAGGATATCGCTGTGGAGAATGGCGGAAATATTGGAAGCATCATTAATTTGCAGGTGAACCAGCTTACACAGCAGCTTGATCAACGCCTCGCCAGCGGTAGCATCACCCGGCAGCAATATACCGCGCAAAAAGCTGAATTACAAGAGATTGTAACCCAAAGTGTAATGACTTCATTCGGCTGACAGAGGGTACATACGCTCGATATAGTCTGAAAAAACAGGTTGTCTCCCCCGCAGAAAACTGCTAGGAGATAACCTGTTTTTATTTGGGTAACGGCGGCGATATCACCTGGTGGCCTGCTGCGCCGCCAATAACGGCATTTATGCCGTTGTTTCGCGCCGTGCGGCCTGCTGCGATGCCAGTAACGGCATTTATGCCGTTGTTTCGCGCCGTGCGGCCTACGGCGCCGCCAGTAACGGCATTTATGCCGTTGTTGCGCGCACGGTGGCCTGCTGCGCCGCCAGTAACGGCATTTATGCCGTTGTTTCGCGCCACGTGGCCTGCGGCGGGGCCAGTAACGGCATTTATGCCGTTGTTGCGCGCCACGCGGCCTGCGGCGGGGCCAGTAACGGCAGTTATGCCGTTGCTTCGCGTCCGGTGGCCTGCGGCGGGGCCAGTAACGGCATTTATGCTGTTGTTTCGCGCCGTGCGGCCTACGGCGGGGCCAGTAACGGCATTTATGCCGTTGTTTCGCGCCACGTGGCCTGCGGCGGGGCCAGTAACGGCATTTATGCCGTTGTTGCGCGTCCGGTGGCCTGCGGCGGGGCCAGTAACGGCATTTATGCTGTTGTTTCGCGCCGTGTGGCCTGCTGCGCCGCCAATAACGGCAGTTATGCCGTTGCTTCGCGCCCAGTGGCCTGCTGCGCCGCCAGTAACGGCATTTATGCCGTTGCTTCGCGTCCGGTGGCCTACGGTGGGGCCAGTAACGGCATTTATGCCGTTGTTGCGCGCCACGAGGCCTGCGGCGGGGCCAGTAACGGCATTTATGCCGTTGTTGCGCGCCACGTGGCCTACGGTGGGGCCAGTAACGGCATTTATGCCGTTGTTGCGCGCCACGCGGCCTGCGGCGGGGCCAGTAACGGCATTTATGCCGTTGCTTCGCGTCCGGTGGCCTGCGGCGGGGCCAGTAACGGCATTTATGCTGTTGTTTCGCGCCGTGCGGCCTGCTGCGCCGCCAATAACGGCATTTATGCCGTTGCTTCGCGCCCAGTGGCCTGCTGCGCCGCCAATAACGGCATTTATGCCGTTGCTTCGCGCCCAGTGGCCTGCTGCGATGCCAGTAACGGCATTTATGCCGTTGTTGCGCGCGCGGTGGCCTGCTGCGCCGCCAATAACGGCATATATGCCGTTGCTTCGCGCCCAGTGGCCTGCTGCGATGCCAGTAACGGCATTTATGCCGTTGTTTCGCGCCGTGCGGCCTACGGCGCCGCCAATAACGGCATTTATGCCGTTGTTTCGTGCCCGGTGGCCTGCTGCGCCGATGACGCATGGCGATGCCCTCTTTTTTGCCCCGTTACGGTTTAAAAGTCTGTCTTAACGAGCCAACGCCCTCGCCGGCCCTCATTTCTACTTCGGCATACGCGCCGTTGATGAGGGTGAACTGCGGCGGAACATGCCCGCAATCGATATCGTAGAGGACAGGAACCTGCAGCTCCTCCTGACAGCTTCTTGGTATACATCATCCACTGTGTAGTCCTCAACCTGGTAGTTTGCTTCCGGAAATACTGCATCGCCAAACGGCTACCGATCAAATGCCTGATTACACCGATGCAACCGCCAAGCATGCGGCCCTGCATCTGTACACAGATGAGGGTGCGGTTGTGCCTATTGTGGCTCCCGCATGAAAAGATGGATATCGGATCATTGAAATCTCCCCCAATAAAAAAAGCGACATTCACACTACGGTCAGCAGGAATGTCACTTTGGTTTTAAATATAAGGATTTATATGTTTCACGCTATAAGTCATCCTTCTACTTCTCGCTGAAACGGATTCCTGAAAGCGATATGTAGTATCGCTGCTTCGGAAGCATAAGCTTTTATAAGGACGGCGAAGCCGTTTCCACTTGCTATTGAACTTCGCCAGGCAAAGCTTAGGCTTTAGGCTCCCGGGTAATGTCCAGAATATCCAGGAAAAAGACGAAAATAGGAATCCCAAGGATCAGACCCCATACGCCGATATAGTGCTCGGAAAACAACAGCACAATGAAGGTGTAGAACATGGGCAGATTCATTTTGGAGGACATCAGCTTCGGATTCAGGAAGTAGCCTTCCATGAAATGCAGCACAGCAATCAGTCCCAGCACGTACAGCGTCATTACGAGACCGCCGATATTGTAGCCGATGATACACAACGGAATGAGTGAAATTAAAAACCCAACCACCGGAATCAAGCTAAGCAGGAAGATCATGATCGCGAGCGCGAAAAGGTACGGGAACGGTTCAAAAAAGAAGCCCATGATCCATAAGCCTATCACAGTGAACAGGGTATTAAAAAGAGCAATGAGAATTTGTGCTTCAATGACCTTGCCGAAAGAAGAGATGAATTTCTTACCAAAGTACTCCAGTTCCACATAGAACCAGGAAATCTTGCTGTCTCTCATACGGGAGGTAAAGTTGACAATACGGTTCTTCTCAAGGATGAAGACAAAGCTCAGAATGGTTGATAATACGAAGGTAGTCCCCCAGTTACTGATTTTGAGTATATATCCAATTCCGTGGGTCATATAGGATTCATAATTCAAATCCTTCAACTGATTGAACAGGTACTGTGTAATTTCGTTCTGCGGGAGATCTTCAGAGGTTAGGGTGGTTAGAAAATCGGTCAATTGCGTAATCTGCGTATATACCTTGGGCAGATACTTGACGAGCGCCAGCACGATCATCGTGATTAGAGCGAGGTATAAAATGATAATAATCACCTTGCTGTTCACCTTGACGAATTTGCCGATCTGCTTGGACAGCAGCACCTGAAAGCTATTCATTACATAAGCAATCAAAAATGTCAGCAGCACCAGATTGAGCATATCCCGGATACTGTACAGCAACAGTGCGATCAGCGCCAGAATCAAAAAGCGCCGGACCGTTAAATTCGCATAATAACGCTTAAATACATCCATTGTTCCTCTGTTCCTCTCCATTCGCTTGCAATTAGGACCTTTATAATATAGTCTACATTACCGAAATCACATATAGCAACTGCAAGCCTCTTCAAATATGCGAAAACACTAACTTTATGTCGGATTTCGGGAGCTGGACTGTTATATGTTATAATATGCCAGTAGAAACGGCTTCGCTTCTTTTAGAAACTTATGCTTCTTAAGCAGCGATACTGCGTATCGCTTTCAGGAATCCGTTTCAGCGAGAAATCGAAGTATGATTTATACCGTACTATATACAAATCCTTATAATTTGCAAACAAATGGAGGCTTAACCTTTATGGGGAAAATCATCTGCATCACCGGCGCATCATCCGGAATCGGGCTATCTTCGGCTCTGAAATTCGCTAAGGAGGGCTGGACTGTCTATGCGGGAACCCGCAACCTGGAACGGGATCAGGAGCGATACAGCGAAGTGGCCCATCTGAAATTCGTAGAACTGGAAGTCACAGAACCTGACAGCATTCAGCGGGTAATCGATCAGATTGAGCAGGAGCAAGGCCACCTGGATGTATTGTTCTGCAACGCTGGCTTCGGCTACCTTAGGGCGCTTGGACAAGCACCGATTGAAGATATCCACCGCGTATTCGACACCAATGTCTATGGAGTGATGCATACGATCCGTGCGGCGCTTCCTCTGCTTCGGAAGACCGGATATGGACATATTGTGGCAACCTCCAGCGTAGGCGGACTAGTGGGCCAGCCTATGAACGAGATCTACTGTGCCAGCAAGTTCGCACTGGAAGGCTTACTGGAAAGTATGGCTACCTATTACAAACCACAGTTCAACATTGATATCTCTTTGCTTGAGCCCGGGGCAATTGCCACGGAGTTCAACAACACCGTGCTTGGGCATGTAGCCAATACCGGTGGCATTCTGGAAGACGAATATAAGCCGATTCTGGATGCCTACAGAGCCACGTTCCTTGAACGTAATACGGAGCCTCAGACCGCTGACTCCGTCGCCGAAGTGATGTGGGACCTGGTGCAAATGGAGACCAAGCCGCTCCGTATCCGCACTTCAGAGCAGGCTGAGAAATTCGTCTCCCGCAAAGTAAGCACAGACCCTACCGGCCTGGAAGGTGTGCTCAGCACCCGTAAGATCCAGTTGAATATGTAGGTCACGCTTACCCCTTCTGCTGAAAAAGCACAAATAGATGAAAAAATAACCGGACCGGGGCAGCTGCTTGCCCGGTCCGGTTTTCAGTTGTGCCTGCGTTTGGAACGCCATAGGCGAACAACTGTCTATTGCCTGTCCTCGCGTTTCACATCACACTTATCTCTGAATCGGCTCAATCCGGTATACTCCGGTTCCACCAGTATCTGATGACCCGCCTGTAATCTGCCAGCCGAAGGAGAGCACAGATGCCAGTCTGTTTTTTTCGGCCTCGGTCAAAGCTATTTCCGCCGCTTCCTTACCTTCCTCCAGCTCCAGCTCGGCCTGCTTGCCAAGAGCAACAGAAATCCAGCTGCGGATGCCGCGAATGGTATTGTATTTGATCTGGTAGCCTTGTGTTACCGCCTGACGGAATGTTTCCGGCTGCTCACCCGCCAGAACGGCCAGCTGGGCATAATCAAATTCATATTCACTTTCATCCACCGGCAGTTCGCCTGCCTCTACTCTGCGCAGCAGTTCGTCATCGGACCAGCCGAGGGATCGCAGAGATTCTACCAGCAGGGCATCCCATTGCGAAAGCTTTACTTTTTGTACGGTCTCTGTCATCTCATTACCTCCCATTATCATTGTAAATTGGTGTTGTATTCAGTCAAGAGCCACATAGTGGCCCGGGCTTACTTCACGCAGCATTGCCTGTGCAGCTGCTTCCCCTTCACCAGAATAGCCTTCCAGCCTGATTCTCTGGCTGCCCTTACGCGGGTCCGTCTCCAGAATGGAGGATAGCAATGCCTTAGTGTAGGGATGGAGCGGGTTGTCATACAATTCGTCGCTGTCCGCTACCTCAACCAGCCGGCCGCCGTACATGACGCCGATGCGGTCCGATATATGCCGGACCATCGACAGGTCATGGGCAATGAACAGATAGGTGAGTCCGAACTCGGACTGCAGATCCTCCAGCATATTGACGACCTGGGCCTGAACCGAAACGTCCAGCGCCGAAATGGGCTCGTCACAGACGACAAATTCTGGCCTGACCGACAACGCCCGTGCAATGGAGATGCGCTGCCGCTGCCCGCCGCTGAACTCATGGGGAAAACGGTACAGATGCTCCCGCTTAAGCCCTACCCGTTCCAGCAGTGCAGCGACCGCCTCCTTGCGTTCTTCCCCCTTATAGATGCCATGGATCTTCATCGGTTCACTGATCAGCTCAAGCACATTCAAGCTCGGATTCAGGGAAGAATACGGGTCCTGAAAGATCGACTGAATGCGGCGGCGGAAAGGCTTAAGTCCCTTCTCCCCAAGCTTGCCAAGCGGCCGGCCATCAAAGAACACCTCACCGCCGGTATAATCGTACAACCGGAGCAGGCAGCGCCCCACCGTGGACTTGCCGCTGCCCGATTCGCCCACCAGCCCGAAGGTTTCTCCCTGGCGGATCTGAAAGCTTACGCCATCGACAGCCTTCAGCACAGCTGTATCGCGTCCGCGCATATCCTTGCCTTTAGAGAAGTGCTTTTGAAGATTATTCACATCCACCAATACTTTGCTCTCACTCACCGGAATTCCTCCCTTCAGCATGAACTGCAGTCTGATCCTGCGCACCCTCTGCCAGCCAGCACATAGAGCGGTGGCCCGGAGTGAGTTCTACTACAGGCGGACGTTCGCTGCAGCGGGCAAAAGCATGGGGGCAGCGCTCCATGAACGGGCATCCCGGCGGCGGGTCGAGCAGATCCGGGGGTGTGCCTTCAATCGGAATCAGCCGCTCACGTGAACCGCCGCCGCGCTTCGGAATCGAGCGCAGCAGGCCCTCCGTGTACGGATGCCGGGGACGGTAAAAGATATCCTCCACCGTCCCTTCCTCCATAATCACCCCTCCGTACATCACAATCACGCGGGTGCAGACCTGTGCAACCACACCCAGGTCATGGGTAATCAATGCAATGGCCGTATCAGAGTTCTCTTTGAGCTCCTTGAACAGGTCCAGGATCTGCGCCTGTATCGTCGCATCCAGCGCTGTTGTCGGCTCGTCGGCGATCAGCAGCTCCGGCTGGCAGGACAACGCCATGGCGATCATTACGCGCTGACGCATTCCGCCGCTGAATTCATGCGGATACTGCTTCAGACGCTGTTCCGGATTCTGGATACCTACCTGGAGCAGCATCCTGGCTGCTTCGGCAACCGCCGCTTCTTTATTCAGTCCACGGTGTCTGCGGATGACCTCCGTCAGTTGCTGGCCAATTTTTTTCACCGGATTCAGGGAGGTCATCGGGTCTTGAAAGACCATTGCGATCCGGTTGCCCCGCAGACTCCGCCACTCCTTCTCTGAAAGCCCGGTCAGACGCTCGCCCCGAAACTCGATATTCCCGGCTGTTATACGTCCCGGAGGCGTAATCAGCGACATGATCGCTTTGGCCGTGACACTTTTGCCGCTGCCGGATTCCCCGACAATCCCCACCGTTTCACCGGCATCGATATGAAAGCTGACCCCCCGGACGGCCTGATTCTCCCCATCCCGGGTAGCGAACGAAACCTGTAAATCCTCAACAGACAGCAGCCGCTTTGTCATGATGTCTTCACTCTCCCTATCTCCGCATCAGCTTCGGTTCAAAGCCGACACGTAAAATATCACCCAGCACATTAAAGCTCAGTACAGTCAGCAGGATCAAAAGACCCGGGAACAGCGCGAGATAAGGCGCCTGGGCAATATAACCCTGCGCGCTGTTCAGCATGCTGCCCCACGTCGCATTCGGCGGCTGCACGCCAAACCCGAGAAAGCTCAGCGAGGATTCCATCATAATCGCTGAAGCGATATTGTTCGTCGCACCTACGATAATGACCGGGACCAGGCCGGGAAGAATATGCCGCCAAATGATGCCGGAGGCGCTTTGTCCTGAAGCTTTGGCATAGAGCACATATTCACGTTCCTTGATCGTCATCGTCTCCGCCCGGACAACCCGGGCCACGTTCATCCACATCAAGAGAGCAATTATAATGATAAGGTTACCGACGCTTGGCTTCAAATACACACTGAGCAGCAGCAGAATCAGAAAGGACGGAATCGACATGATTACATCCAGCATCCGCATCAGCAGATTATCCAGCCAGCCGCCAAAGTAGCCGCTGATTACACCTATGGTAGCCCCGATGCCTGTCGCCACAATCATTGAAGCGAAGCCGACCAGGAGAGAGATGCGCCCGCCGTATAGCGCTCTCGCCAGATAATCCCGGCCATAGTCGTCCGTACCGAACCAGTGGCCGGTACCCGGCGGCGTGAGCCGGGCCATGGCATCCATGGCATTGGGGTCATAGCCGGACAGAAAGGCAAACACTGCCCCAAGCGTGAACACGATCAGCGTCAGCAAGGCGGCGACACCCAGACCGTTCGCAAACAGCTCGTCTTTTACATTTTTCCATTTACTGCGGTTCATGAGGTCACCCCTTTAGTTGGATTCGCGGGTCCACGAAGCTGTAGAGTATATCTGCCACCAGATTGCCAAAGATCAGCATCAGGGAGGAGAACAGGGTAATCCCCATGATTAGCGGATAATCCATTCCCTTGACTGCTGTCATGCCCAGTGAGCCGATGCCCGGCCAGGAAAAAACCGTCTCCGTCACGATAGCACCCGCCACCAGATCCCCCATCGACATACCGAGCAGCGTAATCACCGGCAGCAGCACATGCTTCAGGACATGACGGAACAATATCGTCGACTTTTTGGAGCCAAAAGCATACTGAATCTGTACATATTCCTCCTTCAGCTGCCCAATAGTGCTGGAGCGGATATAACGCACATAACCGGCAAGAAAACCAAAGGCCAGCACGGAGCAAGGCAAAATGCCGTGCTTAAGCACATCTGCCGCGGATTCTACCCCAATAGTGCGCATGCCCATGCTTGGGAGCAGGTGAAGCTTGATCGCGAACAGGTACATCAACAGAATCGCCAGCCAGAATAATGGAATGGAGATTCCAACATAGGAAATGAAGTTAATCAGCTTGTCGGCCCAGCGGTTGCGGTTCGCTCCGGCAATCAGGCCGAGCGGAATCGAGAGCAGCACAGCCAGCGCGATCGCGCTGCCCATCAGACCGGCGGTTGCCGGCAGGCGCTCCAGAATTTGCCCAAGGACGGGCTGGTGATTAACCAGGGAATACCCGAAGTTCCCCTGTGCCATTTCTTTGATCCAGATGAAATACTGAATATAGGCCGGTTTGTCCAGTCCCAGGTTATGACGGATACGCTCAATATCATCCGCATGCATATTCGGTGTAACAAAAGACAGCACCGGATCTCCCGGAGCCAGCTTGATCATGGTAAAGCACACTACCGATACAAAAAACAGCATCGGCAGTGTTTGCAGCAATCTTCGGACGATGAGTTGTCTCATACGCAGCTTCTCCCGTTCCCCGCCGGCAAAAAAATAAGCTGGGCGGCCCAGCTTACTTTTTCCCCGCATTTATTTTTCCCGCGCTTATTTCTGATAGATCTTGGACAGGTCTTCGAAAATCACGACAGGCTTCAGTACCGCTTCTTCAAGACCGCCGTAGTTCTTGGATATCGCAACAACGGTTTTGGTATATGCGATAGGATAAATCGGCGCATCTCCGGCGACGATCTCCTGCGCTTTTTTGTAAATATCCGCACGTTTGGTTGGGTCAGCTTCGCCTGCACCTTCATTCAGCAGCTTGTCGACTTCCGGATTCGCATAATGCGAATAGTTCGATGACGCTCCAGAAGTGAACAGAATGCGGTAAGCATCCGGATCATAACCCATAATATAGCCGGTCAGGGCCAGTTCGAAATCAGTAGCCTTCAGGTCAATGAACTTCTGAACCCAGGCCGAAGAATCCATACTCTTCAGTTCAACATCCACGCCGACAGCCTTCAGCTTCTGCTGTACATACAGCGAGATGGCTTCCTGCGCCTTGTTGCCGCTCTGCACGATGAATCTCAGCTTCAGATTGCTGACTCCTGCCGCTTGGAGCATTTCCTTGGCCTTCGCTGCATCGTTATCAAAGGTAGGCACATCATTCGTGAAGTACAACGCATCCGGAGTCAGGAAGGATTTAGCCGGATCCGCATATTCACTGGAAGTGTAGGCGGTCTGGATGATTTCATCACGGCTGAGTGCCAGTGACAAGGCTTGACGGACTTCTTTTTTGGCCAGGACACCGGTATCGCTGTTCGCATTGAACATCAGATACGACAAACGTCCTTCGGCGTACGGCAGGATTTCAAAGTTGTTGGTCGCTTGAATCGTGCTTACATCCTTAGGATCCAGGTATTGCACATTAATTTCACCGTTCTGCAAGGCCAGGTTCGCAGCATTCGCATCCTTGGCAATCCGGTAGGTCACTGAATCCAGGTGCGGCTTGCCGCCGAAATAGTTGTCAAAACGCTCCAGTGTCAGATATTCGCCTGCTTTGTATTCTTTGAACTTGAATGGGCCGGAGCCCACTGGAGCAGCGTTTTTGGTGCTTTTCTCAATATCGGTTTCATTCTCAAAAATGTGTTTCGGAATCGGAGTGACCTGCACCAGGGTAGCCTCGAAAGCCGGACTGACCTGAGGCAGCTTGAATTCCACAGTCAGATCGTCCACCTTCGTGGCGGTAATTGGTTGGTCATTAATCAGGAAGTTGGCCCGCAGGAAGCTGTTCTGCTTCTCGTCCAGAATCTTCTCGATAGTGAATACTACGTCATCGGCTGTAAGCTTCTCCCCGTCATGCCAGGTAAGTCCACTCTTCAGCTTCAGTGTATAGGTAAGATTATCGGCAGATGGTGTCAGGCTATCTGCCAGATAAAAGGTTTTCTTCCCATTGTTGACCTGAAACAGCGGCGCGTACAGCGCCTGGTCAATCGTCAGGCTGACACGGTCGCCCGCATAGTTCGGATTAAGCACTACCGGGTCGGCTGCTACACCGATAATCAGGCTTCCACCATCCTTCGGCCCTTCGCCCGCAGCAGGCTGCTGTGATTCTGCAGGCGTCCCGCTTGCTGCCGGTGATGCGGCGTTGTTCCCCCCGGAGCACGCACTAATCAAAAATGTTAACAATATGATAGCTATAACCCCAGATAACCCTCTGCGCATATCTTTCTCTCCTCCATTGTCTATGAGCAAGCTCACTCTTTGTTTTTCTGAATTATATATCGGAATACTCGGAATTACAATGGATGGGAATTAACATAAATGTAACACGAAGGAAAAACATGGTTTGAACTCCTTATCCCGCAAAAAATGAGGGTTAGTCCAGTACCTCTGTAAATATATTGAATACATATAATCCATACATCTATCTGTACTGGAGTGGACCATGATGAACGAGAGCAAGAAGCGGGTGCTGCTTGGCAGCCCGATTCACCAGAAGCCGCATATTCTGCAGGAATTCCTGAATTCTCTGCTGCGCTTGCGGCGCGTAAATATCGAACTGGATTTCTATCTGATCGACGACAACGAGGATGAGGCATCCAGCCGTCTGCTTGAGGAGTTTGCCGCCCGCAGAAATGAAGTGTTCCTGCAATCCTCTGGCCTTCATGATGCCTATATCCGCAATGATACAACCCATTTCTGGAACTCCAGCCTCGTCTGGAAGGTAGCAGGCTTCAAGAACCTGATGATCCGGCGGGCTGAAGCCTTCGACTATGATTATCTGTTCCTGATCGATTCCGACCTGATTCTGCACCCGGACACGCTGCTGCACCTGATTGGAACAGACAGGGACATTATTTCCGAGGTCTTCTGGACGCAGTGGCAGCCGGGCACCCTGCTGCAGCCGCAGGTCTGGATGCATGATGAATACAACCAATGGGAAGCAGAGCCGGGCGAGCAGCTCAGCCAGGAGGAAATCAACCGCAGATTCCACCAGTTTCTGGCCAAGCTGCAGCAGCCGGGCATCTATGAGGTTGGCGGACTGGGCGCATGTACCCTGATTAGCCGTAAGGCGATTACTGCAGGCGCAAGCTATGACAGGGTCCGCAATATCTCCTACTGGGGCGAAGACCGCCACTTCTGCATCCGCGCCTCCGCCCTGGGCATTCCACTCTATGTGGATACCCATTATCCGGCGCTGCACCTGTACAGGGACAGCGACCTTGACAAGGTGGCAGATTTCATCCGGCTCTGCAGGGTGGAACCAGAGGTTATTACCCAGGAGGACGCAGAGAATGAATGTGCTGAAGAAGCGGTAGAGCAGGTTGAAGCTGGAACAGCGGAAGTGACGGAGGACGGGGAGAACGAAGGACACGAGCGGACCGCAGCAGATGGTGCCGGGGCTAAAGCGGCTGCACCATCCGCCGCCCAGGACGGCGCCAAGCCTTGGACGGAAGCGGAGGCCTTACAGCGGCTGCGCAAGGAGCCGCTGCCGGAAGCGGGAGCAGACAGCATCAAGGCTGCGCATGCGGCAGCTGAATTTGCTGTATCTTTTGAAAGACGGGCTGCACTCCGCAGACCCAAGCTGACCCTGACCATGGTGGTCAAGAATGAAGGCCAGCGGTTCCTGCGGCAGGTTCTGCAGACGCACCGCCAGTACATCGACGAAGCGGTTATCATCGACGACGGCAGCACCGATGGTACGGCTGATATCTGCCGGGAGGTTCTTCAGGGGATTCCGCTTCACCTTGTGCGCAACAGCATCTCCAAGTTTAGCAATGAATCCGAGCTGCGCAAGCAGCAATGGGAAGAGGTTGTGAAGACCGATCCCGAATGGATACTTAGTCTGGATGCGGATGAGATTTTTGAAGAGCGGTTTGCCGGAGACATCGACAGCCTGCTGCGTGAGGACAGCTGCGATCTGTTCTGCTTCCGCCTGTACGATTTCTGGGATGACCGTCATTACCGTGAAGACAAGTATTGGCGCTCCCATCTGAGCTACCGGCCCTTTCTGCTCCGCTACCGCAAGGATTTCAGCTATGCATGGAATGATCTTCCCCAGCACTGTGGACGGCTGCCGGAGAATGTTTTTGAGCTTCCCCATCTGCTAAGCAATCTGCGGCTGAAACACCTGGGCTGGTCCAAGGCTGAATTGCGGCTGGATAAATATCTGCGCTATATGCTGCTTGATCCAGACGGCCTATACGGCTGGAAAGAGCAGTATATGTCCATTCTGGACCAGCATCCTAATCTGGTTCCTTGGACGGAGTGAGCGGTGATATAATGAACCTCATGTGGTTAGAACCCTAACCAGGACGCACTTTAACTCCAGGAGGTACATCTTGAAAGCTGATCCGGCTCTCCATTCCGCTTCATCCAAACGCAATTATACACTGCAGCTGCTGACGGTATTCATTGGCTATCTGATCTTCGGCTTTTCTGAAAATATCAAAGGTCCCGCCATTCCGCGTATCCAGAGTGATCTCCGGCTGGATGAGATGCAGCTCGGTACCCTGCTGTCGCTGAACTCACTCGGGTATCTGCTGGCTTGCACCTTCACTGCCCTGCTGATCCGCAAGATCGGCATCAAGGCGGTCAGCTTGCTCGCCTTCGGCTCCATGGCCGTTTCCGGTGTGTTCATCTTCCTCTCTCATAGCTACCCGGCGCTGTCAGGCTCTTTTTTCCTGATGTATATCGGCAACGGCATGCTGGAAATCGGTCTCGCAGTGCTTGGAGCAAGGATCTTTGTGAAGAATACCGGGACGATGATGAACCTGTCGCACTTCTTCTATGGGCTAAGTTCAACCGTCGCTCCGCTGATCTCCTCCGGGCTGATGACGGTGACGGTATTCGGCCATATGCTGGATTGGCGCGGAGTGTATCTGATGATTCTGATGCTGTCCATGATTCCTATGATTCCAGCGTTTCTGGGCAAGTTCCCCGGCGATGCCACACGGACAGAGGACCGGATTCCGCTCTCCGCGATTTCCCGTGATCCGGTTATTTGGCTGCTGGTTGCTGTTCTTTCGTTCGGCGTGATCTCAGAGCTGGCTGTCGGCGGCTGGCTGGTCAATTTCCTGGAAAAAGCCTACGGCTGGGAAACACCAGCCGCGGCCGGCATGCTGTCCGCGTTCTTCCTCTGCTTCACGCTGGCCCGGCTTGTGCTCGGACCCCTGACGGACAAGATCGGTTTTGCGTTGTCGCTGATTGTGTTCTCTGCATTCTCGGGCATCTGTACTTTCGCTGCCATCCTCTGGGGAGAACCGGGAGCCGTGTTGTTCGCCATCGCCGGTCTCGGCATCGCGCCCATTTACCCGACAGTTATGGCACTGATCGCTGACCGCTACCGCAATGCAAGTGATACGGCAATCACCTTCGTCGTCACCCTCATCGGTGTTGCCAGCGTGCTGGGCAACTACTTCATCGGTGCCATCACCGAAGGGATTAAGGAGTTATTCTCCTCGGGACAAGAGGAAGGTATCGGACTGCTGCGCGGACTGCAGGCTGGCTACGGCTTCATCGGACTGTGCGCGCTGTTGTGCTCTGTTTCGGCATATCTGCTGTATCGTCATTTAAAAATAAAGGAGCAGCTGATGTAAGGGGGCTTGTCAGGTGCGTTAGCTCCGGCGTCTGTATCGTGACAGGTCCAAAAAAACAAGCGTCCCCAGCCTTTACGGCTTGTGGACGCTTGTTGGCCTGGAGCATAAGCACTCTAAAAAAGGCTGCTAAATATATACAGAGAAGCAGCCAGGTTCGCGGCGGATGCAACCAGCAGCATCACATAATTGGCATACTGTCGTGACCCTGCTTTTGCCTGCGTGGCTCTGGTCTCAAACGCCTGGAATAAACACATCATACTTAGGCTTGAGCTCATCAATAGCAACCCTATATTTTCATTAGGCTTGATAAATACAAGAATCGCAAAGACAATGACTGCCGCCGAGAAAAAATAACGAATCCCTTTTAACAAAGATATGTTCCTGATTATCTCACCCCCGCCCGGTTCATGCAGCAAGCCGTCATTAGATTTCCGGCAATTACATCACCATCTACTCCATCTATTTTACTGGAACAAACTGGGATATGATAGAAGGAATAACACGTTTGTTTTGCTCAGTGAAATTGGGCAGTATACCATATAGTTCAACAGTTGCGATGAATCTCGCAGCGCATTGAATTGTACGAAGTGCAGCTATAGGTATCATCATCCTCTGCAGCTGGCTCGCCGCCATTTCCATTAAATGGTGTTAAGCGCCTCTGCCGGCTTCGGATGACTGACCGATACGGACAGTTCGCCTTCAGCCTCGTTGACCTCTATTACCGAGCCTTCTTCTGCCTCACCTGCAATCAGGGCGCGCGCCACACGGGTCTCCAGACTCCGCTGGATGAACCGTTTGAGCGGTCTTGCGCCATATACCGGATCAAAACCTTCTCTTGCGATAAACCGTACCGCTGACTCGCTAAGTACAAGCCCAACGCCGCGGTCTGCCAGACGCAGGCGGAGTCCATCTACCAACTTGACCACAATCTGCTCAATCTCAGCCAACTGGAGCGGTTTGAACATCACAATGTCGTCTACACGATTCAGGAACTCTGGCCGGAAATGGCCGCTCAGCTCTTTCATGACCCGGTCCTTGACAGCATTCGTAAGCTCACCGTTGTCATCGGTGCCCTGAATCAGATGCGGCGAGCCGATGTTCGAGGTCATGATGACAATCGTATTCTTGAAATCCACCATCCGGCCCTGTGAATCGGTCAGCCGCCCGTCATCCAGCAGCTGCAGCAGGATGTTGAATACATCGGGATGGGCTTTTTCCACCTCATCTAGCAAGACTACCGTGTATGGCTGTCGGCGCACCGCTTCGGTAAGCTGGCCGCCTTCCTCATAGCCGACATAGCCCGGAGGCGCACCCACAAGCCGGGAAACGCTGTGCTTCTCCATATATTCCGACATGTCGATACGGATCATACCGTCTTCGCGGTCGAACAGCGACACCGCCAGCGCTTTGGCCAGCTCAGTCTTGCCGACACCTGTCGGCCCGAGGAACAGGAAGGAACCAATCGGCCGGTTCGGGTCTTTAATGCCTGCTCTGGCCCGGAGCACCGCATCCGCCACTAGCCGGACGGCCTCCTCTTGCCCTACAACCCGCTCATGGAGCGTATCCTCCAGCCGCAGTAGCTTATCCCGTTCACCTTCAACCAATCTCGTCACTGGAACACCTGTCCAGCGGGATACGATATCGGCGATCTCCTCTTCGGTCACAGCTTCACGCAGCAGCCGGCTCTCCTGATCCTGCGAAGCGGCTTCCTCTGCAGCCTTCAGCTGCCGTTCCAGATCGGGGATAATGCCGTAGCTCAGCTCTGCAGACTTGTTAAGATCGTAGACCTCCTGCGCATCCACCAGGTCTTTCCGGGCCTGCTCCAGCTTTTTCTTCAGCTCACGCAGTCCCTGAATAGCCGATTTTTCTTTCTCCCAGCGGGCCGTCATGCCCAGATGCTTCTCCTTGAGATCGGCCAGCTCACGCTGCAGGGTTTCCAGTCGGCGCTTGCTGGCGTCGTCGGTTTCTTTTTTGAGCGCTGCTTCTTCAATCTCCATCTGCATCAGGCGGCGGGTAACCTCGTCCATCTCGCCAGGCATGGAGTCAATTTCCGTACGGATCATCGCGCATGCTTCGTCCACCAGGTCGATGGCCTTATCCGGCAGGAAGCGGTCCGTAATATACCGGTTCGACAGAACACCGGCGGCTACCAGCGCACTGTCATGGATTTTCACCCCGTGATGGACTTCGAAACGCTCCTTCAGTCCGCGCAGAATGGAGATGGTATCCTCCACATCCGGCTCGTTGACCAGTACCTGCTGGAAGCGGCGCTCCAGCGCCGGGTCTTTTTCAATATATTTGCGGTATTCATCCAGCGTCGTCGCCCCGATACAGTGCAGCTCACCGCGCGCCAGCATAGGCTTCAGCATGTTGCCAGCATCCATCGCACCCTCGGTTTTACCCGCACCGACAATCGTATGCAGCTCATCGATGAACAGAATGATCCGACCGTCACTCTCTCGGATCTCCTTCAGTACCGCCTGCAGCCGCTCCTCGAACTCTCCCCGGTACTTAGCCCCGGCGATCAGCGCACTCATATCGAGCGAAAAAATCGTCTTATCCTTCAGTCCCTCCGGCACATCCTTACGGACAATCCGGTGGGCCAGCCCTTCAACAATCGCCGTCTTCCCGACCCCGGGCTCGCCAATCAGCACCGGATTGTTCTTGGTTTTGCGGGAGAGAATGCGGATGACCCTGCGGATCTCCCCATCGCGCCCGATGACGGGGTCAACCTTGCCTGCCCGCACCTCGGCCACCAGATCACGCCCGTATTTCTCCAGCACCTCATAGGTGGCCTCCGGTTCCCTGCTTGTCACCCGCTGATGGCCGCGAATTTCCGCCAGCACCTCCAGCAGCTTGTCACGCGTCACGCCCCGGTTGGTAAATAGTCTGCTGAGTTCCCGGTTCCCGGTTCCGGAATCTGACACCATCGCAAGCACCGCGTGCTCCACCGCCACGAATTCATCCTGCATCTGTGCAGCTTCCTTCTCCGCCTGCTCCAGCACGGCGATCAGCGACGGTGAGGCATACCGCCGCATCGTCCCTGCGCCGGAGCCGCTGACGCTGGGCTTCCGCTGCAGCAGTTCCTCCGTACCCTGCATCAGCTCAGGTACGGGAATATTCATCTTCTGCAGCAGGCGCGGCAGAAGACCCTCATGCTGCTGAAGCAGCGCCTTGAGCAGATGGAGATTGTCAATCTCCTGATGCCCGGCGGCCGCTGCCAGCGACTGCGCTGCGGCAACCGCCTCCTGCAGCTTCTGTGTTAATTTGTTGAAGTCCATTTCCTTCATCACCTTTCTGTGGTTTTGCTTGTTCGCCGGGAGTCCGGGCGACCGCGGTGCGCCCAACAACGGCGTTTCTGCCGTTGTTTCCAACAGTTCCGGCCGCGGTGCGCCCAACAACGGCGTTTCTGCCGTTGTTTCCGCCTGTTCCGACCGCGGCCATCGCCCGCGCCCGCCCGGCGCTTACCGCATCGCAGCTTTGCGCCGCGATGCACCCGGGCCCCGCCGCTTGGGCCCGGCCTGGAAGCTGCCAGCTTCGGACAGCTGGCGGTACAGTTTCTTCTCCGCCTCCGTCAGGTCGGCGGGAATCACAATCTCCACCGCGAACAGAATATCACCGTTCGCGCCATTCGGCCGCTTCAGGCCCCTGCCGGAGAGGCGCAGCGTCTGGCCTCCAGCCATCCCGGCCGGGATCTTCAGCTTCACGCTGCTGCCGTCCGGCAGCGGAACCTTGGCTTCGCCGCCAAGCACGGCCTGCCACGGCGCAATCTCTACCGAGCCATACAGGTCCCCGCCCTCCGGCTCATAAATATCATGCGGCAGGAGATGCAGCGAGATCAGCAGGTCACCGCCCTGCGCCGCTCCACTCCCGCTGCTGCCGGGAATCCGGAGTACGGTTCCCTCAGCAGCACGGGCCGGAATGCTGACGTTCACGTCTCTCCCGCCAACCTGGACCCGGATGTCTCCGCCTGTATACGCCTGCTCCAGTGTGACATCAAGCTGTGCCTGCATCGTACTGCGGGCCTCGCCAAAAGGATTGCCGGCGCCCCCGCTGCCCGAGAAGAAATCAAATCCTGCCCGGTCTGCAGCCCCCCTGCTGCCAAAAAACATGTCAAACAAATCCTCGCCCTCAATTCCGCCGCCGGAGGAGGTGGAGCTGCCGCTCCATCCTGTACCAAAAGGCGTCTCCCCATACGACGCAGACGAAGCTCCGCCCCGCCGCTGCCCCATGCCGGCTGCTGCACCGCCGAAACCGTAACGGAGCTCCTCGTCATAGGATTTTCTTTTCTCATCATTGCCCAGTACTTCATAGGCTTCCGCCACTTCCTTGAACTTAGCTTCCGCCCCCGGTGCCTTATTGACATCGGGATGCCATTTCTTGGCAAGCTTCTGGTAGGCCTTCTTAATCTCCTGCTTAGAGGCCTTTTCCCCTACCCCCAAAGCTTCGTAATAGTTTGCCGCCAAGGATACCTCCTCCTTTCGTGAACTAGAGCCGTATTCCTTGTCTACCTTTAATTACCCTATTTTCTATTGTGGTGCTGTAGAAGCTACAGCTGATCAATTTCGTGAAAAGGCGCACCATAGCCGGAATTCCCACTACAATGCGCCTGTATGATGGTGCTATATGAAAAGTCCGGTGAATCGGCTGTTCCTGCAGGGATCTTAGGGGAACGGCGCTGGCCGCCGGCCCGGGAAACCTTTTTACCAGCCCATCCGGCCGGACTTGAACGTCTGCTTCCTTCAACATTTACAATCCATTGTGCATATGCTCAGCGCCTCCGCTTCCCCCGGATGCCTGCCACATGCCCTCCCTGATTTGCTTTTATTGAAGCTGCTCACCGGAATTACCGCTGTCCTGAATCTCAATGCGTTTGCCCAGCGGTTTTTGCCGTTTCGGTACCGACAGGGTCAGCAGGCCGTCCTTCAGCGAAGCACGAATCTCATCCTCAGCAATATCCTGGACATAGAACCGGCGGACATACTCTCCATACCGGCGTTCTCTGCGCACCACCTGATGGTCCTTTTTCTCCTCACTGTTCTCTTCCTTGCGTACTGCCTTAATCGTCAAATAAGGGCTGGCATAATCAATGTCGATTTCCTCTTTTGTGAAGCCGGGCAGTTCCGCCTCAATCAGATACGCTTGCTCACTCTCACGAATATCTGTACGGAAGGACAGGGTGGAGCTTTTCATCGGTGCAAAGAAATCATCATTAAATACTTCATTCAGGGACTTGGCCAGCACACCAAAAGCATCATCTCTGCGTTTTCCAAAAGGAACTAAATCAAACATCTCTCATTCTCCTCTCATTTGACTTTGACTTTATTTGACCTATGGCTTTATTATAGCCCCCTTTCCGGGGGAAGACAAAACCTGTATAAGCCGAAAAACCGGGGAAATCCGGCATATCAGCTCATTTTTAAACCCAAATTTTAGTGTTATTCCTTTTTTGACCTTATTTGACCTTTGTGGCTGAATAACGCTCCCGGTACTCATTCTCAAGTATGCTCATCATCACGGCATCATGATACTCGTGGTTATAGAAAAGCGAGACATATCCATGCGCTGCACGTTTATTATATGCGTAAACCTCAAGTTCAATCCGGTGCGCAGAATTGCCGCAATATATTCCGATTTAACAATTCTCCTCCTATTGCATGGATAATTTATTTGTACGACTGTATCGCCCATTCACCTTTTTTATATACCAGCCAATATTCTGAATTAGCCTTCGCCTTATGTCGTTCCATGTTGTTATATACATCATCAAAGTTCATAATTCTTCCAATGATATTAAAAGGGATTTCTATACTGTTCCTAAATTTTACAATTCTATATAAATCAATCAGTATTCCATCTTTAGCGAATAACGTTAATAGTTCTACAATGTCTTGACCTAATGGTAGTACATTCTTTCGGTAAGACTTCAATTTATTTGAAATTAGACGTCCAAATACGTCCATATGTTGATTCTGATCTTTATAGAAAATTTTGTTGTACCAACCATCATCATGTGCCAAATATACAAATTTATTATTGAGTTTTTCAAAAAACGGGCTTCCAAACGGCTGTTGATAATGACCTAAATACAACAACTCCGCTTTCTCCTGAGGTGTGAGATCATCAAGGGTATTCATTTCATCAAAATCCACCCAACAAAAATCACCATAAGAATACACATTTTCTTCGTATAGGTCCTTTAGATTTTCTTTTCTTACAAATTCTAACCTTAGTCCATAATGGAAATCCTCACCTGTATATCTCGATGCAAGGAGCAAAATATTGTTTGGTTGAACAGTAAGACAATGGATAAAGTCAATAAATTCAATCCCCATTGAAGTTGTTGACTGTTCATTTTCGTTATAGATCATGTAAATGACATCTTTTGTTTTCATCTATAAACCTCCGCAATCGGATCAGATCAAACAAGTCTTAACAGGCTTCTCAATTATTCTTCACTGCTGCACTAACTATATTTCGCCAGCATTTCCGCGAGCAGGCCCTTAACCCCCGCGACTAGTTCTGGCGGTTCCTGTACCGCAGCCTCAGTGCATAGGCCAATCACGAACCGTGTGAAAAAACCCAGATCCTTGTGCGGGATCTCTCCTTCCAAGTAGCCGGTGCCGTCTTCGCGGATATGGAGCAGGGATGCCGACCATAGCTCACCCTCGCATGCCTGGACGCCTTCATTGGTTAGTTCAACGTACAACCGGACTTGTTGAGGGTTCTGGGCTGACGCCCTTCCCCGTTTCCCATCTGCTCCTGCCTCTGAATCCTTCTGCCTCTCCGCCCGGTTCCCCTGCTGCATATGGCTGAAAGCATCTTTATTCCCAAGATGCACATCCCGCAGATCCATCGCTGCAAGGCCAGAGGTGTCATACACCGCTGCATGTATCCGATCACAGCGGAATACACGGATGCCGCCCCTCAGGAAACAATAGGCCGGACAATACCACAGCCCGCTGCTCGCATAGATGCCGATCGGCTGAATGGCCCTTTCCATACGTTCACCCCTGATTTCATAATCAATCCGCAGCACTTTTTGCCCCGTTGCCGCTTCCAGCAGAATAGCGAGATACGGAAACTCGGCTTGCCTTGACGGGATTACGAAATCTATCCGGTCCTTCATCTGATCTATCCGGTCGCGGACATCCCCGGACATATAATGATAGAACTTGTGCAAAGCGGACAAGGATTCTTCCTTGAACGGCAGATATTTGTAGTGGCGCAGAGAATGGCTGGCAAAAAAGATCGCCACCGCCTCCGCCTCCGTAAACGCAATTGGGGGGAGGATTCTCTCGTTCAGCACCTGGTATCCGCCGTGCGGCCCCACTTCAGAGTAGAGCGGGACGCCCAGCTCACCCAGCTCCTGCAAATCCCTAAGGATGGTGCGCGAGGACACCCCGAATTCCGCCGCCAGCTCTTTGACGGTGAACTTTCGCTTGCGGTTAACGGTCATCATCAGGTCCAGCAAGCGTTTGGATTTAGACATGACACAGCTCCAATATCTTTTTATTTGTGACAACACTTGTCACTATTATACCCTACAATGAATATATAGCCCAGCCGCTGGTGGCGGGCAAATCCAACCATAGGGAGAGATTTGAACATGACTATACAGCTGAATCCTTTTATACTGTTCGACGGAAATGCGCAGGAGGCGATTGAATTTTATCAGAAGACGCTGGGAGCGAAGCTGCTCTTCAAGCAAACGATAGGAGAAGGGCCGCAGAACCCCGATACACCGTTGTCAGAGGAAGCCAAAGCACGCATTGCCCATTCCGTACTGCGCGTGGGAGAGACGGATTTTTACGTAGCCGATCTGGAGGAAGGACAGGAGCTGATCCCTGGAAATGGCATCAACATTTGCCTTACGGTTGACAACGCCGCAAAGGCAGAGCAGCTTTATCACTTATTAAAAATAGGCGGACAAGTTGATATTGAGCTCGCTCCCACCTACTTCAGTCCTGCGTTCGGCATGGTCACCGACAAGTTCGGTGTGGCTTTCCAGGTGTTCACAAAGCGCGGGCAGTGAATGCAGAAGTCCCCTCCGCCGTTGTTGGCGGAAGGGGACTTCTTTGTTCAGAAAACAAGAATGAAAATCGTCTTTTCAATGCAGCTATAGCAGAACCTACATATCATCACTAGAAATATGCTCATGTATTTTTGTTACATTTTGAAGACCAAAATCCAAGTTTCTCGTTAAATACCTGTTAAAAAATTCAGGCTCAATCCCTGTCAATTGATGAAAGAAGGACATTTCGGCTTTCCAGTCGTTTTCAATCATTTGACAAATATCCACTACGCCTCTCTTCGAAACGAGATCGATAATGGATTTAACCTTCATTGGCTTTTGGATCGGAATTATTTTATCAAGCGGTTCCCTTTCCAAATATTTTTTCCGGTGCATTGCCGCGTAAAAGTTCCGATGATCCTTGGGTTCCATAAGCCCAAGTTGAGTTGCCCTATATCCCAACACCTGCAACGAAGTTTTCCATTTCTTTTTCAAATCGAGGTAATCGTCAGGGTTAGTGATATAGACAACATCCTTCATATCCATTGTAAATTTGTCTTCTGGCAACAATAATGCTCCAGCAAACAGATTCGCTTCATTCTCAATCATTTTGTGCTCTTTCCGGTCCAGGTTTGCAAACTCAAGGCGATAATGAAGCAACAGATGACCCAATTCATGTGCGATGTCGAAGTTTCTCCGAACAGCTGATCGTTTCATATTGCCTAAGATGATATAGGGACGATCGTTTTGGGTCCAAAGGCTGTAGGCATCAATCTCCTCACCAATGGCCTTCTCAAAAACAAAAACTCCGCTTTTCTCTATCAGGAACATGAGATCATCATTTGTTGATTGTACTAAATCGAGTCTTTCTCGCGCCAAACGAGCAACATGATTGATTTGAGCCACTCTGCCATCCTCTGAGTTATTTAAGTACTTAATAGCCTCGTCTCTTAACTTGAGGATTTTCAGAGTAGGAAGGCTAACTTTGGCTGTAATATAGTTCACAAAAGCATCCAAGTATTCTACATGCTTCGCTTCTGCCTGCGTTTTCGAGATAACATTCAAGATTTTCGAACGATAAGCAATTTTCATTAAGTCTATATTGACAGGAGTCATATACCTTGCAAGCATATCTTCCGTATAAAAATATTTACTTTTCACGTTAAAAATCCGTTTCAACTCATTAACTATTTGCAATTTCGGTGATGTATATGCGTTCTCATACTGCCAGACAGCTTGTTCTGTAACACCTAACTTTTCGGAGAGCTGTTTTCTCGAATATCCATGCATGATCCGTAAATTGGCCAGATTGTCACCAATGAACATGCCTGCTCCCTCCTTATTGAGCTAAAACAATTCTGTTTTCTCATGATTGTTGTTGTTCATCTTCAAATATTCCTATATCAAATGCAGCCGGATCCATAATATCCTCATTCAGTTCCGGTGCTACTACTTCACGATCCTCATCTGTCAGATCAGCTCCGGAGATAAAGTCTGAGAGATCTTCAACTAGATAAGCGATGTTATCACTAGGATTAGGCAAATAATGCTTGATTTCAGATACCTGGTAGGCTTCATCCAGTTCATAGGTCAGTATATGAAACTGATTATAGTAAGAATTAAAATTTTCCAGTTCCTCTTTTACCCTGCTTTCTACAATCCAGAATGAAATTTGCTCAACGAGCTCATTTTTTGATGCTTCTTTGGATGAATTTCCTGTGGGAGAGAATGTTAGGTTTCTATTGATTTTTGAAAGCTCATGAAGATAGGTGCGCCGCTCCCCCTTCTTAGTACTATTGTTCGGCAGCTTTGCTTGTGAAAAAGAATTCTCATCGAAGTAAGCAGCATTCTTAATGAGAAAAAGGATTTTCGAGTCTCCATGGATGAATTGGAGATAGTCCCATGTTAATCCAGCCTTCGATTTCTTGTATATGAAGCCATGATTAACAGACTCTTCTGCAAGCCTACTTTCAATAAAATTACCCTTCGTCCAGGCAAAAGCTGAACTGATTTTCATTTTTGACTTTCGATCCTTACGATGCTCAATATAGTCGTGGTATCCATCTACAATAGCATCAACAATCATTTGATTGTGTTCATCAGTGAATTTATATTCATCCATATCAACCACTCCGATTCACAATTTTAGAGGCGTTTCTAGTGTAATCGAAATCGGAATGGATGGAAATGATTTTTTTTAAATTTTTTAAAGTTTTTTTCAATAAACCCTTTAATTTTTATAGTTAAAAGGACTTTCTAGTGAATTATTCTCTTTTTCGGTAAATATTATTCATAGTTCAACAACAAGGATTCCCTAGGGCTTTTCTTTTCCGAATAGCATCAGCCCTCTTACGTATACTATGCCTCATTAGCTTATTCTAAGCGGGGGGCGCTGTTAGTGAAAAAACTGGTATATGCATACATGCTTACTCTGCTCCTAATGGTTTCAGTTTCAGCACCTGTGATTGCAGCGGCCGGATATACAGCAGAAACCGAACCAGTGGACCCAGCGCTATTAGCTTCGCTCCGCCAGGGCGGGTACATCCTGTTCGTCAGACACGGTGAAGCAACAACGGGACAGGATCAACCATACCTCGACCTCAGAGACTGCACAACCCAGAGGAATCTTTCCAATGAAGCTAGACGGCAAGCCATTCTTCTGGGAAAAGCCATCAGCCGCTTGCACATCCCGGTTCAAACTCCGGTTGTGGCCAGTCCCTTTTGCCGGACCAGGGAAACGGCAGCCTTAGCTTTTGGAGCAGACAATATTCAGACCGATCCCTTCTGGGTCAACGTTTATAATTTGAGTGGTAATGTTACCTCAGACGAACAGGAAAGCACATTAACAGCCCTGAGATCTGTATTGGAGAAGACTCCAGCTGCGGGAACTAATCAAGTGATCATTGCCCACAGCTTTCCCAGGGGTTTAGGGTTGGGAGAGATCCCCTACTTAGGGACTGTGGTCTTGAAACCTAAAGGTGAGGGTCATGGTTATGATATTGTGTCCAGGATTTCCTTGGGCGAATGGTTAAGTACACAGTGAACGCTTGGGCTCCCGCAAAAGACTCAACAAGCCCAACCTAACGGGTGAATCCAGCATCTCATTGCCGCAGGTAACGGCATCGCTCCCCAATCAAGGGTATTTATACCTCTCATTCCGTCCGCTAGCCCGTTCACGGCGAGATCAGAGGTATTTATACCTCTCATTCTGTCCGCCAGCCCGATTATGGCGAGATCAGAGGTATTTCTACCTCTCATTCTGCCCGCTAGCCCGATTACGGCGAGATCAGAGGTATTTATACCTCTCATTCCGTCCGCTAGCCCGTTCACGGCGAGATCAGAGGTATTTATACCTCTCATTCTGTCCGCCAGCCCGATTATGGCGGGATCAGAGGTATTTATACCTCTCATTCTGCCCGCCAACCCGTTCACGGCGAGATCAGAGGTATTTATACCTCTCATTCCGTCAGCTAGCCCGTTCAACGGCGAGATCAGAGGTATTTCCGCTGAAGGATGGCTTTCCTGGTTGGGGGAGTTACACCGAGGTAGAACCATGAGCTGATTAGTACAGCGCCCGCCACAAATAAAAGGTGGCATAGGCCTCCCAGCCGAGCCAGGGCTCCGCCAGCTTCAAAAGCTCTGCGGGGGTCGGCTTCCGGTCCATGCCGGTCAGGAATTTGACCGCATTCTGCAGGCCTACATCCCCCACCGGGAGAGCTGTAGTATCATCCAGACAGCGCATCCGGACGTACTGCGAGGTCCACGGACCGATGCCGCGAATCTGGAGCAGCCGCTGCTCGGCAGCTTCCGGCGATGGCAGCGCCAGCAATTCTTCACGGCTTAAGCCGCCGCTGGCAATTAGTGCCGCCACATCCAGCACCGTCCGCGCTTTGCTGCGGGTCAGCTGCAGGGCGCATAGCTCCTCCTGCTGCACATCCGCGAATACCTCCGGCTTTGGAAATTCATAGTACCTCTGTCCTTCATACTCCAGCGATTCTCCATAGGCAGCCGTCAGCTGCTGCTTCAGCCTGTAAGCAAACGCCAGATTCACCTGCTGGCCCAGAATGGCCCAGCACAGCGCTTCGAACAGATCGGGAATGCCCACGATCCGCAGGCCTCTGTGCTGCTCCGTAAGCGGTCCAAGCAGCGGGTCGGCTTCCGCCAGACGGTAGAACGGTGCCAGATCACGGTCCAGATCGAACCATTCCCGAATGTAGCGGGCCAGCCAGGCTACCGCTTCAGGACCAGGAGTTTCGCCGTACAACAAGGTTACTCGCAGCTGGCCCCCCTCCGGGACCGTCAGCCGGACAAGAACCGGGTGGTTATCCAGATTGAAGTAACGGGTCACTCCCACCTGATCCGTCCGGTACAGGCATTCAAGCGGAGAACGGTTCAGGTAATCCAGGCAGACGCCGAAATCGAAGAACTCCGGCAGCGGCAGCTCAAAAAGCAAATCGTTCATGGCCCGCCTCCCCCACATGCAGAATACCCTCCAGCGCCAGCAGCTCCTGCTTCAGCTTGAGCCCGCCCCGGTACCCGGTTAATGTTCCGTTCGTGCCAATAACCCGGTGACAGGGCAGAATGACCGGCAGCGGATTCTGCCCGTTCGCCGTCCCTACTGCACGCATCGCCTGCGGTCTGCCGATCCTCCCGGCAAGCTCCCGGTAGGTAATGACCTCACCATGCGGAATGGTCGCAAGTCCTTTCCAGACCTCCTGCTGAAACGGAGTTCCCCAGATATCCAGAGGGATATCCTTGAAGCTGACCGGTACCCCCGCAAAATAATTCTCCAGCTCCCGGGTAATCCCGAGCTGCGCGAACACAGCCTGATCCTCCTGATAACGGTGCAGCGGAGCATAGGTTTTTAGCCATGCCCCCTCAGGCAGCTTCTCCTCTCTCCCAAAGGACAGGCGGATTAAGCCTTTGTCACTGGCCCATAGGGTCCAATCTCTATTCCCCAGGTTCAGGGTATGATGGTAAATCGTGATTTCACTCATGATGAATCCCTCCTTGGATTTGGCTGCGGTATTCGGTCGGCGCCAGGCCGGTTTTTCGCATGAACCACGCAGCAAAGTGTGACGGCCCGCGAAAGCTGACCGCTTGTCCCACCTCAGCAACCGCAAGCTCTGTATCCGCCAGCAGCGCGCACGCTTTCTCCACGCGCAGCTGATCCAGCCTCTCGGCAGGCGACCGCCCGGTGACCCGCTTATATGTGCGCTGGAGATGAAACGGGCTGACCTTCAGCTGTGCGGCAAGGAATTGGAGTGTAACTTTCTGCCCAAATTGTGCCTCCATCAGCTTATCCGCCTCGGATGCAAGCACCGCGTCCGGGCGCAGCACACCGCCTTCCTCCGGGCGGCATCTTTTGCAGGGCCGGAACCCCGCCGCTACTGCCTGCTCCAGCGAATCATAAAAAACCACATTACCAGCCTTCGGCGTTCTTGCCCGGCAGGAGGGGCGGCATACAATATGTGTTGTCAGCACCGCGGTATAATACACACCATCATACTTTGGCTCACGCCGCACAACAGATTCGTAGATCTGCTCGAATAATGCCTGTTCCATCGGAAATCACCTCTTACCGCCAGTATATACGATTCAATTTGCCTTATGCAGCCCTTTGAAACAGGAGAGCAAGATTACGACAGCACTACTATAGGCCGTACTTTGCTCTGTACTCCACTCGCCCGGGGAGGTACAATAAGTTATTCATCAGAACCAACGATGCTTCAGGAACAACATACTATGGTAATATTATGAATATTTCCATTATCGAACATTCAGGAGGATCACCATGCAAAAGCACTTATGGCTATTAAGCACACTTTTTCTTTCCCTTGCGTTATTTACAGGCTGCAGCTCATCCGCCTCAAGCAATGCACCTGAACCCAGCCCTCCAGCCTCTGAAATTGCAGCACCCACCCCTGAGAGCACTTCGCCTCCTGCTGAGAGTACAGCGCCTGCACCTGAGAGCACTTCGCCTCCTGCTGAGAGTACAGCTCCTGCACCTGAGAGCAGTACTTCTCCGCAGGACAGCACAGCCGAAACGGAAGCCGTTCAAGCCGCCACGGAGTATAAGAATTCCGAGTACACCGTCAAGGATTACGCGGATGTCCTGTCTGAGGAGAGCATTGAGCAGAGAAACGATGCGATGAGATCCTATCTGACAGAAGATTTTTATCAAAAAGCCATCAACAACCGTTATACTGCTCTACCCTTAATGGTCGTCCAGAAGCAGCAGATGTCTGTGAAGCCGGAAAATCTGAAGTTCACCCTAACAGATGGAACGAAAAAAGATATCGTCGAACTGAAATACAACGTAGACCTGGTACTGCTCAATCAGAAGGGTAAGGAAAACAAGCGGGTGCCTATGGAGGGCATATTGACTATGTTTAATGTGGATGGGCAATGGCTGGTGCAGGGCGACCGGTTTGACAACGCCGCGTTCAACAAGCTGATCAACTAATTTCATCGGTTATTCAAAAAAAGCCCCTCCAACTTCCGCCATAACGGCGTAGTTCGAGGGGCTAAATGTATAGGAACATCCTTTTATAAAATGTATAATTTGCGTTGTTATAAGAATATATTATATGGCTGCTTTTGAAGTCTGAAGATCCGCAGGGCCGTCCGCAACCGGCGGGTTCTTCTTCTTCATGTAACCAGAGTAGTAAGCGGTAATGATTGGAACGAGGATGGAAGTCACGATAACCGATGCTGCCACGAGTGCGGTTGCTGTCTGGGCGGCTGGCAGAAACTCAGGCTTCATGTTGGCTACCAGCATAGGGTTCGCTACAGCGGCTCCGGCAGTACTGGAAGCGGCAAGTCCGGCAGTCCCGTTACCACGGCCAATGTACTTGTCAGCCAGAATCAGCGGAACACCTGTAATGATGATAACAACAACACCCAGCAGAATACCCAGCAGACCTGTATCTACAATAACACCCAGGTCAATGGAGCTGCCCAGTGCGAAACCAAAGAACGGAATCAGTGTTTGTGTAGCTTTGCCGAAGTAAGCACGCAGATCATGATCCAGGTTACCCAGCAGGAATCCGACCAGGAAAGGAAGCACAGCGCCAACAAACACATGCGGTTCGAATACGGCTACCCCGGTGCTGCCCAGGATCAGCATGGTTACAAGCGGGCCGGATTCCAGCGACATCAGTACAAATGCGCCAGATTCTTCTTTTGTGCCATACTGCTGCATAATGGAAGCGTACAAGCCGCCATTGGTCATATCCATTGCGGAAATGATCGCCAGAACGGATAATCCGGCAAAAAATCCGGTTTGAACGCCGCCCTCAGGCAGGAACTGAATGGCAATCAAGGCTACTACCCAAGCCACCGCGATTTTGGTCAATACAAGTGTTCCGGATTTGCGGATTACGGTTCCGGTTGCTCTAACATCAATAGCAGCACCCATACAGAAGAACCAGACGGCCAGAATAGGTACCGTACCTGTCATCAGGCCTTTGGTGAAGCCTCCGAAATATTCACCTGCATTCGGGAAAGCCGTGTGGATAATGGCACCAAGGAATAAAGGAATCAGCATCATGCCGCCAGGAATCTTGTCGATCGTCTGTTTGATTTTCATGTGATTGATCATACCCTTCTTATAATATGCTTTAATTTTTTTGCAGATATTGATTATTTTGTCTTCCATAGGCGCAGCAAATCAGCCCCCCGGGTCTAACCATCTGTTACAGTACGCAAACCTGCGGACAGCTGTCTTTGGGAGAAAATTTGCTTGACTACGCTTTCACATCACTTACGGCTAAGTCCGAGCTCCGGGATCATTTTGGCAAATAAATCGTCGCTTTCTTTTAATTGCCGGGAAAAGTCTTTGCCGTCCTTAACCATCAGTCCAAGTCCATTTACCTTCATATACTCGCGGAATGCCTTGTCTTCGGTTCCTTTGATAAATGCCCCGGCGAGTATATCCGCAATGGCGTCCGGTGTGTCCTTGGGTACAGCAAGTCCTCTCCATGTACTGGTGAAGTTCACATGAATTCCGGTCTGCTCTTCCAGAGTCGGAACGTCCGGCAGCGCCTCAGAGCGCTTGTCGGCATTAATAGCCAATGTCCGCAGTTTTCCTTCATCCACATATTTTTTCACTTCGGCAGGACTCACAGGCACCGCATCTACAAAACCGTCCATTAAAGCGGAGACGGCGGGCCCAGCACCTTCAAAGGGAATATGTGCAAACTTCACACCTGTTTCCCGTTCTAACGTTATGGCAGCTAAATGCCAAATGCTTCCCGTTCCTGCGTTTCCCATTTTCAATTCACCTGGATGCGCTTTCGCAAAGTCGAGAAATTCATTTACGGTTTGCCACGGCGCGCCTTGCCTTACGGTTATGGCGGAAGGGTCAAAATTCGTTTGAGCGATGGGTTTGAACTTCTCATAGGTAATCGGCAACAGTCCCAGATGTGGAAGGATGGTCAATTCGGCCGGCAAAAAAGTAACCGTATATCCGTCCCCCTTGGCACTCGCGCCTTCCATCAGTCCGACGGAACCTCCGCCGCCTGTGCGGTTGACGACGATAACCGGCTGCCCCAGAAACTTCTCTGTCGCTTTGGCTAATGCCCTTGCTGTTGTATCCGTTCCTCCGCCTGCAGCATACGGCACAATTAATGTGATCGGCTTTTTGGGAAAACCAGCCTGATCTCCCTTGTTGCTGCGATCGTCCGTAACGCGGTTTCCAATAAGAAGGAGGATTACTATAGCCAGCAGCGATGCTGCCCAGATCCCTATTTGTATTCCCCGTTTCAAAAGCATCCCTCTTCTCTTATTAAAGGATATCGAGCTGCTGGCGGGATCTGAAATCCTGCCGTTTGCTCTATCGCCCCACCCCCGAATTCTCAAGCATCATAGCTGTGAAAGTTTTCTCAAATAGAACCTTATCCTATTCGGGGGTGTCCTACAATCATATTATCTTATTCTGAATCCTCAGAAACGCCGGAATGGCGCGGTTTTGGCCGATCTGCATACTCGCTGGCATATTTGTTGCTCTCCCGGAACTTGCCGGGTGTCGTGGATTTGATTTTACGGAAGGCCCGGATGAAGCTGTTCTCATTCTGGTAACCCACCTGGAGGGCAATATCGGCAATTTTCAGTCCGCTGTCCAGCAAAAGCTCACAGGCTTTATCTATTCTCAGGTTGGTAAGGTAGTCATAAACGGTCGTTCCGGTCTCTTCCTTGAAGAGGGTGCTGACGGAGGATACTCCCATATTGATATGGGCAGCGATATCCTGAAGTCCGATATTCTCCTGCAAATGACTCTCCATATACGCTATCAGGTTCTGCACTTGCAGATATTCCTTCGATTGCCGGTGTGCGCCCAGCACATTAGCCATATGGACAACAATTCGGCACAGCATGTCCTCCAGCTCGGTAAGATCCATGGTTGTCACCTGGAGCCATGTGTAATCCGCAAGCTCTGCAGGAAGCGGATGGCTCCCGGCTGCGGCAATACTCATCATTTCCTCTAACAGATCATTGATGGAACGGAACACCTTTTGCGGCTGAATGCCTTTTTTGCGGGTGTCGGCTGCTCCTCTGCGGACCCACTCCAGTCCCGTCTCAGCATCCGATGACTTCAGCGCCTGCAGGACCTGCTGCCTCCAGACATCATCGGATGGTCCAACGCCTTCTGTATATCGGCTCTCTGTTTCCATGTAAGTGTGGACAAGTCCATAGCCTTCATACAGCCGGCAGGACAAGGCCGACATGGATTCGTTGTAAGCGTAGGCTACCTGGGCAATACCGGCAGAAGTGCTGCCGATCCCGATCGATACGGATATTTTGAGGACTTCCTCCAGAAGGCTAACCAGTCTGACCGCTTCCGCCTGAAGATCGCGTTCGTCCTGCGTCCGGGCCTGAAGCAGCACGGCTAGACTATCCTTCTGCGGAGCTGTGGTTACTGCTCTCCAGGAGGGTTCGAAATATTCTAGTACAATGTTATTCATCGCGTATTTCAGCAGCATCTGGTCCTCTTCCATAAATGCCGCTGCCCATTGTGCATGGCGGTCGACCGATATCAGCAGCAGCTCAAACGGGCCCTCCTGCCAATCTGCAAAATAATGCTCCCATTTCGTCTGTATCTCCTGCGTGCCCATACTGCGGCTAATCAGATCATTTACATATTTGGACCGCAGCTCCGGCAGGCTCCACTCCGCTACGAGCGATTTGCTCTGAAAATCACCGACCAGCTTGCCGATTACAGGCTCCAGGTCGTACAGATTGCCATGTCCGGGGGATGCTGTGTCCGGAGCCAGCAGCTTGTTGATCCGTTTCAAAGGCCGGAAGGCCGCGAAATTATAATAGTAGATCGCGCAGCAGCCCACAGCGATGGAGATCAGTGACAGCATGATCATCATATTGCGTGCTGTTGTCACATTTTTGAGCAGCTGCTCCATAGGAACGAGTGAAATCAGCCGCCAGCCGGTCACATTGGAGAAGGTCTGGTTCGCCATATAGGCCTTGCCCTCGATCTTCACATGGGCGAACGGGCTTACATCGATGTCTTTCAGCATCTCGTTCATTTCCGTAAGGGGGAACGGCAGATTCAGCTTCGGATAGATCAGCTCACCTTCAAGGTCATACACCAGTTGATAGCTCGACAGATGACTGTACATTTTGGAGAACAGCATGTCGTAATCCAGATCAATCAGCACCGCCCCCGTCACTTCACCCTCCTGGACAATCGGACGGGCTAAGGACAGCAGCTCCGTGTCGCTGAGCTGGGGATCGGTGCCTGTGTATACCCTTCGCTTAATTAGCAGCGGCTTCTCCTTAATTCCCTCAATCCACGAGGTCCAGGCATGCTCCGGTGCCTCATCCCAGGAGCTCTTATAGCCGTAGCCGCTGGAAATCACGGAATGATCCTTGAATTTGATGACGCTAATCGCGTGAATATCCGGCTCTGTTGCGAGCGTTGTCAGATAATCCTGCGGCTCGGCGGCGATGCCTGCATTCTCTGCGGAGGCTGAGTTAATGTATTTCAGGATAACCGGATGAAACGACAAATCTACCGCCTTATTGTCCGACTCCCGGAACGCCCGGTTGGTGACATCCAGATTGATCTGCAGCAGCTCAATATTCGGCGTGTTCAGCTCCGTATCCAGCGCGTTCCGGTATTCCCTGTAGGAGAACAGGCCGATCAGTATAATCAGCAGCGACACACTGACGGTCAACATCAGGATCAGCCGGTTTTGTTTGTTGTTCAGCAAATATTTTAACTTGAATCGCAGCATTGGCGTTGCTTCATCCTTCCGCGGGTCTCATGGTCCAGACCATAGAGTAGCATGTTTTTTCTGTAGTTCAATATGGAGCATATCATATTCTTTAAGATTTTAAACGTTTGGAGTGAAGAACAGGAGAAATGATATAATAGTAGAAGCAAGCAGAAACGGATACGCCATCTTTTACAAGCTTATGAAGCAGCGATACTACGATCGCTTACAGATATCCGGATGTAGCGAACGGATTCACACAGACTTTTGTACAGGAGATTAACCCAAATGCAGCCTAATTTGATGATCAACGATGCCGAATGGGACAAGCTCATCTCGGATGTGGCCTTTTACTTTGAGGATCTGACTCTCAAGCGGGGATTTCAATATTATAAGCAAAAACGCGTAAAGTCTCTGCGGATGATCTCATCGCGGAGAGTTATGGCCGTAGTCGAGGGCAGAGAGGATTATGCCGTCAGCCTCGAGCTGGACCGCTTGACGGAAAGTCATTGTGACTGCCCGGTTCAGGGGCCCTGCAAGCATATGGCGGCAGTGCTGATGAACGTCGCTGAGTCGCAGGAGCGGTCTGTGAACATGCTCGCCAATGCCAAAGCAGTCATCGACCGGAAGAAGACAGAAATCCTGGAGGCTTCCGCCGCTGCCGGTGTCTCCGGCAGCCGCCGGGAACAGGCGCAGAAGCTCGCCGGGCTGATACCAGGAGCAACGGTTGCGCAGTGGCGCGAATATATGGCACTGCTTACCGCACCACTGGCACAGTCCGTGCGCAATCCGCAGTATTCGGGCAGAGCGCTGGCCGCCATCATGGAAGCCCAAGCAGAACTGGCCCCTGCCGCTGCGCTGCTGTTCCAGCTTAACGCCCATCTGTTCATTCTGGAGAGCCTGATTCAGCCCCTCCCCCCGCATCAGGCAGGAATGCTCTCCTCTTCAAGCTATTCGCTCGGATATTACACGGCTATTGCAGTCTCTGAGCTTAAGGAGGCGGTTACGCGCCTTATGAAGTCGGACCTGCCGCTGGCTTCAGAGCCGGAGGAATGGCCCCGGGTGAAGGAAACCCTGGATTATGTCCGGCTTGAGATGCTGACGGAATCGCGCGACCGTCTGCGGGAGCAGCCGTATTTCTCCTTCTGCTACGACCGGCTCTGGAATCGCTGGATTGCCCCGAACACCAGCGGCTCGGAGCTGTATCTGGAGGAGCTTGATGCGCTGAGGGAACGCGCAAGCGGGCTCGGCGCTGCAGCGAACCGCTCCGCACTGCTGCTGGCGGAGAGCCGGATGTACTTCTACCTGAGCGACGATAAGGCTGCACGGGAACGGCTGGCTGCCGCAGCGGAGCGGCCCGGCCTTCATCCTGACGAGCTGATGGGCTTTCTCCCGCCGCTCGCCGAAGCCGGGCACTGGTCCCGCCTTGCGGCCTGGCTTGAAGCCACAGGCCCGCTGCTGAACAGCCGCCTCTATAATCTGCAAGGCTATGCTGCTTACTGGGAGGACGCCGTACGTCATCTGCCGGAAACAGAGCCCCAAATGTGGAACACCCTATCCGGGATGCTGCCGCTCTCACAGGATATCTACGAAGAGAAGCTGCTGGCCGCCGGCAAATGGCGGGAATGGATGGACTATCAGCTGGCCGCCGGCAAAGAGCCTTCCGATTTCCGCGTCAGCGACCTGCAGCCGTTGGAGAAGAATGCGCCGGAGCTGCTGCTGCCGTTCTACCATCAGGCGGCGGAACGGTTCGTGCTGGAGAAGAACCGGCACAGCTATAAGGCTGCCGTGAAGTTATTGAAGCGGCTCGCCAAGCTGTACAAGAAGATGAAGTGCGAGGCCCGGTGGGAGGAATTCCTGGATGCCTTCACCGCCAGGCACAGCCGGCTGCGCGCACTGCAGGAGGAGCTGCGGAAAGGAAAGCTGATCCCATGAGTATGTACACGCGAAATATTTCCGTTCAGCTGGCCTTGAGCCAGTATGGCGATGCCCTGATCTACGGCATTAATGAGAGAGATGACTATGTCCCCGGTCTGCTGCTCAAACAGCAATTGTTCGCCTGGCACGAGGACTCCTTCTATGGAACGGAATTGACAACCCAGAGCGCCGACGGCGTCGAGCTTGTCATCCTTCCCGCCGAGCAGGTGATCCCGTTCTTCGCGGAGCTTCAGGTGCTCCGGCATATCGGCTGGAGCTGGGAAGGCAACGCGGCGCTGCTGACCGGACTAGCCCCTGTTCTGGCTGCACTGCTGGACGACAAGCAGTACGTCCCCAGCTTCTCCGCCTTCCGCGAAGGCCAGCTGCGCTGGGACTGGGACGGCCAGGCGCTTACGCGCTCGGCCGCCGGCACTCCCGGCGCGGCGGAAGCGCTGCGCGGGCTGCAGGAGCGCAGCACTCTTGCGGAAGGGCTGCAGGCCGCCTTCTCGGCGGCGGTCTTTCAGCGGTATTACCGCACGGAAGCCGAAGCCGGCGACCTGCGGAGCGAATTCCCGCTGCTGTTCAGCCGCAGCGGGATTGCCGCCGCCGGGATGGACGCGGACAGCTGGCTGATGTCCATCGGCTGGAAGGCGGACAGCGCGCCGTTCCGCCCTGCGCTGCAGCTGCTGGAGCCGGACGAGGATTCGTCCTCTTGGCGGCTGCAGCTGCTTCTCCAGGACAAGCGCGACGAATCCGCGCTTGTGCCGCTGCGGCTCTCGGATGACGGGGAGCCGCATGGCCGCTGGCCCGCGCCGTGGACGGAGCACGTCCACGAGCGGGCGGCCGGGTGGCTGTCGCGCCTGCGGGACAGCCTGCCCGGCGAGCACATCGGCCGCGGGCGCGATGTGCTCGGGGAACCGCTTAGCGACGAGGTCGCGTGGCGGTTCCTGACGGTCAACAGCCGGCGCCTGCTGGAGGCCGGCTGGCAGGTACTGCTGCCGGCGTGGTGGGAGGCCGCCAGCCGGAAGAAGCCGCGCCTGCGCGCCAAGATCAGCTCCGGCGAGGGCAGCCGCGGCGGCGGGTCGCTCTTTGGGCTGGATGCGCTGGTCGACTTCGACTGGCGCATCTCCATCGGCGACGCCGACCTCTCCGAGGCGGAGTTCGCCGAGCTTGTCGCGCGCGGCGAGCGGCTCGTGAAGTTCAGGGGCCAGTGGATTCCCCTGGACCCGGCCCTGCTGGCCCAGATTCAGCGGGCCATGGCTGGAATGGACAAGTCGCAGGGCTTGTCCTTCCAGGATGTATTGCAGTTGCATCTGCTCGGCAGCAGCGAGGAGGAGGCGGCCGAGGCCGCTGCTGAACAGGCCGAGGAGGAGGCTGCACGCTTCCGGCTGGAGGTCGAGCTGAACGCGCATCTGGTACAACTGATCGGTCAGCTCGGGCAGCGCGAACAGTGGCCGCAGCCCGCGGTGCCTGCCGGACTTCACGCAGAGCTTAGAAGCTACCAGCAGGAAGGGTATGCCTGGCTGGCTTTCCTGCGCCGCTTTGGCCTCGGAGCCGTTCTGGCTGATGACATGGGTCTCGGCAAAACCGTACAGCTGATTGCCTACCTGCTCCATCTGAAGGATCAGCAGGAAGCGGTTGAAGCGGACCCTGCTGCGGGTCGGCTGCGGCAGACAGACCCGCCCGGCTGGCCCGCCCTGATTATCTGCCCGACATCCGTGCTCGGCAACTGGCAGAAGGAGCTGCAGCGCTTCGCCCCTTCTCTGAATGTAATGCTGCATTATGGAGGCAAACGCCTGGATGCAGGCTACTTCTACGGCGCCGCTTCGCAGGCCGATGTGGTTCTGACCTCTTATGCCACGGCTGCACTCGACCAGGAGCTGCTGAAGCAATTCACCTGGGCTGCAGTCTGCCTGGATGAAGCGCAGAACATCAAAAATGCAGGGACCAAGCAGTCCTCAGCCGTCCGCAGCTTTCCGGCGCTGCACCGGATCGCGCTGACGGGAACACCGATCGAGAACAGGCTCTCCGAGCTGTGGTCGATCTACGACTTCATCACACCGGGATACCTGGGCAGCGCCAAATCCTTCCAGGACCGGTTCGCAAACGCTATAGAAAAGGAACGCGATCCGAAGCGGACAGCGGATCTGCAGCGGATGGTCAAGCCGTTCATGCTGCGCCGCAAGAAAAAAGATCCGGCCATTCAGCTTGATCTTCCTGACAAGAACGAGATGAAAACCTATGTTCACCTCACTGCCGAACAGGCAGCCCTGTATGACCAGAACGTCAATGGGCTCCTGGAACGGATGCAAAAGCTGGAAGGCATTGAGCGCAAAGGGGCTATTCTGTCAGCACTGACCAACCTTAAGCAGCTGTGCGATCATCCGATGCTGCTGAGCAAAGAGGCCTTGCCTGAGGCAGATCCAGAGGGCCGCATCGAAACGGCTCCCTTGATTGAGCGGTCAGCGAAGCTGGAGCGGCTGCTGGCCATGGTGCGGGAACTGCGCGAGGAGAATGAGCGCTGTCTGATCTTCACCCAATATGTAGGCATGGGCAAAATGCTGCAGGCTGTGCTGTCGCAGGAGCTGCAGGAGCCAGTGCTATATCTGAACGGGAGTACGCCCAAAAGCGCCCGCGACCGTATGATTGAACGGTTTCAGGCACCCCCGCCGCAAGAGGGGGAAGCCTCAGAAGCAGGGGGGCAGCAGCAGTCTGACCAGCCGAATATATTCATCCTCTCGCTGAAGGCGGGAGGCGTGGGCCTGAACCTGACCGCAGCCAACCATGTCTTCCATTTCGACCGCTGGTGGAATCCGGCTGTCGAGAATCAGGCCACCGACCGTGCATACCGCATGGGCCAGACCAAGGATGTGCAAGTGCATAAATTCATCTCGCTGGGGACGCTGGAGGAGAAAATAGATGAAATGCTGGAGAGTAAGCAGCAGCTCAGTGATGATGTAATCGCCAGCTCCGAAGGCTGGATTACCGAGCTGTCCACCGATGCGTTGAAGGATCTGTTCACACTGCGCCGGGAATGGGTCGGTTGACCAGGCCAGGCGAGGCCTGATGCGCTCTGGACTTACCACTGCTCGGACATTCTGAACACCGCTGCCAGGTTATCTGAACCGGCAAGCGAACTGGCTACAAGCGTAATGATCTCATCCGTCAGGTCATATTGGAGCTGCTGATCCGCAAGCTCCGCTGCTATATTCTGATAGGCCCCGGCTATCCCTGAGCCGATACCCTGGGTGATGACTCTTCCGCCTGTCACCGTCGTGCAGGTATAATTCACCTGCAGCGCAGTTTCAGTGGCCGGTATGGCCGTAGTGGTTGTAGGGTAGCTGACAAAGGTGCCGTTCACGGTGCCGCCGGCCACGATTTTGTACCGGACAGGTGTAGAGGCCAGAATGTCCAGACTGTCCGGTTTGATTTCAGCGGCAACCGCCTCCGGAATTACAATTGCTGTATTTCTGCGGAAGCTGATCAGCGCGAAGTCTGACGCAGTCACAGCGATATTTTCCCGGAACTCCGAGGTGATCCGGCTGACTTCCAGCTGTTCCAGCGGAATAGGCGCCAAGATACCCGAACTATCTACAAGGAAAATCTGGATCTGCATCCGTTCCTGGGAATAGACGGCATTGAATTGAAAATAAATCTGGGTGATATTATAGGTTTTGGTCACCACCTCCCGGTCATTCACCTCAAATAACTCCTGGGCAAACAGCGTTTCCGGGGTTACATCATTATTGAGACCTGTTATATACACCACAGCTTTGGATGATCCGTTGTTGACCACTTTCACTACTACCTGGCTGATGGTTCCAAGCCCTCTGGTAGGTCTGCTTGTTAAGGTGTTGGTAATTAGATAAGGCACAGGTCATCCTCCTTCTAGTAACGTCGTTCTTATAGGGTATGCAGTGGAATTTGGAAGTTTCTAGATAAAACGGCAGACGTGCATGCTGACCCCATAATCGGGCACTTCCTGAATTGGTGCAAGTTGCCAGCTCCCGGCAAGTGTGCTAAAATCAACGTAACTTTTTAGAACGGAGGGTTGCGTGTGATAGACTATATCCGGATTCGTACTTTACGCGGCTAAGCTAATTATATAGCGCGAAAGCTCTGCCCCGTGCAGAGGACTCAGGATAGGTCTATCCATTTTTGAAGGCAACCCGCAGCTTGAACTTTTGTCCGGCAGACAGGAACGGAAGCCGGCACACGCCTTTAGGAATCATTGCATCTCCATACACCATATCAATGAACCGCCGCGGCATAAGGGTGGAGCAGCTTGCTGTTCCGCCTGGCCGCTCTATTTTCAGTACATTCATTGTTTGCTGTGGGAAGATGCTGACGGAAGAGACTGGGAGCGAATCCCTCCCCACATCCTATTCTGTTGTCCTCTATGAATACTGTTAAGCACAGGCAGACGGCTGCCTGTGCTTTTTTTATGGATTAGAAGATGAATTCATCACATTTACTCGTGGAGGTTGTAATAATATATGGAAACTGAAACTGTACAGCAAAAGGCAGTGATCGTCGGTGTTCAGCTGCAGACTGACAAGGATTTCGCATATTCCATGGAGGAGCTGCGCAATCTGGCCGCTGCCTGTGAGCTGGAGGTGGTTGGCGAGCTGAGCCAGAAATCCAGCCGGATTAACCCGTCGCATTATATCGGGACAGGTAAAATCACCGAACTGAGTGCCCTTATGGAGGCGCACGATGCTCCGGTGGTTATCTTTAATGATGAGTTGTCGCCTTCCCAGATCCGCAATCTGGAGTCGGCGCTGGATCGCCAGGTCATCGACCGTACCGTGCTGATCCTGAATATTTTTGCCGAGCGTGCCAAGACAAAGGAAGCCCAGCTCCAGGTGGAGGTGGCACAGCTGCAGTATATGCTTCCCCGGCTGACCGGGATGCGTGAGTCCCTCGGCAGACAAGGCGGCGGCGCAGGACTGAAGAACCGCGGTGCCGGGGAAACCAAGCTTGAGCTGGACCGGCGCAGAATCGAGGAGCGAATCACGGCGCTGCAGCTGGAGCTGCAGACTCAGGTAGCCCGGCGGCAGATCCAGCGGAAGCAGCGGCGCAAAAACGAGGTGCCCGTGGTCTGTCTTGTCGGTTATACCAATACCGGTAAATCCAGTCTGATGAATACACTGGTCGATACCTTCCACCCCGGCTCGGAAAAAGGGGTCTTGGCCAAGGATATGCTGTTCGCCACACTGGAAACCTCGGTACGCAGTATTGAGCTGCCGGACCACAAGACCTTCCTGCTGACCGACACGGTCGGTTTTGTCAGCCAGCTGCCCCATCATCTGGTCAAGGCCTTCCGTTCTACGCTTGAAGAAGTGACCGAAGCTGACCTGCTGATTCATGTAGCCGACATTTCCGATCCGCAGGTCAGCCAGCATATGACCGTAACGGAAGAGACCCTGAAGGCGCTGGGCGCAGATGGAATCCCGGCCGTTATCGCTTATAACAAAGCTGACCTGACGGATCTGCCTTACCCCGTGGTGGCTGAGAATTCCGTTACCCTTTCCGCTAAGCAACAAAGCGGAATCGCCGAGCTGATCGGGCTGATCCGCGGGCATGTGTTCAATGATTATATCCAGTGTGAAATTCTCGTTCCGTTCGACCGCGGCAGCGTGGTTTCCTACTTCAATGAGCATGCCGATGTGCAGTCGGTCAGCTATGAGGAAGAGGGCACACGCCTGAAGCTGGAATGCCGGATTGCCGATTACGAGCGGTTTAAGGACGATTTTATTGCAATTCCGCAGTAGAAGCAGATACAGCTCTCAAATGACAAATTGAGCAGACCAAAGACTCCGCACCAGCTTCTCTTAGCTACTGCGGAGTCTTTTTATTTTAGTTTTAGCAGATCCATCATTTATTTAAACGAAGCATATCCTTCATCAGCCATAACAACGCTGCCGTTGATTGCACTCGCCTCATCCAACGTAAGCAAATAGACGGAATCGGCTACCTGTTCGGGTGTTGTCAATTTATTTCCGATGACCTTGGCTTTCATGGATTCGACCAAGCCCTGATCTTTATATCCCTGGATAATAGGTGTATCCACCGCGCCCGGCGCAACCGCCACTACCCGTATTCCATATGGGGACAATTCTAATGCAGCTGATTTAGTCATCATAATGACAGCGCCTTTGGAAGCATGATAGGCAAAGGTACCAGGGGATGCGAGAAATCCGAAAACAGAGGCTGCATTGATAATCACACCTTTAATTCCGAGCTCTCTCATTTTTTTGCCAGCGGCAATGATGCCATAGGCAACACCATGCTGATTGACATTGATTACACTGTGATAGTCATTCAGGTTCTGATCCAGAACAGGCGTATTACGCCCGATGCCCGCATTGTTAAACATCACATCGATTCTGCCAAAAGCAGCTACTGCTTGTCCTATGAGCGTCTCGACCTCTTCATATTTTGACACATCCGTTCGGACAAAAATAGCTTCGCCGCCCGCTTGCTTAATGAATTCAACCGTCTTCTCGCCGCCCGCTTCATTAAAATCAGCGACAACCACCCGATCGCCTTTACTTGCAAATTTCAAGGCTGTGGCTCTCCCTATTCCGCTTGCACCACCTGTGATCACTGCTACTCTTGTATTGCTCATCAATTTCTCCTCCTCTACGGTGATGTAATAGACTAAAATAGTAATGGGAACCATAAGAGTTATCTTCCATTGAAAGTACTTTCATATACAGTGTAACTCTCCCTAAATTTAAATAAAATTTAATTATATTTACTTATAGTTAATCAAAGCTTAATAAGGAGAGCTGACGATGAATCTTGAACAGATTGAATACATTGTAGAGGTTGCGAAGAAGGGGTCTTTTACAAAAGCTGCTCAAGATCTGCATGTCACTTTATCGGCAATCAGCCAATCCATCTCGTTACTGGAAACCGAATTAGGCATGACCTTATTCACCCGTTCCCGTGGTTTAGGCGCTGTACCCACGATTGAAGGAAATCAAATCATCCAAAAGGCAAGTGAAGTCCTGCTAAAAGTGAACGAGCTAAAAGAAGAGGCGAAAAGCTGCAGCAATACTTTGAGCGGAGAATTGAAGATAGCTACCATACCAGGTCCTATGCATTTACTCGTAGATGTTGTTTCCACATTCAAGGAAGACTACCCCCAGGTCAAAATAGAAATTTTTGAAAAAGGACCAAGGGAGATATTAAATGATCTGGAGCACAGCAACATTGATATTGGATTAATCGTGTTGGCGGAGGATTTTATCGAAAGAAGCGAGCATTTGACCTTTGAAAAGCTGTTAGAGGGGAAAATGGTTGTAGGTGTAAGTAAAGATTCGCCGCTGGCCTCTGAAAAGAAAATAACGCCCGAACAATTAGTTGGACAACCGTTGGTCTTGTATGATGATGAGGACCTCTGGGACCATACCAAAGCATTAATCTCCAGGTTTGGCCAAGCAAACATCCTTTTTACAACAAATAATACGAAGGCCATTCAAAATGCAGTGAACCGCGGGCTCGCTATTACCATCGGACTAGAGTACTCCTTCACAGATATCCTGCCTGAGATTGTTCCTATAGCGTTTGATATGCCAAGCTTAACCCCTGTACAATATGGATGGGTTCTCCATAAGGGAAAACATCCTTCCCAGGTATCAAAAAGGTTCATCCAAAGACTTCAAATGGAATTCTATTGATTTCGCTTTATGGTGGGCAGAACGAAGAAGACAGGTAGGCCCCTGTCTTCTTCGTTCTGCTTTTGAGCAGCTTAACGGTCCGCTCCCTGCAAGCTCTACTCCGCCGGACCAGGGCGCAGATGGAGCGTGAACGCTTCCGTCTCCTCCCCGCTGCAGCATACCCACAGGTTTCCGTCATCTGTCAGCTCCAGCTCCGGCCCGGATTCATCCGGTGCCTGCTGGATATCCAGCGAGAATACCATGGCCGCTTGCTGCAATGCCTTGAAATCAATGGTCCGCCGTGGTCCCGAATAGAGGATCAGCTCCACCAGGAGTAAATCCGCAGTCTTTTGAATCTCCCATGTCCAGTCACGCTGTGCGCCTGAATGCCCTGTAAATGCTGCAAACCATGTCGTCAGAATACACTCGGTCTCTCCGATTCGGAGGATCGCCCCTTCCCTGGTAGACACGGCAGAGACCCCATCCAAATGGCCGCCAATCTCCAGCCGCAGCCGTAAATCATCAGCCTCGATGGCGCCCCCGGTAGGGTCCAGATTGGGATGGGTGTCCCCACCATCGGTGATGAAATCAATGCCGAACAGCACCTGACCTTGATCCTGCTTCGATTTGAAGCGGGCCGAGCAGTAATCATACCCGTCATGCAGACAGCGAAGCTGAATATAGGCCGGCAAGCCGTTATTATCCACGTACGCCAGCAGCGGTCTTCTCTGATTCCATAAATCACTGGTTGTAAAAGATCCTACACTCACCTGTGGGGTCATATAGGTAACCGCCCATCTGCCGCTGCCATCCTCTGCATTCCCTTCATAGAGCTGTCTGATTTCCTGTGTGCGCGGAACGCTGAAGGCCTCCAGAAAGGCAGCCGGACACTCGAAGCCGCTCTTATACCATTCCTCTTCATACGGCAGCTCATCCCAGTCAAAAAACATCACCCTCCCCTTAGTCGCCAGTTGCAAAAACGCCCTGCTCTGATGGTTCAGGAGCGTCTGATAACAACGGGAATGCGGCCCGGACCACTGCGCAGTAGCAGGGTGATAATACCCGGCCACCGTCCTCCAGCTCAGATCAATCAGACCGCGGCTAAGCATCCGCACCTTGTCATCTGTGGTTTCGGCATGAAGCTTGGACAGCTCCAGGATGGCAATGTACGTATAGACCGGGCTGTTGTATTCCTGAAAAGCACCGCGTTCCATTGTATAGTCGTACAGCTTCTGCAGACGCTTCAGTCCATATTCCGCGTAATCTCTGCGGCCCAGCTGTTCCCCCGCGATTCTGGTGACGAAGGCCCCCAGTATCGCGATGTTCGTATAGTCCGGACCGACATTCCGCTTGATAATTGCCTCACAGGCGTATTCAATGGATCGGGCAACCTCCATCCGAAGCGACTCGGGCAACCTGCGGCCGTGGCGCGAGAGTGCCTGAACCAGCCGGCTGCCGCAGAAATCAGCCCAGTTCCAGTCCGGCGGCGCCATCTGTGCCAGCGGTTCTTCGTAGAACCAGGACCAGATGCCGAAGGTATCATGACTGCGGTCGGTATCCTGAAGGGATACTACCTGGGCGATAATATCGAAGGCCCGCTGCTCATACGCTGGCAGCTCTGTATCCAGCAGCCCCAGCGCATAAGACAGTGAATCCCGCGTAGAATGGATGAACTCAGCCTCACGCAGCGTGGTATGATAGCCCGGGCTGCTGAACGGGGACCAGAGCAGGTGAAGCTCCGGGTCATACCGGGGCTCCAGCCTTTGCATTGTACGGATCAGCATCCGCTGATGATCGATGCCCTCATGCTTGTAGACCGTTTCCTCATTACCCGGTGTTTCAGGAGCCTTGCTTCCCTCTGCGGTTTTCTTCACAATGATCTTCCTTTCCTTCAGGTAGGGGGAATCCTAACCATACTTTCCAGTTAACCGCTCCCTCTGGGGAGGGATCATTATTCAGCCGCGGTTCCGGTCTACAGTTGGCGATCTTCCAGCTCCAGTTCCTGCACAAGCAGCTGCATCACCAGCCCCTGCCCGTAGAGCGAAGGGTACACTTCAATTGTATTGTAGGCTTCTTCCGAAGGCATGACGGGCGTCCCGCCTGAGACTCCCTGCACTTCACCATTCTCCGCAATTAGCGGAAGAATGCCGCTCACCGCAAGCCTGGCAGAGTCCAAAAAAGAGGGATCCAGCAGGCCATTCTTCACCCCCTTGAAGAATCCGCAGGCAATACCCGCACTGCCTGAAGTCTCCTGAACGTAATCCGGTCTGTTCAAGACCGTATGCCATAGTCCGTTTCCGGCTTGACAGGACCGCAAGGCTGCCGCAAGCGATGAATACCGGCTGTGCAGCTCTTCCGGTATGTCAGCCACGCCTTGAACCTCCGTCACAATCTGCGGAACCGCCAGGGTAATCCATGCATTGGCCCGCGCCCAGCGGACCGCAGACATGTGATTACCCTCACGGCTGTTCCAGCCGTGATACAGGAGTCCCGTAGCCGGGTCCTGGAGCAGTTGCAGGTGAAGCAGCGTCTGCTTCAGTGCGGCATCGGCCAGCCGGGATTCTCCCGTTAGCCCGCCCATACGCGCCAGGAACAAGACAGCCATAAACACCGTATCTGCCCATACCTGTTCCGGGAAATCCACATTTTCCGTAACGGTATGCTCCAGCGCCCCTTCCCGCGTGACCGGCGCAGTGTTCAGCATCCAATCGGCGGTGGACATCGCTTTTTGCAGAAACCAGGGGTCACCGGTCTGGCGGTACAGCCCAGGGAAAATCGCGAACGGAGCGAGAGCATTGATGACTTTGACCCCATCGGCCTTGTGCTTGTTCCGGTTCACCCACTGCAGCAGATACTCCATGACCTTCCCCTGCCCGCCGACTGTGGCGTACTCCATGAGTGAAATCACACCCACCCCCGGCACCCAATCCCAGTGGTCAATGTCCATGCCCCAGTCACCCCGGTGCGCCTCCGAGATCATGTATCGAAACAAACGGTCCAGCGCCTCCGCAGGCTTCCGCTCAGTGCTCAAGATAACGCATCCCCCTTAGATCAAGTGAACCACTCTGCGGATCTGTCTTCACCGGAGACCGTCCCTGAAAAGGCAGCTCCCCGAACAGCGCTTTGACCGTAAGCTCCACGGTATCCTCATGCAGCGAATAAGCATTGACTAGCGTATCCAGAAACGGCATATCCTGCAGCAAATATGGGGTGGCAAAAGAAATCCCGATGGGCCGGATGGTCTCTGCATGCTGCATCGCCCATATCGCTTTGGCCGCCTCGCCTACCGGACGGGCCGTATTCATCATGCCGTGCAAGGGCAGAAAGTAAGGTGCAAAAACAGCATCCCAGCGAATCCCCGACAACTCCCATTTCCGGACCGTACCCAGCGGCTCAAATTCATCCAGTATATCTACCTGCAGCCCTCTCGCCCGTAAAAGATCCACAAAAACATTCATCCGCTCATACTTGCGGCCTTCCGTCACTTTGTTCAGCAGGATGACTAGCACCCGGCGGGTAGTCTGCGGATCAAGCGGCAGAATATGGCCACGGTTGCGGACAAGTGTAATACAACGCTCCGCGAGGGACTGGCTCAGGCCCCTTGCTTCCAGATCCAGCTCCGGCAGCAGCTTGTCGTTCAGCAGCGGAAGTGCCCGCGGGTCCCGGCCTTCTTCATCAAGGCCGTGCATACCCAGCCTGGCCTTGAGCTGCAGAATGCGGCGGACACTTGCATCCAGCCGTTCCATGCGGACGGCGCCCTCCCTGACGGCCCGCTCCATCACCCCGAAATAATCCACACCCGGCCACAGCAGCACATCCGTTCCACAATTGAAGCAGTCGATTATCCGTTTCTCATAACTGCCCCAGGCCAGAAATCCGCCCATGTCCAGCGCATCCGACAGCACCACACCTTCAAACCCCATACGTTCCCGTAGCAGTTCCGTTGTGATTCGCTCCGATACCGTTGCCGGTACAGGGTTCTCCTCCTGATCCCCTTCCATCCAGGGAAGAGCAATATGCCCGGTCATGTACGACAGTACGCCCTGATCAATCATAGACTGCGACACCTGCCCGTAGGCGGCAACCCACTCTTCCTCGGTCAAGCCGTTAATGGTGGTCACAATATGCTGATCTCGGTAATCCACCCCGTCTCCCGGAAAATGCTTCGCACATGCTGCCAGGCCATGGTCCTGCATCCCCCGCATGACTGCACCCGCCAGCCTTGCCGCCCGCTTGGGATCATCCCCCAGGCAGCGCGTTGTAATGACCGGATTCATCCAGTTCAGCAAAAGATCTGTGCCAGGTGCCAGCGCCCAGGTAAAGCCCGCCGCCCGCCCTTCCAGTGCCGTAAACTTGCCGTATTCGTAGGCCATGTTCTCATCGTCCACTGCGGCCAGCGCGAGGAGCGGCGGGAACGCGGTTAAGCTTTTGACTGCCGATCCCGCGCCGAATTCCAAATCACCGGAGAACAGCAGCGGATATTTGCTGATCCGCTGTAGCTGCTCCGTCCACTCCCGGTACTCCGCCGCCTTGCCCGCCGCCTTCTGAATCACCTCGCCGCCGATAAAAAAACTACCCACCGGATACGTCTTCAAATAGGCCGCAAGCGCCTCAGTATCGTTTCCCTTGAAAGGCAGCCGCCCTGCATGATCCTGCATCGTCTGCCCAATCTTCTCCCGCAGGCTCATGGACGCGAGCATCCGCTCTACCCATTCCTGCTCCTCCCTTGTTAGAGGCCTTGGCATGGTTGCACTTCCTTTTGAGTGATTTTCGATCCATCTAACTGATTTCGATCCCCCTAAATCCCCCTTAGCCAAGGGGGACCCCAAGGGCCCCGGCCCTCTGGACACCCGGATGGCTGTCGTGGGCGGAGGGATTGGTGCTCCCGGGCTGCAATGTGCGGAGAGCGCTTTACCCCTGCGGGGACGCTTTGGCTGCAGTTCACCTGCGCAAGTGCAAGGGGACGCTCCGCTGCCCCCAAACCGTTAACTGCAAGGGGACGCTCCGCTGCCCCCAAACCGTTAACTGCAAGGGGACGCTCCGCTCCCCCCAAACCGTTAACTGCAAGGGGACGCTCCGCTCCCCCCAAACCGTAACTGCAAGGGGACGCTCCGCTCCCCCCAAACCGTTAACTGCAAGGGGACGCTCCGCTCCCCCCAAACCGTTAACTGCAAGGGGACGCTCCGCTCCCCCCAAACCGTAACTGCAAGGGGACGCTCTGCTCCCCCCAAACCGTCAACTACAAGGGGACGCTCCGCTCCCCCCCAAACCGTTAACTGCAAGGGGACGCTCCGCTCCCCCAAACCGTCAGATCGTTCTAACCCTGTATAATTTTCTCACTACCTTAAGTGTAGCCACGGAACGGCGGAGACTAAATAAGGTCATCTATAAAAAAAGTTCAAAATCCTACAGAGTCTCAAAGGGAATAACATCTAATAAGTGCAATACTCAACCATCTCAACGCTCGAGCAGCACCTCAACAAGGTGGAAAAAGTATCACTAATTCTCGATTTCCAGTCTGCAGTCGGGGTTTAGTTGGAATTTGTTTACTTAATAATGGTTCTAATAGCAAACTGAGGCGTTTTGGGCATAATTAGTTTTACTAATTCCACCTAGAACTCGCAGCAGCATAAGTTTCCATAAATTAGTTTTCCTATTTCCACCTAAATTCATTTCCCCCTGAGAGCAACCTCCACTAGCGAGTACATTCTGGTAAATTAGGCTTAATCCAGCTTATTTTCCGCCCTTCCGCTCAACCAGGTTAACGTCCGCCCAACTCGCGTGACCTCAGCTTCAACCCGCTAACTTCCATTTGAATCAGCTTAGCTTCTGCAGGAGACAGAAGCTAAGCTTCACAGCATCTGATCAGATATCAGACCATATTAATAGCTTTACAGCGTCTCATCAGATATCAGTCCATATAAATAGCTCTACAGCGTCTTCATCAGCTTTCAGTCCAGACTAATACTTAGTGTCTCGCTCAATTTGTTATTCTCCTTGTTCATCTCCTCATACCTCCAGATATCATTCACGAAGAAGGTGATGGTGAAGCCGCCTATGGTCGGAACCGTCCATTTGGGCGTGCCTTGGGCGCTGCTGTTGGCGGTCAGGGTAACCTCTTCTCCAGGCTGGATCACTGTATTATTCGTGTCCGACCAGGATACGACACCGCCGTTGACGGAGAAGGCACCGCCCGTAATTTGACCCAATCCCGTGGAGGTGTTCAGCGGGGTCGGACGCACTCCGATATTTTTCACCTTGGCCCAGAAGATTAAGGAATCCCCGAGTTTCGGCGTGGTATGGGAGGATGGAGTGCCATCGCTGTTCACGATGTTCCAGCCGATATCTGTAACGATCAGGTCCGCAAGCGGTGCCGGAAGAGTGGCCTCGTAGCTCTCGAACTCGAACCCATGGACCATCACCAGCCCGTTGGTCCCCTTGATCTCGATCCGGTGCAGCCCGTACTCCAGACCGGCAAGCTCATAGACGATCCGGTTCTCTCCCTCAATGCCAGCCTGGGGAATGACTACGGTCTGCATATATTGCCCATCGACATAGACCTCGGCGCTGCCCATATCGCTTTTGATATCCGATCTCCAGCGGACCCCGATGCCCCTGAAATTGAACGTTGCTGAGGCGTCAGGCGCATAGGTCACATGAGAGACACCGTTGGAAGCGGTCGTAAATCCGGTATAGTCGATATAAGGATGATTATGCTCTGCGGTATACCAGGCCGAGACCGGAACATAGGCGCCTTCCTCAAGCTTGAAATAATCGAGGTTAGCACCGTTTCCGGCAGAGGTAAAGCTGATCATGTTATACCCCGGCTGGAGCGTAATGCCATATTGCCTCGCGGTAAAATTGCTGTTCCAGCTTCCGGTGGACGGCAGTGTCACGGTCGTTTGCTTTTGTCCGTTGATGAGGATATTCTTCTTCGACTCCTGATTGGAAGCGTATGCAATAGTTAAAGTGTAGCTTCCGCCACTCTCTGAATAGAATCCCTGAACCGTCAATCCGCCGGCATGGGTCTGCTCCACAACCCTTCCTCCGGAAGCGCTGCTGTAGTAGCCGATTTTGAGCGGCGGGGCAAAGGACGTGGCTTCCGCCTCGAATTTGGTTGGATCTCCAGCCACATGAGGCGTAATCGGCATCGGCAGTGTGGTTGCGGATACGGCTGCGGTCAGCGGCGAGACGTTGCCGAAATCATCCACGGCCTGAACCCTGTAGCTGTATACGGTCTCAGGAGCTACCGTGTAGTCATTGTAAAACGTAATCCGGCCCGGAACGGTCATCACCGGTTCTGCTCTATCATCCCGGTACACATTGTAGCTGACAACCCTGTCGTTGTCGGTTGAGGCATTCCAGGTCACCTTCACCTGCTCATGGCTTACTGCCACCGCAGCCGGACTGGTTGGAGCCGTTGGCGGAGTGGTCTCCAGCTCATCGAGAATATACTGGACGGTTTCACCAGCGCCCAGGGTAACCGAGAGCGTAAGGTCCGGCGCTGCCGTAAGCTGGACATTAGAGTGGGCGGCGGCATAGGTATCGCCCGGTCCAAACCGCTCTCCGGCATACTGCCCGCTGCCGGGCATGGTGACCCGCACCTGCATCGTCACGGGCTGCGTCTCAAAGTTCACGAAATTCAGCAGAATTTTATCTGCAGAAGCCCCTATGGCCGACGTGCCCAGCGCTGAGGTATCGACCGCGCGGAAATACGCTTTTTTCTCGTTCAGCGCAGATGGATTCAGGATCTCGTAGCTGAGCGGGCGCCCGTGGGTGGCATACGCAGCGGCCAGCCTGCGGAACGTTTTTAGCCGCGTTTCACCAAGCTCATTACTGTTCGCGGCTACAGCTACCGTATCCTCGAATCGGTGTGTATTCCAGTTGATTGCGGAATCAAATAATCCGAACTCGGTCCCGTCATTGAAGAAAGCCGCATGCTGCATGATATGATCGACATAGCCGATATCTCCGCGAAGCTCCCGGTCAAAGGCAGAAGCGAACCTGTACGCATAGGTGCCGTATTTCGTACTGTCGGAATGATTGTCATTACTGCCGGTTTCACTCATGGCCATCTCTTTGCCAAAGCCCTCATCTGCTTCATGATACACCTGCAGATTCTCATACAAGCTGCCGCCCGGCAGCGGCTGGACACCGGTTCCGCCGTAGCTGTGGCCATTCGTCACATCTGAAAGCGCTTCAATTTCTTCGCGTTGGGCAGCGTCCCGTTCCCACCCGTCAGGAATTCCGTTATATGGCCAATAGGCCCAGCCGGGTGCCACGATTTTCAGATAGGGCTGGCTGTTAGTCTGGCGCTCCTCATCCATCAGCTCATGAATGGCCAATATCGATGCCCGGGACCAGCCGAACAATCCGGGTTCGTTGCCCGTCTCCGCGTATTGGTACAAATCCCCGAATTTACTGACAAAAGCATCATAATAACTCCTCAAAGCCGTGCTGATCGTACCGCCCGCCAGATCCGCATTGTTCTTCCAGTTGCCTCCGATAATATTGACCATTGGCGTAAGGTTGAGATCACGCATCGTCGCCAGATAGTTCCGCCCCTGCGGGTCCCAGCCTGCGCTCGTATCCGACCAGAAGGAGGCGCGCATCCAATTGCCGCTGTAGGCGATGCCCATCCATTTGGTCATGGGCGCCAGATGGCGGATCGCGTTCTCATCATATTTGAAGGTATTTGCGGCAAGCGTAGTCCCCAGATGTACATACCGCCCATGTATCGGTTCATCCGCCTGCTGAGGCTGGGATTTCAGCTTCACATAGTCCCATTCGAACCATAAATAGGAGTCTCCGTTATAACCGGGAGCCTGCGGGTCCGCATACAGTCCGCGGTCGACCACGAGCTTAAGCACATTTGAGCCCATATGAAGCTGCTCTTTGGGAATATACAGTCTGTAGGTTTGTTTCCAGGTATGCTCCAGAGAGGTTTCGCCGTTATTCAGACCTGTGATTTGAATCAATCCGCTCATGAGGCCATTTGTGAATACGGCAAGCTGGGGAATCGCGGTGCTTGCATCAATCACCTTGAAGCTGAGCTCGGCTCCATACTGGGGAACCGCCGCCAATTCAAACGTAAAATTCATCGTTCCATTGACATCGGCCTTCATTCCTTTGGGGATCGTATTATAGCTGCAAGCTGGAAGAGGCAGGGCAAAATCGCTGTACACATTATTATAAACTGTAAATTCGGCAGAGCTGTCGTCCGGCTCGCCTACCTGCCACAGCAAGCCTGACGGATTATTGTTGTCGGTTGTGGCGGTTGTGGCGGTTACCGGCAGCGAAGCCTTGGAAGCTCTACTTGAGCCAGACTCTTGTTTTACTTTCACCGTAGGACTCGAAATTTGCTGCTTTATCACTGCTATCCCTGGAGGATCAGCAGAAACTCTATGATCATTTGGCATCAAAACCGTCGTCAGCACACAGAACACAAGAGACAATAACGCTATATTTTTATACATTCGCACATTAACACCCTCTTCTATTCAGAATAGAAACAGGGCCCCCAACTGCTAACTTTTGCGAATAGGAATACCCGACATCCTGGTAAGCGGCCGCTGCAAGCTGACAATAGGAATCAGGGAGGCGGCCGAACTTTACCGGATATCGGGTCTGCTAATCATTCAACATCTTATTTGGCGGCCAAAAATGCATCCATTTGCGACTGAATTTCACTTATCACAGCATCCAGTCCAGCGGCCTTCAGCTTGCTGTTCATTTCCTTCAGGATCGGCTCAGGATCTTTTTCCCCGGAATACAGGGTATTCTTATATTGCTTCGTAATATTGATCAGCGCTCCGATCTGCGACTGTACCTTGGTTGAGTCAAAGACAAACCCAATCACCGGGGATACCTTGGAGTTTTTATTCCAGTCGGTATAGAGCTGTACGCGTTTGGGATCTTCATCCTTGTTCAGGTAGTTCAGCAGGACATTCCCGATCATCCACGAGGATACAGAGTTGTAGCCGCTGTCTGGAATAAATTCAACCGTGTTGTCGCCTACCTTCTTATAATGCTTGCCTTCAATCCCGAAGGTTAACAGGTTATACAGGACGGGATCGGTATGAATCAGGTTCATGAACATCATGGCCCGCTCCGGGTTTTTGGAGGTTCTGGAGATGGCGAGCATGGAGCCCTGCAGGCTTTTGGTGCTGACCTGTACCGGCAGAAGGGTTTTGATGATCATCGGTTTCTCCGCGAGACGGGTCCAGTCATTGGTGGATGTTGGATTCATATTGCCGTAGGTGAACCAGGCCTTGCCGCTTTTTACCGCATCCTTCAGCTCTGTTTTGTCAGTAGCGCCATTCTTGTTGATATAGCCCGCTTTGTACCATTCCCGGATCAGCTTCAGCCGTGCGAGTATCTCCGGAGTATCATATTCGTTAAAAACCTTCATCGTCTTGTAATCGAGCAGCGTCGGAATTTCATTACTGCCATCGAGATCCTCACTTTCGGGGTACACGGTGAACCAGTTCAGGCTGTCGGTATGGTTCATAAAGAGCGGTGTGATGCCCGGTTCTTTCTCCTTAATGGTCTTCAGCATCGGTTCAATATCCTCAAGCTTCGCGATGCTGTTCACATCGAACCCATACTTGTCGACAATCGCCTTGTCAAAAGCAAAGCCTACCGACTGGCCCAGCTCCTTCTCGGTTGGAATCGCATACAAATGTCCGTTGACGGTAGCGGCTTGCAGGTAAGCCGGATTAATCTGTGCTTTGGTCTCCTTAGCGTAGGTATTCAGCAGCTCTTCGAGCGACAGATAGGCGCCCTTGGCGGCGTTGGTCATGAAGTTCCAGGTGTAGACCATGTCGAACACTTCGCCGGACTGGATCATCAGATTCACCTTGTCTGCCGGTTTATCCCAGCTGAGCTGATTGATCTTGATCGTGGCGTTAATCTTATCCTTCAGATAATCATTGATCGCCTGTTCGACGGAGGCCACATCCTTATCCGGCCCGCCAGGCAGATAGAGCGACAGCTCTACTTGCTCCAGCTCATTGGTCTTTTCAGTGGCTGTAGCTGTATCCGAGGCGGCTGGTGCGGTGGTGCTATCCACTTTGGTCTCACCCTTGGCAGCCCCGTTGTTACTGTTGTTGCCTCCGCATCCGCTTAGTGAAAGTCCTATCAGCAGTACAAGTGAAAGCAGTAGACCCGTGCCCTTTTTTCCTGCCATATTTTGTTTCCTCCCCTTGATGGTCAATATATGCTAATCGGATGAATCCGAGGTTAGCCTTTAATGGAGCCCAGCGTCAACCCTTTGATAAAATACCGCTGGAAGAATGGATAGGCCAGCACAATCGGACCAATACCGATCAGTGCCATTGCCATGCGGATGGTTTCACCCGGCAGTTTCGCCAGCTCCGTCGCCGAGCCTTGAATCAAAGCCCCGTTACGGCTCAGGTAGTCCGCCTGGGAGATCATTTTGTACATCAGGTACTGCAGGGAATAGAGGTCTGTGTCCGTAATGAAGATCATGCTGTTGAACCAGTCGTTCCAGTAATGCAGGGTGTTGAACAGACCGATCGTAGCGAACACCGGCAGGGACAGCGGGAACACAATCTGGAAGAACGTCCGCAGCTCACCGGCACCATCAATCTTGGAGGCCTCAATCAGCGCGGGCGGCACACTCATCTGGAAATAAGTCTTCATAATCAGCACATTGAACGGGGACAGCAGCATGGGAACGATCAGGGACCAGATAGAGTTCTTCAGATCCAGCACCTGGGTGTAGACCATATACCAGGGCACCAGCCCGCCGCCGAACAGCATGGTGAAGAAGATCAGGAAGGCGAAGAAACCTCTGTATCTGAAGTCCGTCCGTGAGATCGGATACGCATACAACGAAGAGATAAATACGCTGAGCAGCGTGCCAGTAATAGTTACAAAGAAGGACACGCCGTAGGCTTTTACAATGACGGTATAGTCCTTGAAGATATAAGCATATGCCTCCAGACTGAACTTCTCGGGAAAAAATTGATACCCGTTCAGCACAATGGAATCGTAGTCGGTAATTGAGATCATGAACACCAGCACAATCGGCAGCAGACAGGTGATCGACAGGATGATGAAAATTATATGGAGTATTACATTCGCCGGCCGGGAGATTTCATTGTTGGTCACTGGTTCCGTCCTCCTTTCTAAATTGCCATTCCAAGGGTGTTTCTCATAACTACAGTGAATGTTTGGACTTCCGGCCGCTGTTGTCTGCAGATTTCTTCAATTTGTACCGCTGTTCGCGGTGGAAATCCGCAGACAAAGGCGGTCGCTACCGCTCCTTCAGTTCCAAACTTCCCCTCCGTTACTCTCACCTTTGGTCATTTTTTAGAAAACGGCCTGGTCCTTATCGACCTTGCGTACGATCCAGTTCGAGCCCAGGACCAGGAAGAAGCCCACAATGGATTGGTATAGACCCGCTGCGGCGGACATGCCCAGGTTGCCCATATTGATCAAGGCGTTATAGACGTAGGTATCAATGACAAGTGTTGTCGGATACAGCGCCCCGGAGTTCAGTGTGGTCTGGTAGAAGAGCCCGAAGTCGGAGCGGAAAATCCCGCCGATGGCCAGAATAGTGGTGATGATGATGACCGGGCGGATGAGCGGGATCGTAATATGGAGGATCTGCTTCCATTTGCTGGCCCCGTCGATCAGCGCTGCTTCATAATATTCGTTGTCGATGCCGATAATCGCCGCAAGGTAAATAACGCAGCCATACCCTACGCCTTTCCAGAGGTTGATCAGCGGCAGAATAAACGGCCAGTACTTCGGCTCGGAATACCAGTTCAGCTCATTCAGCCCAAACATCGCCAGAATGCCTTTGTTCATGAAACCGTATTCAACATTCAGAAAAGCGAACACGAGGTAGCTCACCACCACCATCGACAGGAAATACGGAAAGAACATAATGCTCTGATAAAATTTGGCGGCCAGCTTATTCCTCAGCTCATTCAGGGCAATTGCGATGGATACTGCGATCACCAGGTTGAGTATGATGAACACGAAATTGTACAGCACCGTATTGCGGGTGATGATCCAGGCATCGGATGTGGCGAACAGAAACTTGAAATTATCTATCCCCACCCATGGGCTTCCGAGAATCCCGTCTACGTAGTTAATATTTTTGAAGGCTATGATGATCCCGAACATCGGCAGGTAGTTGTTAATGAGCAGGAAAATCACACCCGGCAGCAGCATCAGCAGCAGCACCTTGTGCTTCAGCAAATGCCCCAGCATGGAGCTTCTTTTCGCATGTATCCGCACTGGCAACCGCTGCCCGGTGTCCAGCGCGTTTCTTTTCTCATGAGTGATCATCGCTTACGCCTCCTGATTCCTTCAGCAGTCTCTCTCTTCCATGTATCAAGTGTACCCGGAGAGCGGCAGATGCTAAATAAGGTCATCTATAATAAAAGTTCGATAATCTACAGAGTTTGATGATAGCTGCTTCCAGTCAAGTGGAAACGGCTACGCTGTCCTTATAAGGACGACATCCGTTTCAGCGGGAAAGAGAAGGATAATTTATAGCGAGAAACATATACATTCTTATCTTTCAAAAAAAGAGGCCTTCACCCCATGGATGTCGGCCCCTTTTGGCTGCAATTAAATTCAGTTCTTCTTACGATAGCATTAAATGAATCGGTGGACGGACCAGATCACGCCCGAGGAGGTGCCTCCCAGATCAAGTGGAACCGTTAAACCATCCGCCTCATAGAAGAGGCCGATCACATCGCCTGCTGTCAGATCAAACTCACCCGTCAAGGTGACTGTCCCGTTGCCCAAGATCGTTCTCAGGGTCAACAGCAGGGCAATATTCACATTCAGCAAAGGGAACAGTCCGGTTACCAGATCTGTAGTCACAGGAGAAGTTCTCCGGATCACAAATGCCGGGTTGATCCCCGCCCCTAACGCGACCGAAATGGCTGCGGTGGTAGAGTAGTTGATGGTGGCTTCAAAAGAGTACCGGCCCGTAACCGGGACCGTGTAGTTCCCCGTTGTTTCGTTAAACGAAGCGCTGTCGTAATACGGTGACGTCACCGTCCAGCCGGCAAGCTGAGTACTGGCACTAGCCGAAAATGTTGGCAGAAGCGCGGAGAACCCTTCCGCTGCAACATTTGGGCCGGTGGCTCCGGTTTCACCTGTCGCACCTGTCACACCTGTAGCTCCAGTAGCTCCGGTTTCGCCAGTCGCTCCTGTCACACCCGTAGCTCCAGTGGCTCCCGTTACCCCGGTCGCTCCTGTCACACCTGCAACCCCAGTTGCTCCGGTTTCTCCCGTCGCCCCTGTCACACCCGTGGCTCCAGTGGCTCCCGTTTCCCCGGTCGCTCCTGTCACACCCGCAACCCCAGTGGCTCCGGTTTCTCCCGTCGCCCCTGTCACACCCGTGGCTCCAGTGGCTCCCGTTTCCCCGGTCGCTCCTGTCACACCCGCAACCCCAGTTGCTCCGGTTTCTCCGGTCGCTCCTGTCACACCCGCAACTCCAGTGGCTCCGGTTTCACCAGTCGCTCCCGTCACACCTGCAACCCCAGTTGCTCCGGTTTCACCAGTCGCACCTGTCACACCCGTGGCTCCAGTTGCTCCCGCAATCCCAGTGGCTCCGGTTTCACCAGTCGCTCCTGTCACACCTGCAACCCCAGTGGCTCCGCTTTCACCAGTCGCTCCTGTCACACCCGTAGCTCCAGTGGCTCCCGTTTCCCCGGTCGCTCCTGTCACACCTGCAACCCCAGTTGCTCCGGTTTCTCCCGTCGCCCCTGTCACACCCGTGGCTCCAGTTGCTCCGGTTTCACCAGTCGCTCCTGTCACACCCGCAACCCCAGTGGCTCCCGTAACCCCGGTCGCTCCTGTCACACCCGCAACCCCAGTTGCTCCGGTTTCACCCGTCGCTCCTGTCACACCTGCTACTCCAGTTGCTCCGGTTTCACCCGTCGCTCCTGTCAAACCTGTAGCTCCAGTGGCTCCCGTTTCCCCGGTCGCTCCGGTCACACCCGCAACCCCAGTGGCTCCCGTTTCCCCGGTCGCTCCTGTCACACCCGTAGCTCCAGCCGCTCCGGTTTCACCAGTCGCTCCTGTCACACCCGCAACCCCAGTGGCTCCGGTTTCACCAGTCGCCCCTGTTACACCCGCAGTTCCAGTTGCTCCGGTTTCTCCCGTCGCCCCTGTCACACCCGTGGCTCCAGTTGCTCCGGTTTCACCGGTCGCTCCTGTCACACCTGTAGCTCCAGCCGCTCCGGTTTCTCCTGTCGCTCCTGTCACACCTGTTGCTCCAGCGGCTCCAGTTTCACCATTCGCTCCTGTCACACCCGTAGCTCCAGTGGCTCCGGTTTCACCAGTCGCTCCTGTCACACCTGTAGCTCCAGCCGCTCCGGTTTCTCCTGTCGCTCCTGTCACACCTGTAGCTCCAGTGGCTCCGGTTTCTCCCGTCGCACCTGTCACACCCGTAGCTCCAGCCGCTCCGGTTTCACCATTCGCTCCTGTCACACCTGTAGCTCCAGCCGCTCCGGTTTCTCCTGTCGCTCCTGTTACTCCTGCAACCCCAGTGGCTCCCGTTTCACCGGTTGCTCCAGTCGCTCCGGTAGCACCAGTGATCCCCGTGACTTCTCCCAGCAATTCAGAGGATACCAGACGATGCGCAGCCACTAATTGCCCCGTGCTGCTCTTTCCCCAGAATGAGATCTGTACAAGATCATCTGCCGGGCTTGGACTTGATGTTGTGAAGAGAAACTCAAATGCATCCAAATCAGCGAAATAGCTGTTTGTTACTACTTGATTAGCAGCCAGGTTCAAGGATTGGCTGACATACAGATTCCGTACACCACCACTCATATAGTAGCCTTGAATCGAGACTGTAGAGGCTTCTGAATCACTCCGGTTGTCAATCCGGAGTGTCACTGACTGCGTAGGTCTTACACCACTGACCGCATTGTTTTCAATGGGGCCCGTTGATAAAAAAGTCATCTCTTCATTCTCCTTTTTCTTGAATTTCACATCCCTGCTGGCACCGCTTGATTGCTTCCAATAATTCTCCCAGGAACTCTAGCAGCACAAAAAGTGATTTATATAGTAATATTCGAACGGCTTACATGCGGTGTGGACTTAAGAACTGCTAGCTTGTGCACAACCTGTCTATCCCACTAAGCAACCAGAGACAGCAGCACGGACTCCAAGTGGACAAGTATCAATAATCTGGGAGTACAGCTTTCCTTAGGGACAAAGCAAAAAGGACTGTTTCCGGGCCGTGTGGCCTCTAGAAGCAGTCCTTTCCTGTATCAGAAACAATAGTTGTTCCCCTCCTACTCCTGCCCGGCGCTCAACTGGCTTTCCAGACTTTCCTCCTGCAGAGGAGCGTGGGGATTAAAATCCGGATAAATGTACTCCTCACGTTTAAAAGAATACCCGGTAGCCGCAATATCCAGCATCTGATTCAACCGGTCACTCTCCGCGAGCAGGCCTTCGCCCGCGCTTATGCCGCCGGACAGGATCTGCAGATAGAGCTGCATGCGGGGGCGGTCGCCCGAATCCCGGGGCTCCACAGAGACGGTATTCGGATCGTACTGGTCCATAATCTGCGGGGCCAGCGGATATATGGACTCCTCTGCGGTCGGGTAAAATTCCTTGAAATGGCCCAGCCCCGGAACCAGACCGGGAAGATCTGCAATCCCATCTACCACCGGCAGTGCCAAGGCCTGCTGGAACAGAATGGTCAGGAAGGCTTCAGACTGGAGAAACTTCCATACCTTCACCGCCGCTTCCCGGTCAGGTGCGCTGCTATTTACCGCCAGCGGAGAGTGTGGAATCATCATAAGCGCCCCGCTGCCCTTCTTCGCCGAAGACGTTACGGGCGGCAGAGCCACCCCCCAATCATCCTTTGGCATATATTCCTGTAATTTCACATAATCTTTGCTGGTTGCATACATCATGCCGATGTTGCCGTCGGCGAATTGCCTGAGCGCACCGTTCCGCTTCAGCAGAGTCTCTCCGGGATACAGGCTGCCCTCTGCTTTCATATCCAGCAGCATTTGCAGCCAGGGAGCATATACACTCAGATCATAACGTCCGTTCCGGTAATTATAGAGATACACCCCGCTGTAGGTATTGGACATTTCCAGCCCCGTCTGCAGACTGTCCTGGCTGTCTCCGGCGGCCAGCGCGAAGCCGTATTTGTTCACGCCGACCCCGGCCCGGCTAATCCTGGCCGCAGCCTGCTTCACTTCAGCGAAGGTGACAGGCGGATGCTCCGCATCCAGTCCGGCGCTCTGGAACAGCTGCTTATTATAGATCAGGCGCACGGTCTCAATACTGGAAGGCAGGAAATAGATCCCTCCCTTAAACAGAGAGCTGCGTGCGTAATCTCTAGCCCACTTTGGAAATCTGTTCAGATCCGCAGGGTCCAGATAAGAGTTCAGGTTGGCCAGATACCCCTTGTTCACATAGGTAGCCAGCCAGCTGTTATCCACGCTGAACACATCCGGCCCCTGCCCTGAAGTCATCAGCATATTGAGCGTGTCATCGTAGGCATCTGTGGACAGATTCATCATTACAATTTCAATATGGTCAGGATTGCTCTGATTAAATTGCCGGATCGCGTTCTTCACCTCCAGATTCTCTGTCCAGTCGTACAGCGCAATCCGTATTTGAACCGGGGGAGCCGCCTCAGGTACCGGCTCTGAATTAAACTCCACCAGCAGCGGACGGTCATAAGCAATGGCATATACGATAAGCCCGCATAGCAACAGGCCGAAGATATAGAATAACAGCCGTTTCATTCCTCACCTCCTGCGTTGACAGCTTAACGCGCCCGTTTTACAATGAATACCATCTATTGAATGATATTTTCCATTAATACCCGTTAAATGGCAAGCGATGATTATCCGCAGCGTGAAAGGGGTACAGATGAAGAAATTATTCGATACTCTGTCCAAAACCCTCTTCTTATACAACTTCAGCATCCGCAGCAGACTTATCCTCTACTTCCTCTTTCTCGTCCTTCTACCGACCACCATTATCTCCGTTACGGTATATAACAAATCGGCGGATATTATCACCCGTAATGTCAATACATCCATCGAAAACAATCTGAATCTGGTTCAGGATAACCTCGCTCAGCGTTTCGCCGCTGCGGATCAATCCATGATTTCTCTATACCTCAATACGGAGTTCGCCGACCTGATCTCCGCCAACCGTCCGACAGACAGCACAGGAATTATTAATGAGCTGGCCGCACTGAGCAGAATCCTGGAGAGCTTTCCCGGCAGCGGAACCTCCGGAAGCAGCTTCGTTCCTATGCTATATATGCTGAATCGTCCGGAATATACGCAGTACAATTTCTCAAGACGGGTGTTCAATATCGATCAGATTTCCCTGAAGCCCTGGTATCTGGGCATTCCGGCCAAATCCGACTTCACGGTGGTCGGGCTCAGCTCCCTGGATTCCAAGTTCACTCTTAAATTTGCAAAACGTCTGTTTGGCATCCGGCATGCCCAACTGCCCTATGTAGGCCTCCTTACCATTGATATTCCCGTGACGGAATTCGATAATCTGCTGGAACACTACAAGCCTACGGCAGGCAGCCGGATTTACATCGCTGATCAGACCGGAACGATTGCGGTCAGCCCGGACACGTCACTCCTTGGACAGAACATCAGCACCCAGAACTATTACAGCCACATGAAGCTCTCAGAAGGCAGTAGCGGCACCCTCCATTCCTTTCGTCAGGTAATCCAGGGGGAGAAGATGCTGGTCTCCTATACCCAAATCCCGGAAACCGGCTGGACGATCCTTTCCTTCTCACCCGTGAGCGAGCTTAATGGGGAATTAGCCTCCTTTCAGCGTGTCATGTACATTGTCATCGGCATCTGTATGCTCATTTCACTCATGATGGCTCTGCTGCTGTCAGAGAATATCTCGGCACCCATCCGCAAATTCATCCAGTCCATGTCCCATGCCGAGAGCGGCAACTTCAATATCATTATCCGCTACCGGCGCAAAGACGAATTTTCCTATTTGTTCAACCGCTACAATAAGCTGCTGCAGCAGATCAAGGCGCTGATCGATAAGCTCTATGTGACCGAATTACGCAAAAAAGAAGCCGAGCTTAAAACCCTTCAGGCTCAGATCAATCCGCATTTCCTCTATAACACACTGGATTCGATCAACTGGATTGCCATCAATCATGGCATTCCCGAGATCAGCAATATGGTAACCTCGCTGTCCGACTTCTTCCGCTACAGCCTGAGCAAAGGGCGGAATATTATCCCGCTGCGCGATGAGCTGCGACAGGTGGACAGCTACCTGCAGATTCAGCAGTTCCGCTTCCAGGATAAGCTGGAGTATGAGCTGGAGGAGACCGACCCCCGGGTGCTGGAGGAATGTCTGGTAGTCAAGCTCAGTCTTCAGCCGCTCGTAGAGAACTCCATTATCCATGGAATCCAGAAACGGCGGGGAAAAGGCAAAATCCGCATCCGGGTAGAGCGGTCCGGGGACCTTCTCTGTGTGTCCGTCTTTGACGACGGGGCAGGTGCAGATCCAGAGCGGCTGAATCAGCTGCTGACGGATCAGCATCCGGGGAATCAATCCTATGGCATCCGCAATGTGCATACCCGCATCCAGCAGTTTTTCGGCGAATCTTACGGCATCCGGTATTATGCCAATACCGAGGACCAGAGCGGCCTCTTGGCCATAGTCCGGTTTCCGGTTGTGACTACATGGAACGAGGTGATGGAAGATGTTGACGATGATCGTAGCGGATGATGAGCCGTTTATCCGCAGAAGTCTGATCCATGTATTCAATTGGCAGGAGGAGTTCGGCATTGAGATCATCGGTGAGGCCTCAGACGGGCAGGAGGCTTATGAGTTATGTATGGAGCTTCAGCCTGATATTTTATTCACGGATATTATGATGCCCCTGCTGGGGGGCCTGGAGGTGGCGGAGAAGCTGAAGGCTGGGAATTGCCGGACCCGAATCATTGTCATCAGCGGCGCCCAGGATTTCTCCTATGCCCAAACTGCCTTGAAGGTCAATGCCGAAGGGTATATTCTGAAGCCTGTCAAATTGCCCGAGCTGCGGGATCTCTTTCAGGAAGTCGTCAACCGTCTGCGCCAGGAGAAAGACCATCAGATGAATGTCGAGCAGTTGAAGAAGCAAGTAGAGAACCACATGCCGCTGATCCGCGAGAAATTCCTACAGAACTGGGTGGCTGGGCTATACCGGGATGAACGGGAGCTCTGGGAGAAGATCAGCTTTTTCCGGCTTCCCTTTACAGAGGGGGATGTCCTGACAGCGGGCGTACTCCAGCTGGATGATTATGAGACCGCAGTCGACAAGTTCTCGGAGGAAAATAAGCAGCTGCTGTATTTTGCAATCCAGAACATCATCAACGAATGTCTGGAGAGTCCGCCCGGCGGAATCTCTTTTGTCGCCAGCGAAAATGAATTCATCATCTTCTTCTGCCCGGGTACGTCCGCTTCTCCCGGCGGCATCGCTAGCCTCTGTGAAACAATCATGGGCAGCATTCAGCAATATCTGCGGCTGGATGCATCCATAGGCATCGGCAGGGCTTGCCCCACCGCAAGTGAGCTTGAGGACTCCTATAAGGATGCGCTGGCCGCGCTGGTGCATACCTTTTATACCGGCCATGGTTCCATTCTGGATATCAAGGATGTTCAGTCCGCTACAGAGACTCTGCAGAGCACCTTTTTTTACAACTTCCATGCGCGGCTGATGAATGAGCTGAAGGCAGGCCATACCGAAGAAGTCATGGAACTGCTGGAGAAGCTGTTCGACCGGCTGGCCGCTCCCAAGCTGCAAATTGATTATGTGCAGAGCATCTGCGCCGAGATGATATTTACATCTGCAAGAGCCCTTTATGAGCTGGATGAGGACATCGAACAGGTGCTGCAGGACCGGCTGACCATCATGGACACACTTTACAAGCAGAAGAATATATCCGGGCTAAAAGCCTATATGCTCTCACTTTTTTATGATCTCAGCACTTATGTGGCAGGGAAAAACACCTCCAGAAACAGCAAAACCATCAACCGGATCAGAGCCATTGTGCAGGAAGGGTACGCTCATGAGCTGTCCATTGCACGAATTGCTGAGGAGGTCTACCTGACCCCCAATTACATCAGCCTGATCTTCAAAAAAGAAACCGGCGAGACCCTTACGGACTTCATCACCAGAATCCGAATCGATAAGGCCAAGGAGCTGCTGCATTCCACAGATCTCAAGGTCATGGAAATTGCTGAACGTGTCGGCTACGATAATCCCCATTATTTTAGTACAGTATTTAAAAAGATCGTCGGAAAACATCCTCTTAAATACCGCTCCGACAAGTAGCCAGAATGAACGGTTGTCCTTCCGGGCAATTTAAGGGCAAAGACATGAGGGGAGTGAGTCAGGATGGCAAGAAGGAACAGAAGATATGCGGTGCCCGGAGTGGAAGAAGGAATGCAGACTTTAAAAGCCAATGTGATGAAGCAGGAAGGCTATACCGTGAATCCGGACCGGCCGGATGACGTGAAGTACGAAGTCGCCAAAGAGCTAGGCGTCCCTCTGCAGCACGGTAACAACGGAGCACTGACTACAGAATCGGCCGGTCAGATCGGCGGCAAAATTGGCGGGTCCATGGTTCGGGAAATGATTCGTCTGGCCCAGGAGCAGCTGGCGAATACGGAGCAGCAGAACAAGTAATCCTTCCCGGGACTAGGCTGGTTGTGTACCCATGCATAGCCGCCTGTGCCGCTGCCCGCCTGCCTGTTGCAATTACCTTTGGGGCGGGGCATCTGCCCCGTCCTTTTCTATTTAGTGATGTACGATTTGACTCCAATTCTGGAGAAAATCCTGTGCCGCGCATCGCTGCTGCCCTTCGGACCCCGCACCGACCGGCTGGACAAGGTCTGCAGATAAGCAAAATCCGGGTGGAGTCCTTCATCCGTGAGATAAGCCGAGGTCCGGCTGCCCGGGACTCTTTCGCGGTTCAGGGACGTAATGATGCCTTCCGCACTTTTAATCCCCAGCCCGTGTCCATAGTAGCTGTCATTTCCGAGCAGCACTGTATTTTCCCCCTGCCATTCCGGCTTATCCGGGTCATGGTCCGGGTTCTTGAAATACACGACATCCCCCGGCTGCATTTCTGACGGATCAAAGGTAGTGATCATCCGCAGATTGCTGTCATAGTTCCAATCCCACAGGAACAGGTCCGTAAAATGTTGATTAAACGCAGTTTCCCCGATCATATCAATGGTTGCCTTGTAGAGAATCATAACCATCGCCATGGCACATTCGAAAGCGTACAACTGTCCGTTACTAAAAATATCCTGGATTGCCGCCGACGGGGTGACATCGCTGCGAAGCTGGAATCCTCCATTCTCCGTACGTATCCAATATTTTGGGTTGCAGCGGGAATTCTTAAATGTGGAAAAGTCTGTGCCGCCGGCATTCATCGCAATGGCTGTTTCAATAATGCGTTCCCTCATCTTCTGTTCGAATCCCGAACCTGGATTATCATATCCAAAGGCCACTATCCATTTCCCCTTTCCTGTCACAATAGATAGGTTATTGTACGTGTCGGGCCTTCGGTTGGTGCACGGCAGTTTAACCCTCCTGAAACCAGGCGTTAACCTGAGCGGTCTCCTCTGTCAGAACATCCAGATAGATTGAAGTGCGGTAATCCGTTTCCTTGAGGCTACGGCCTGTAATTTCAGCGATCCGGTTCAGCCGGTACATCAGGGTGTTGGTGTGGATATGCAGAAAGGACGCAGATTCCTTAAGATTCCCGTTCAGCGTCAAATAGACGGCAATGGTTTTGACAAAATCGCTTTTGTGCTCACGGTCATGCGCCTTCAGTGGAGAGAGCAGCGAGCTCTTGCGCGTCCGGCTGCGCTTCTGCTCCAGAATGGCCGGAATATACGCCCAAAAGCCGATATCCTCGTACAGCAGCAGGTGACGGGCATGATAGGGCAGCAGTTTTTTGATCTCCAGGATGGTGAGTGCTTCCCGGTATGCGGCCGCAACCGAAGTATATTCCCGGTAGCCCGGACTGCAGCCTGCTGTCAGAACGCAGCCTTCGCTGCGGCTCAACTCCTGCAGCAGGTTCTGCACGAACGAAGATAAGAGTTCTGTTCCTTCTACCGGAAACAGAAAGGAAAACAGAATAATCAGCCGGTTATGCTCGGCGGTCAGAAACAGCAGGCGCTGATTGGCCCCCGCCTCCATCCGTTGGCGGAAACGCTGTACAAAGTGGTCGTCGATCGTCTTGTCACTCTCCAGCACCCCGATATAATAGCTCTCCGGCAACAGGATCGAAGAACCTTCAGCCTCCTGGCGGATACGGGATTCCGTTTCGTAATGCGAGGTGAGCAGCTTCCAGAAGAAATCCTCATGCGCCTTCTCCTGCCTGGTCTTCCAGCCGCGCTGCTTCAGCAGATAACGCCCGGCAATCCCTGCAGCCTTCTCCACAATGCGCTCCGCATGCCCTTCGGCCAGATTGCCTCTGTCCACCACCCAGATATAGCCGAGAATCTCCTGCTGATGCCGGATGCACATCGCCAGCCTTGGCCCAAGCCCTACCTCCATGACTGCCGGAATGCGGATCGGATGCGCGGTGTTCTCAAGCTGATGCATCACGCCTTTTTTGCGCAGGCCGATGATGACCGCATTCGGCACACGCTTACCGATAATAGTGGAGATGCGCGCCGGATCGCTCTCGAACTGGTGGGAGCTGTATCCAATCACGTGATGATTGCTGTCCTCAATCGTCACCTGCGACTGAAGCGATTCGCTGAGGGTATCCGCCAGGGATTCCATACTGTCAAAAAAACGATCAAATGATGGCTCTGAATCTGTCAATGTCCCCACCCCAACCTGAAGAATAGCCTTGTACTATAAGTGATTTCATTATATCCCGCAGTTTTGCGGCTGACTATAGGGGACGGTTGCCTGGTGGTCAAGCAGAAACGGGTACCGTTTTTAAAAGACGGTACCCGTTTCTGGCATAAATCGTATTTCCACTTTTTTTATGCTTACTCACTTACCAGAGCATACGCGGATATTTTACGAATGCGGTAAGTAATCAGCATCGAAGTACAGTAAGAGACAGTGACAAGTGCCACTCCAAACAAACTAATCCACGACGTCGCGATAATAAATTGTGCCTTCATAATCCCCATAGCACGCATCGCCACTGACATGAGTGGGTTGGTTAGGGTAAGTCCAGCTGCGCTTCCGAACAATACGCCTATAATGATAGGCGGCAGAAACCCAAGCGAGAGCTGATTCATTAGCTGGAAGGTTGTAAAACCAATCGCTTTTTGTATACCCAGTTCACGTTTCTTACGAATAACCGATGAAATAATAACAAAATACAGAACAAGAATCACAACAACTATGGTTATAACCATCATACCAATACCAAGCTTCGAGACAATCGATATATACATGCCCATGCCATCGTCCATAATTTTATCCATATCTACTGATGTTACGATTGAATCTCCATAGTCGCTTTCAAGCTTGTTTACAAATTCATCAGCTTTACTATTTTTGTTCAAATAGATTTGCAGGCTCTGCTGTTTAAAGTCCGGGTTAACCTTAAGGATGCCGTCCCATCTTATAGACGCATTCATTCCGCCCATACTCGCACCTTGAGATAAGCCTGTGATCATATATTCGGCCTGCTTAGCGCCGACTTTTATCATTACACGGTCACCGATCTTTTTGTCCACCTTATCCGCTAAGATACCGGCAAGTACAACTTCATTGCTGTGGAGCGGATATCTGCCCTTAAAAACGGTATTCGTTTCTTTTGTAGAAAAATCCTCCATTACATAAGCAGTTACATCATAGTTCTCTATTTTAACTTTAGACTCATCAATATACTGGACTTTTCTTACATTCTTCATGTTTTTAATGTTATCCACAAGCTTTGGTTGTTCCGCATCCGAATTCAAAATAGCCACCGCATTTGAAAGTTCGACTCCGGGAGTCTTTGCAAATGCCTTTGTATCAATGACGGTGTTATAAAACATCACCGCACCAAATGTACTGGCAAAAGATACAGCAGCAAGGATAACTCCAATCATGAAGCTGTGCTTCCTGCTTTGCAGCATGGATTTAAACCCGAGAACGACCGGCAGACTGCCTATTGACTTATGAAGCGGCAAATAATTTTTTCTGAAGTTATGGGTTGTGATTCCGCCTCTTAAGGCTACAATCGGATTAAGCTTACGAATTCGTCCCGAAGAAATGAAAGAAACAATGATAACAACGAATAAAATTGCACTTAGAATAATACTGCTGATTGCTCCATCGAAGCCTTGCACCCACTTGAGCCCGGATTGATGTGCAAAAATATCAGAAAGTACTGGTGTTGTTAAATAGGATAACGATATGCCTGCTATACTGCCAACCAAGGCAATAAGCATGTACTGCATTACAATTGACAATATAATTTGTCTGCTGGTATACCCGATCGCCCTTAAAGACCCGATTTTGCTCATATCTTCCTCTATGCTGTTCCCAATTCTGAACCGGACCACAATAAGGCATACGATTGCGATAATAAAAGCGAAAGCCATCGCCATTACCGACACCATACTTGACATAAAAGTACGGGACGTTCTCAACAGTTCTATATCCGAGCTGGACAATGTGCTGGTATCTTCTACCATAGCAAGAGTAGCCTTTTGATCCGTTTGTACTAATTCTCTTATCCCTGTTTCAACTTCATTATTTACTCTATCAAGATCAGCAAAAATAAGTGTTGCACTATATTTGGCACCCAGCTTTTGTACAACTTTTTCATAGGTTTCATGGGGCAAATAAGTTCCTAAATTTATAGTATCAAGAGAACTGAAGAAGGCATCTTCTGTAAAACCTTTTATTGTAAATGTAAGGGCTGCATCATCAAATTTCATTTCAACCTTGTCATTCAGCTTGTATCCACCGTCAATATTCAATACATACGGCACATAAATCGACATGGAATCAGGCGGTAAATGCTCGCCAACAAATTTCCATTTAGAGAAATCACGTTCTTTATCTGCATCATTTAGAATAAAACTCATCTCGCGTGTATCATCACTATAGGGGATAGATGCCGAAGCCCATAACACATCCTCTTTGTGCATGTTTGATACATTTTTATTATTTCTAATGTACTTATCTACCTCTCCGTTATATAAATGACTTGGCATGATATAGTACACATCATTTGACTTAAGCTCTTTGGTGACTTTTTCAAAAAAACTGCCAAAATTCACAAACACGAGTGAGCCCGCATTTAACAGCAATCCGGCAATGAGGAACATTAGCAATAGTGAAACCGTGTGTCCTTTGGTTTTTCGTATATTCGCAAAGCTGAGCATAGCTAATTTTCGCAACGTTACCACCCCATTTCAGTGAGGAAGGCCTGGAGCTTACCGTGCCGCTCCCTGTCGCCGCTTACGTATTTGCCTAAGTTGCAAATGCCATGAATAACACCGTCACGCATATATAAAATCCGGTTTCCTCTTCTTGCGGATTTCAAATCATGGGTAACCATGATAATGCTTTGCCCCCTGCTGTTAAGATCGGTCAGCACATCAAGTACTGCCTTACCAGACGCGGAGTTAAGGGCGCCTGTGGGTTCATCGGCAAAAACAACTTTTGGCTGGTTGATTAATGCACGCACAATCGCAGCACGCTGCGCTTCTCCGCCGGACAATTGGGTAGGGAATTTACTCCAAATCATTTCTGTTAATCCAACCTGTGCAAGCAGTTCTTTTGCCCTTGCTGTAATGGCCTTTCTGTCATTACTGACAAGCAGTCCTGCGGCAAGAATATTGTCGAGTATACTCATATTATCGAGCAGGAACATTTGCTGAAACACAAATCCGCAATTTAATCTGCGAAACACCGCCAGCTTATCATTGGACAGCTTTGCGATTTCCTGATCAAAGTATGTGATGGAGCCGAGCGTCGGCTTATCCATACCTGATAAGGCATACATAAGCGTGGATTTCCCCGCACCGGATGAACCCATGATGACAGTGAAATCCCCGGATAATATCTCCAAATCAAGATTTTTAAGAACATGCTGCTGCGTGCCTCCGCTGGAGAACGATTTGCTAAGCTTGTCGGTCGTTATAATTACTTGACTCATTATTGGGCCCCCTAATAAAAATAAGACTGTTAAAACTTACTGCATGTGGAGCAGTTAAAGTTTTATTTACAGTCTTATCTTAGCGTATAAATTCTTAACGGGTCTTTAGACAGTTCTTAACCAATTCTAAAATCTTTTTACGCGATATGTAATCTTAAGATCACCACAAAACCGCCATCCATATTCCTGCAATTGATATCTCCGGACATTTTGTTCATCAGGTATTGGGAAATATACAAACCAAGCCCTGTTCCGCTTTTGCCCACCGAATTTTTGGCGCGATAGAATTTATTGAATAAAAGTGGGATTTCCTCCGGGGAGACCCCCTGGCCATAGTCTTTGAACTCGATCTCCAGATATTGTCCTTTGATGCTTGCCGATACACCGATGGATGTACCCGCGTATTTATAGGAGTTGCTTATCACATTGTCAACGACCTGCAGAAGCCGAAGCAGATCTATAAGCACAATGCATTCAGGGATAGACGATACAACAGCTCTGTTATAGTAGTCAACATTTTGGATCAAATCCCCCAGTACTGTACTCGACTCCTCCGTTACTGTAACATTCAGCTCCTGCAACTCTTCTAATGTAGCATTGAACAAATTCGTGATCAGTGTATTGATCTGGTCAGCTTTTGAATTAATCACTTCCAGCTGATTGATGTCATCCTCAATAACCGAATTCAGAATCATAACCTCGGAGACAGCCTTAATCGAGGCGACTGGTGTTTTTATATCATGGCTAAGTGACGCTACCAGCTCCTTTTTGCTCTGATTCGCCATTCTTTCATTCTCACGCGCTTTCGCAAGTTCCTCTCTCATCAGGTCAAAGCTTTCTGCGAATGCACCGAACCCATTGCCCTTTTCCATTTCGAGCGGCATGTCCAGCTTGCCCTCTGCCACATGACGCGCAAAGGCCTGCAATTTACGAAACGGACGAAAAATCGATCTGTCGATATATACTGCATAGATCAAACAAAATAAAGTGATAAAAATGATCATCACTCCAAAAAAAACAAGCAGGTCGTTCCTGTATTTCTCCCATAGCTCGCTTGTATTATTAAAAATAATTACTTTCCCCAAAACCGTGCCATTTCGCGTAATATCCACAATCGTATCCCGGTTATGGATTGCAGAGTCAATATTCTCACTTAATCCACGCCTTGTGGCCCCAACCAGATCGCCGCGGCTATCCAGTACAGTATATTCCAGTCCGTATTGCCGGCTTGGTAATTCTGACTGCTCCTGACTGCCCCAATGTTCAGCAAGCGATTGTGTAATATCATTCACAGCAACAACATCGATTCCCGCTTCATTTAAGCTGCGAAAAATAAAAAGAATGACACTAATGCCAATGAATAGAATGGCTACAGCCAAAAACGTTACCTTTTTGATGCTCATCTTCCACCCCTAGTCGGCTTCAAATACATAGCCGGTCCCCCATATCGTCTTGATGTAACGCGGCTCATTAGGGTTTTCTTCAATTTTCTCACGCAGTTTGCGAATGTGGACATTTAAAGTTCCGTCACTCGTAATCGCATCGTTCCAAACGTTTGAGAACAATTCTTCTTTGGCAAGCGGGCGATTTTTGTTTTGGATTAAATAGGCTAGCAGCTTATATTCCATGGCCTTTAATTTAATTTCACAACCATCATTCACAAGCTTTTCCGTGATCAGATCCATTGTAAAACTCCCAAAGCTTAAAACATCAACATCGCCCCTGTACCTTTTTAATACTGTTTTTACCTTAGCCAAAATAATACTGAGTGCATACGGTTTTTGGATATAGTCGTCACCACCGATATTCAGTGCAAGCAGCACATCGTCATCACTTGTTCGTGCACTTATAAACAATATCGGGATATTGGTAGTACTTCTCAGTTTTTTACATATTTCAAATCCGGATGATTGTTGCCCTAAATTAATATCCAGCAGGATCAAATCAGCTTTATTTTGCGTAAAAAACTCAAAGCATGCCTGTTCATCAGCTACCCAGAAGGTTTTCACACCAAGCATATTAAAGTATTTGCAGGTGCTTTTTGATAGCGCTTCTTCATCATCAACGATTAAACAGTCATACTTTAACATCCTTTTTCCTCCCGCAAATAAACTCGAATAACAGAAGCTATTATATCATATTGAAAATAGTGTAAAAATCAAAAAGGCTTTGGGGAGGTGGTCCCCTTTTTCATGTTATTTACTTTTTAGTAACTTTTTGAAGAAACCCTTCGTTTAAGATAGACATAAATCTTGAAAGGGAGATGACGCCAACACAGCTGCGATGTTCTCGGAAGCATGTATTTGGCCTGTAACTGTCTCCATTGATTATCTGAAAAAAGCTCTAATTCTCTGTAAGAACAGAAAATTAGAGCGCCTTTGACATTTTTATTTCGGGTTACTTTTAGAAATTCGTTGTGTAAGACAAGTTGAAATTAGCGATATTGTAAGTCTTTTCATGTACGATGCCTGAGCCGTTTCTGATTGCGGTACGGCGTGCAATTGAATCAGAACCACTTACACCTTTCAGAACGGAATACAAACGGTCTTTATCCGGATAGCGCCCTGTTTCTCCGGTTTGTGCCCAAAGCTTTTCATTCGCGGCAATTTCAGAAACGATACTGCTTTCATTTTGGAAGCTCCAGGATTGTACAGCATGGTCAAACAAAAAAGCAAGACCTTGAGTGCTGATAATACCAAATTTAGTTGCGTAAGATAATGCTCTGTCAACATAGGATTGTGCATGTGTCTTTTGAATGGCTTGGTTCGCACTTTTAGCTCCCATGTTCTCAAACAAAGTTTTCCATTCGGAAACTACTTGGCCACCACTGGTCGAGATGCTAGCCCCCCACTCAATTTGTTCGGCTTTCGTTTTATTCAGGATAATACCTTTAAGTGTTGCAGCTTTGGTAGTACCAAAAACGCCACTAAACTCAGTTGCATGGTTTTCAATATACTCTTTCAAAAGAGGGGCCAGGGTTCCTTGTCCGAAATTGAACTGAATAATACCGAATGAAATACCTTGACCATCGAAATTGCCGGTGACAGTCGAGTAATCTTTGTCACCTTCAAAAAAACCTGTGTTCTTGAGCAGTCTGTCTCTTACGGTACTTGTAATTGCCATGTTTACCTCTCCTTTTGGTTTGGGAATACTATTAAAGTGGAGGCAAACGGAGAAAAAACAACCAAATCGTTTTCTCTTTCGAAAGAAAGAACTGATTTCGACTCCTTGAAAGTCAGCGTAGCACTATTCTTCCTAGGATTTACAGTTTTTTGAGCTGCAAAGGTGGAGTTAATTAAAATTGAGGAGATCAATAAAATGAGAAAAAACGTATGGTTAACTGTATTTATTCTTTTGCTAGTCGCAACCGCTATTTTTTTCACTACAAAAACCCGCGAAGATGCTCAGGTGAAAACTACAATGTCCCACTTAATTGAAACGGATTCATCAGAGAGTATACCTGACGTACTCACCGTCAAAGACGCGAATGGAAAAAGTTTAGATTTAGCGATTAAGGATATTCCTGTATATAACAACTACTTAAAAGAGCAGGAAGATATCAAGGCGGAAATCGAACGAACCCAACTTGAAGTGCTTCATCTCCCCACCCAGGAACATTTCATCTTGCTAAAATATAATTGTGGAAATAAGCAATGTTCAACTATATTGGTGAAGAAAAGCGATTCAAAGATCACCAGTATTGCTTTGGCTGATGGGATTTTTCAAGATTATAAAATCTCCCCGGAGAATGACGAGCTGTTGTTAAGATACGGATATAATGAAGGTGGAGAACTGGTTCGTCATATTCTGATTGCTGTTGATTTATTGAAAATGAAGATAATCCCCTTTGAATCCACTCAGTTAGCCAAAGAATACATGTATACACCGACTTGGCCTATAGTAGATTACCAGTGGATTGAGAATAATCGATTTATCATTGAGGCGGGTGATTTAGAATCACCTGAGTTTGAAGCCGTTAAGAACTGGTATGCTTCAAATGAGAAAAAAACAAAAAAAATTGAAATTCTATTAAATAGAGAGAAAAGATTAGAGATGAAGTAGTGGATTCAAAAACCCGTCCGATTATATTAATCGTTGGCGGGTTTTTGAAATGTTTTATTCGCAGCATTAGTCTAGTTTTTTGCAAAATGTGGAGAAGTCTGGTGTCCGATTTAAGTCATAGGTCATTATTTTTTTGATTAGGGTTTCAACAATATTTTGTTCAAGGTCATCTTGGCGATCTTTCTTAATTTTTTGTTTAGCGTTACGAATAGCAGGCAAAACTGTAGCAATAATTTTGGATAGGGCTTCTTTGTCGCCCTCTTGGGCACGCAAGACTAAATCAAATAGTTCATCTTCCATCATTTTTCCTCGTTCATTTTTTTGATGAGTTTTTTCGATCACCTCCTCTCTGACAAGGAGAACCGCAGTTTCTGTAATGCTGAGTTTCTTGTTTTGCAAATTGCCTGTGGCGATACCCCAATAATTTTTGCGATTTCATTATCTTTGTAGCACATGGCATAACACAGGGTTGTGATTAATTGTTGCTTTTGACTAAGATTAGAAAAGGCCTCGACTAGGTGTGCATTTGTAAAGGATGCTTGAAATTGAGCAGAATCTGAGATGGCTGGTTCGGAAGGGAGTATCTGATTGTTGCACATTACCATCTCTCCGAGAGTTATATCCCCTTCTCCTTCGTTAGAGATGTGACGATCAAATATTAGGGGGTTGCGAAAGTCATTTTTTTTGGATATTCGTATCTGATCTATTGTATAAAACTTAATAGTAGATACTAGAAATTTCATAAAACGAATTCTAAAGAAATGTTTACGAAACTTCTCTTCAAGTTTGATTTGGGCAAGATGATCTCCATCAAGAGCCAGCAACAACAAGAGCGGATGTTCTGATTTTTGGAAAAAACCTTGTACGACTCGATCCTTGAAAATACGTGGATTAGATGATGAGTACTCTTGAAACCGTTTATATTGATCCTCGGAAAGAACTATTTATATCACCTCTGATTCCCCTTTTCTAATTAAAGTGTTTTAAAGATGTAAATAACAACCATTAACAGATCTTGTGTTCTCACTTCGTGAATAAAAGAACAAAAAAAAGCCCGGCGATTGCTCACCGGACTGTACCTATTGTTGTTACTCCCCAGTTCTGTCTATTCTGTCTATAGCCACTTCTCTCGCCTTAGATCAGAGTGAACTCCTGCTCTACTGCTTTTTCTACCGTGTAGTACTCTTCCCCAAGAGCCTCTGCGACGGCCTGGCAGGTGATTTTACCATTGGCTACGTTGACGCCGCTCTTCAAGCCGGCATTGTCTTCAATCGCCTTGAACACACCTTTATTTGCAATTTGCAGCGCATAAGGAACCGTAACGTTGGTTAAAGCCATGGTCGAAGTTTTGGCTACAGCGCCCGGCATATTGGCTACCGAGTAATGCAGTACGCCGTATTTCTCAAATACCGGGTTATCATGAGTCGTCACCCGGTCAATCGTTTCTACGATCCCGCCCTGGTCAATCGCTACGTCTACGATGACAGAGCCGGGCTTCATCGCCTTGACCATTTCTTCAGTAACCAGCTTCGGCGCTTTCGCACCCGGGATCAGCACTGCACCTACCAGCAGGTCCGCTTCGGCTACAGCCTTGGCAATGTTGTACGGATTAGAGATCAGCGTATGAATCTGTGCGCCAAAAATATCATCCAGCTGGCGCAGTCTGTCTGCGCTGAGGTCAACAATCGTCACTTCGGCGCCGAGGCCGATGGCCATCTTGGCTGCGTTGGTACCCACTACACCTCCGCCGATAATACTGACCTTGCCTCTGCTGACTCCGGGAACCCCGGAGAGCAGAATGCCTTGTCCGCCGTAGTTCTTCTGCAGGAACTGTGCGCCGAGCTGCACGGACATCCGTCCGGCTACCTCACTCATCGGTGTCAGCAGCGGCAGTGTGCGTCCGTCGACAACCGTTTCGTATCCGATAGCGAACACGCCTTTGTCCTTCAGGGCGGTAGCCAGAGCAGGCTCTGGAGCCAGGTGCAAGTAAGTGAAGAGGATGAGACCCGGACGGAAGTAACCATATTCGCTTTCCAGCGGCTCTTTAACCTTCATGACCATTTCCGCGGTTGCCCATACCGCCGAAGCTTCAGCGATCAGTTCAGCACCGGCTGCAGCATACTCTTCATTCGGGAATCCGCTGCCTAATCCGGCTCCGGCTTCCACCAGCACTTGATGCCCATCAGCTACCAGACTTACGACTCCTGCAGGGGTAATGGCGACACGATTTTCGTTATTTTTAATTTCCTTAGGTACTCCAATAATCATTGTTCATCGCTCCCGTCTGTTGTGTTCCTCTTATGTAAAGAATGATAACATAGTAATTCATTTTGCAATTTGGGTAAAAAGAAAAACTTTATCTGCCATGATTGTGTTTTAACACAATGCAGGGGGTAAAAACCCTATACCCGAACACCGCAACCGTTGGTGTATCTGACAAAACCATCATCAAACAGACACAAAAAGACACCGTCGCCGGTGTCTTTTTGTACTGAACGATATATAGCGGTAAGAAGTCAAGTGCCGCTTTTTACATAAAGCTTTCATTAAATCTGCATATACGTGTCAATTTTCATCACATTTATTACTTAGCCAATACAGAAAGCACCGTTTCCAGTACGACATTTACACCTTGCTCGCACTCCTCATAGGAGGTGAGTTCTTCCTCACAGTGACTTTTTCCGTTTACGCTCGGCACAAAGATCATGGCTGACGGAAGGAAACCGGCCACGAATTGGGCATCATGTCCTGCGCCACTGGCTATTTTTTTGCTGGAGTAGCCTAGGGTCGATGCCGCCTGCTCCACCAAAGCGCAGATTTCAGGGTCGAACCACACAGTATCGCGGCCCCACAGCTTGGTCTTCGAGACCGTACAACCCAGCAGCACTTCAGGCAGGCCGTCAATGATATCCTCTACCGTGCGGACAATGTCCATGTCTTTGTGTCTGGCTTCAACGGTGAAGATCACCTTGTTCGGGATCACCGTATGGATATTAGGCAGTACATTCATCCGGCCCATGGTGAAGACCAACCCGGAATCGAGCACCCCCAGCTTACGGCGCAGTTCGGTAATCAGGTCGGTGGCAGCGAACAGCGCATCCTTGCGCATATCCATCGGTGTGGTCCCGGCATGGTCGGATTCGCCCGTCACTTCAATCTCATAGCAGGCCATACCGACGACGCAGTCGACCAGGCCGATGGTGAGGTTTTCTTTTTCCAGCACGGGTCCTTGTTCGATATGCAGCTCCAGATAGGCAGTTGCTTCCTTGATCCGGTTTGCGGCATCCCCCGCATATCCGCTCGCTTCCAGCGCTTCCGCAAAGGTCGTCCCTTCCGGGTCCTTCTTCTTCAGCATCTCTGCCTTATCGAACTTGCCGGAGAGCACGCCGGAAGCCATCATCGAAGGCTCGAAGCGCGCACCCTCCTCATTGGTGAAGTTCATTACTGTCACCGGAAGGCGAGGCTTGATCCCATGGTCCACCAAGGTGCGCACCACTTCCAGACCGGCGATGACCCCAAGCACGCCATCGAAGCGTCCGCCTTTCTTGACCGTATCCAGATGGGAGCCGATCACTACAGGCGGGCCTGCTTCCGTCCCTTCAAGCGTCGCGTACATCGTTCCCATATCATCTACTTTGACCGTCATTCCCAGTTCTTCACAACACGCAGCGAAGTAATTCCGCACCTTCACATCCTGCTCCGACAGCGACAGCCGGGTCACTCCATTATTCTCCGTACGCCCATAATCGGCAAAGGCCTCAATCGTATTCTTCAACCTCTCGCCATTAACGAATATTTGCTTCAGCTGCATGGCCCTATCCCTCCGCTTCGAACGCTTAAGTTTACACAATCTTTGCTTTCTATATATGTTATACCATTCCGCCTGATTGTCATTTTACACACTGTAATAATTTTTTTTTGGAATTGTTCACGATGTGTTACATCGGTTCGGCAGAAGTTTGATAGAATATGAACAGCAGTCAGCAGCAGACAGGGCTGGCCAACCATTGTGAAAGGGGCGTAATCATTTGAACACCATTTTGCGCAGCAGCTCAGCACAGGCTGAGATCAGTACCCTGGGGGCGGAGCTTGTCAGCTTCACCCGAAGGGACACAGGCACTGAATATATATGGAGCGGGGATGCCGCCTATTGGACAGGCCGTTCTCCGGTCCTGTTCCCTATCATCGGAGCCGTCCGCAGCGGAGAGATCAAGGTGCAAGGACAGGCGTACAAGCTTGCCAATCACGGCTTCGCCAGACGCAGCGAATTCACAGTCATTGAAGCAAGCGAGTCCCGCGCGGTATTCCGCCTCACCAGCAGCGAGCATACCCTCGCCAGCTATCCGTTCCAATTCAACCTGTATATTACATACACGCTGAATGAAAACACACTTAAGCTGGACTACCGGGTAGAGAACATTGATCAGCAGAATATCTTCTTCCAGCTTGGCACCCACCCTGCCTTCAATTGCCCGCTGGATGAGAACGGAAGCTTCAGCGACTATGTACTTGAGTTCTCCGAGACCGAGACGCTGGAGCGGGAGTTCCTGAATAGTGCGGGCCTGAGGATCAGCGGCAAATCGGAGCCAGTGCTGAAGGGCGAGCGCATCCTTCCATTAACCCATGAGATGTTCAAGGACGACGCGCTGGTCTTCCAGAATGTAGCCTCACGGCAGATCACGCTGAAGAGCAAGCTTACCGGAAAAAGCGTTGCCGTATCCTTCGAAGGCTTCCCGGATCTCGGCATCTGGCAGAAGCTGAATGCACCCTTTCTCTGCATCGAGCCTTGGCAGGGATTTGCGGACCGCGATACGTTCGACGGCGAACTGCAGGACAAAGAAGGCGTAATCGCCCTGGTACCAAGAGCAAATTTCGCCAGCTCATTAACGATCGAAATCAATTAACAAGCAATAAAAGGCCGTAGCACCTGACAGGTGACCTACGGCCTTCCTCTGTTAATATGATTTTACTGACTAAGCGTTTCTCCGCCTTCATTATGCAACGTGTCTGGTCCATTTCCGCTAATTACTCTGAGAAAAATGTTCAGCACCACCACATGAAATTAGGGCATTTTTTTGCCCTTCATTCACTGCTCCGTGGTATTCAATAAGTAAACTAAAGTAGTATATACAACCTTTCTCTGCCAATAGTAAGCTTAAGTTAGCTTATAATCCCAAGTTATATTATCAAACATAGAATGGGAGAATTGGATAAGGGAGTGGAGTATATGCAAGGATTGTCAGTGGTTATCTGCACGAGGAATCGGGTACAGGACCTGACACGGTGCATTCATTCTATAACTAATCAGGACATAGGCCGGACCTGCCCCATAGAGGTTATCGTTATAGATGACGGCGCCATACCTGAAGAAGTCCTGGGCGAATTCGAAACGTTACTTACCGCGTGCGGTTATCCCTTTATCTATCACAGCAAGACGGACCGGGGGTTATGGCTGTCCCGGATCAAGGCAGTGGAGCTGTCCACGATGGATAAAATCCTGTTCCTTGATGATGACGTCGAAATCCCCGCTCATTACTTGTCCACGCTGAACCAAACCTACCTCGACTATCCCAACTGCGCAGGGGTTGGCGGCATTGCCATCGGGATGCACAACAGCTTCCTTGGCACGATCCGTTGCCTGCTGTCTTTTCAGCAATCTTTATCGAGCGGCAAGCTCTCCCTAAGCGGCCAGGCAGGCTCCATGTACAATTGGCATAAGGCGAGGAAGATCTTCAAGACCGAATTCCAGCACGGCTGCAACATGTCGTTCAAGAAGGAGGCCATCAAGGATCTGGGACCTGTGCCCTGGCTCAAAAGCTACAGCGTCGGCGAGGACATTCTCATGTCACGCATCGCCCGCAAATCCGGCCCCCTATATATCAATCCCGAACTGAAGCTCCTGCATCATGAGTCACCAGCCTCCAGAGATAACCTCGAAGATGTGGCGTATACCCGGGTGCTTAACCATGTATATCTGCTGAAGGATAAGAAATCAGGTCCTGTCGGATATCTTGCTCTCGTCTGGACCACGCTCTACCTCATTCTCCGGGAGCAGCCCAAGAAGAATGTCGCCGCCATTAACGGCTACAAAAAAGGGCTGAAGGAAATCTTCTCCAGACAAACCGCGAGGTAACAATCACTGCTTCAGGAAGGGAGTGGCCGCATGAGCCTAAGCATTGTAGTTCCCATGTACAATTTAGAACATTATGTTGAGCCCTTGTTGAATTCACTCCTGGATCAGAGTGAGAAGCGGTTCGAACTGATTTTGGTGGATGACGGCTCCAAGGACCGTACGGCCCAGGTTGCCCAGGAGATGCTCGCAAGCCATCCCATTCTGCAGGCCAAGCTGATCCGCACGCCTAATGGCGGGGTCAGTGCCGCCAGAAATACTGGGCTGGCCGCAGCAAGCGGAGACTATGTGCTGTTCCTGGACGGCGACGATTATGCGGACAGGAGTCTGGTACAGCGTGTAGAATCCTGCACGGCGGACGGGAAGACGGATATTCTCTGCTGGGGCTATACCCTGGTCCGCGAGGACAGATCAACGATCGTGAGCTTCACTTCAGACGCTGAAGATACTACGGGAAGCGAAGCGCTGAAGAATATTTTTGTGCATAAATCCTTGAGAATCTGGACCGGCAGCATCGCCTTCAAACGCAGCTTTCTGCTGGAGAACGGCATCTCGTATACCGAGCGCTGTGTGAACGGAGAGGATCAGGAGTTCATCTATAAAGCGTTGTCCAGGGCCACACGGGTGATCTCGATCCCCGATGTGCTGTCCTATTATCTGCAGCGGACGTCTTCGATCACGGGGACGTATAATGTGAACAAATTCGATGTGGTCGCCGCCTTCAAACGGGTGGATGAATATTTCAGCGATCATCCCTTCAGTGAGGTTCACACGATATCCGGCCTCTTGCTGAACCGCGAGATGACCGAGAATTACTTTTACAATCTCAAGACCTGCCTGAACGGCACAAGCGGCATCAGCACCCGCAAGCTGCTTCAGGATATTGACCTCGCCTACCCCGGCGTGAATCAGGAGATGCTTGCGATCATGCGCAATTATCAGGGGGATGACCGTAAGCTGGCTTTTCAAATCAAGGCCTTCTTAATTTCCCCGTCCCTGTACGGGCGGTTGGTTCATCTGGACCACAGCTGGCTGCAGTTCAAACAGAAGCTCAAAGCCGTGATTAGCAGAAAGGAAATTAAGATATGAAGAAGAAAATGATGATCTACGCATACACGGAATTCAATCTCGGCGATGACCTGTTTATCAAGGTGTTGTGCGAACGCTATCCCGGCACCCAGTTCATGCTTATTGCCCCGCGGCTGTACAAAGTGGTGTTCAAGGATCTGAACAATCTCAAGGTCTATGCATCGGACTCTGTCCTGTTCCGGGGAATCAACTACTTCTTCCGCAAGCTGAAGCTGCATCCCAACTTCATGCAGAAGATGCTGGTGGATCAGGGGGACGGCACGGTCCATATCGGCGGGTCTATTTTCATGCAGGGCGAACACTGGTCTGAATATGTGGCGAATAACGAGAGCCTCCGCAATAAAAGCAAACCGTATTATCTGATGGGTGCCAACTTTGGCCCCTTTACCGATAATGCCTATTATGCTGAGCACCGGCGGATCTTCCAGGAATATGCCGACGTCTCGTTCAGAGAGCAGTACTCCTATGATTTATTCAAGGATTTGGGTAATGTCAGAATGGCACCGGATATTATTTTTCAGCTCCAGTATGATCAGGCTGCAGGAAAAGCCCCGGAAGGGCGGTATATCGCCATTTCGGTGATTAAGCCTTCCTCCAAAGCCCTGAGCGGTTTTGACAACCTCTATTATGAAAAAATGAAAGATGTTGCAATCCATTTCATTCAGCAGGGCTATGCCGTGCATTTTCTGTCGTTCTGCCAGCATGAAGGTGACCAGGAAGCGATCGGACAGATTTTGGGCCTCATTCCGGCGGAGCTGCAGCGTGAGACACAGGTTCACTTTTACAAAACGGATATGGATGAGATTCTCGCGGCGCTGGCGGGTGCCAGCTTTATTGTCGCTTCCCGCTTCCACGCGATGATTCTCGGCTGGGTATTCGGCAAACCGGTGTATCCAATAGCGTACAGCGGCAAAATGATCAATGTCATGAATGACGCTCATTTCGGCGGGCTGTACACGGATTTCGCGCATCTGGCCGAGGTGACTCCGCAGCAGGTATTCGAGAGCATGGCTGTGAACAGTCTGGATGTGACGCTCCAGGCGAACCAGGCGGAGAAGCATTTCGAGCAGCTCGACGCTTACCTCTCACCGGCACCGCTTGTGGAAGGGAGAAGAAGTTATGAAAGCTAAACGCAGCATGCTGAACCTCGGCTTCGGGCTCACGAGCCAGGTCATCACCATTATTCTCGGCTTCTTCATCCCCCGGCTGATCATGGTCAATTACGGCTCTGAAGCCAACGGGCTAATCGCCTCCATCGTGCAGATCATCAGCTATTTCGCCCTGCTCGAAGCCGGTGTCGGCGCAGCTTCGCTGCAGGCGTTATATAAGCCCGTTGCCAAAAATGACTACAACCATATCAATTCCATTCTCGCCGCCACCTCCAGCTACTACAAAAAAACCGGGATTTATTATTTCATCTCGGTCGTGCTGCTGGCGGTCGTCTATCCCCTGGTGATCCATTCGGAGATCAGCAAGCTGAGTATTATGGCGATTATCCTGTTCTCGGGACTGGGCGGAGCAATCAATTATTACTACCAGGGGAAATTCAGAGTTCTGCTGATCGCCGAGGGCAAAAGCTATATTGAAACCTCCATCGTCACGATTGCGAACATTCTGAACAATGTGGTGCGGATCATCCTGCTGCTGCAGGGCGTGGACATTATCGCCGTACAGGCGTCATTCTTCGCGCTGACCGTTCTGCAGATGATTGCCTTCTATATCTATTCCAAGCGTTATTACAAGTGGATTGATCCTGGACAGAAGCCGGACTTTGAAGCCATCGGGCAGAAAAATTCAGTGATGGTGCATGAGATTTCCTATATGATCTTCCGCAACACCGATGTGCTGATCCTGACGATCTTTACCAACCTGAAGGTGGTCAGCATCTACGTCATGTACAATATGATCTTCACGATTGTCGACAACATCGTCCAGACCGTCAACGGAAGTGTGAAGTCGGCGCTGGGACAGAGCTATCATGAGGGCAAAGAGGCTTTTGTCAAATTCTATGATGCGTATGAGGTCTATTTCATGGGCCTGATCTTCTCGATCCTGACCGTCGTATACATTCTCATTCTGCCGTTCATGCGGCTGTATACGTCTGGAGTCAACGATGTGAACTATATCAACTTCTGGCTGCCGGTCCTGTTCGTGGTGATCAAGCTGTTGACCAATGCCCGCACTTCATCCAACAATCTGATCACGATCGCCGGGCATTTCCGCAACACCCAGTTCCGTTCGATTATGGAGTCGGCCATCAACCTGGGCGCTTCGATCATCTGCGTCCTGTTCTTCGGGATCTACGGTGTGCTGATGGGAACCATCGCCGCACTGCTGTACCGCTCAATCGATATCGTAGTGTACGCTAACCGGGTGCTTCTGGAGCGCAGCCCTTGGGTCACCTTCCGCAGATGGCTGATCAATGTCGGCGTGTTCGTGGCTATTGTCTTCATCACTACCAAGCTCGACCTTAGCATGACCTCCTATACCAGCGTAATCCTATGGGGTGTAGTACTCGGTCTGGTCATCCTGCCCATCTACTACATCGCCGGTTCCCTAATGGAACGCGAGGTGTTCCTCTACGCCTGGGGCTATGCCAGACGCTTCATAACCAAGATCAAGCTGAAGCGCAGCAAGGTTACAGCCAGCCAGACGTAAGGCAGCAACGCTTCGGCTATGCTGGCGGAAATGCTGCGCGGGCTGCATTGCGTGGCATTCAGGCGGCGTAAGAGCGGCACCGGGGCTGCATTGCGTGGCATTCAGGCGGCGTAAGAGCGGCACTGGGGCTGCATTTCCCCTACAGAGCTCACTCGCTATCCCGGCATTGAACCGGCATCGTCCCGATCTTGCGCTAAGTGGAAAAAGGCAACCTAATTCGTTCGATTTGGCCCGTTTTGAGCATTTAGGTGGAAAAAGTAAACCTAATCCTCCTCATTCGGCCGAATTTCGCTTATTTACGCTGATTTAAGTCTACTTTTTCCCACTAACATTCACTGCAGCTTTCCGCCTAAGGAAATAAGTGTATAAATTCCCACTGAATATATACGGAGCTGACGGATGGCTCACCTGAATTAGCGTTTGTCCATGGCATAGCTGCCTGACGCAGCAATTTCGGGGAGCCTAGCTCCATAAAACGAAGCAGAGGCTAACAAACTTTTGAGGATAGGCTTCCGAGGCCGTTTTTTTCGTAGCTGAATCGGGGTATATTATTCAAAAAACTTTGAGGAGGTCCAACTATGGCTCACAGCGAGGAATTGCACCAGGCCGGATACCGCCTGCTAAACCAGCTCAACGAAGATAGACAGCATCCGCCTGCCGGGGCGCTGTCCAGCGAAGAGCTTATACGCAGATGCAGAGACAGCATTGGCAGCGAAGCCGACGCAGGCATACGGGGGAATCTTGAGAATCTGGCCGGGGTGATCGAGGCCTATCTGTCGCAGCGCGCCTCAGCGGATGCACTGGATTTTTACTTGTCCCAGCAATTCAACATTCAAGCCGTAAATATCCTGGAATTGATGAAGGGTCTTGCCGGGTTAAGAGCGGACGGCGGTACGCAGGAGATCCTTTTTCCTTCACCTTCTGACCCCTACACTCTTCCCAAAGTCAGTGTAATTATTACTACTTATAATAGAAAAGACTTCCTGGACCAGGCCATCCAGAGCATCCTGCGTCAGGATTACCCCCATAAGGAGATTACGGTGATTGACGACTGCTCCAGCGACGGTACGGCAGAACTCATGAGCCGGAATTATGGCGATAATCCGCGTGTAATCTTCATGCAGAATGAGACCAATCAAGGCCCGGGGAATAACCGGCGCAAAGCGCTTGCCGCTCATGGTGACGGTGAGTATATTCTGTTCCTGGATGACGACGACTATCTGATTGACCGGAGCTACTTCAGCCGCGCTGTCCATTTCCATCAGGAGCAACCGGAGATTGCTTTTGTAGCTGCGAATGTGTTCCTGGAGTATTCCAAGACCGAACAGCTGAAGCCTTCCAGCCTGCAGCTAAACCGGATTACCCCGAAGGAAGCCTACTTCAAGAATTTCGAACAAAAGGGGTATCCCAAACCAGCCTCAACCCTGACAGCGGTCTTCAAGCGGGAAACGCTGATGACAATGGATATTCTGAACATGAACATGGTCAACGACGCTTCGATTTACCTGCGTGCCCTGCTGATCGGGGATGCCGGGTTTATCGACACCCTTGCCGGAGTGTACCGGATTCATGGCAACAATATTACTTTTAACCTCAGCCAGTCCTTTCTGATCGAGAATTTGGAGGAAAAACGGCTGATCCGCAATATGGCCATCGAACGCTACGGCTACAGCAAGACGGAAATGAACGAATGGTTCAACCATAATGTGTATGACACCATCTCGTATTACCTGATGAATTCCGCCAAAAGCCACACCGATTTCAAGTCAATGTACAGCTGGGCCAGCGAGCATTGTCCCAAGGCCTACAGCCAATTAAAGCGCCAGTTCCGCACCAAGCTGATGAAAAAGCAGCTGCTGCGCGTGTCGTTTGTCCGGGCATTGCTGAACCGGTAGACTTTCCTGCGATGATGATAAAAAAGGATGATAGTGTGCATGGGCACAGACTACCATCCTTTTTTTGGTTGGGCAGCCCTGATCCGTGTGATCCTTAAACCTCCCCCAGCAGCCGATCCAGCAGCCCAAACGCCGTTTCCAGACTCGCCTTGGGAATGCCGCTGTACAAATCGCCAATGCTCAATTCATAAAAACACGACGACTCGCTGCTCTCCCTCAAACGCGGAGTAAAGCCTACACCGGTTGCTGTGCTGACCTGGGTCAGAATCAGCTCTACCTTCACCTTGGACAGGGCAAAATGCACATGGAACATGTTCGACACCGGCACTTCCGGCAGAGTACTTACGTTAGGACAGCCGTTGAACAGAGCCGCAAGCTCCTTGGCCTCCGCATAATATTGAGCCATCTTGTCCACTCTCTGCCGGTAATAATGCCGTGAGGAGATAATGTATGGATACAGGCTGATCAGATCGCCGCCATGCCGCCGTTTCCAAATTTTCGATTCTTCGGTAAAGTCCGCACTTCCCGCAAGAATGGCCCCGGCAATTCCGCCAATGCCTTTATAAAAGGAGATATATACGCTGTCGAACAGGCTGCAGACTTCAGCGGCAGTTTTGCCGTAATACGGCAGCACCTCAAACAAACGCGCGCCGTCCAGATGCAGCATAATCCCCTGCTCACGGCAATAGGCGGATATTGCTTCAAGCTCTGCATACTCCGGAAGCTGTCCGCCAATCTCGCGCTGCGGCAGCTCCAGCAGGAGACAGGCTACTCCCTGACCCATGTTCATCACATCTTCAAGTGTAATCAGACGGTCCTTGTCAGCGAGCAGCAGCGGCTCCAGATGATGCAGCTCTTTTAACCCATCCTGCTCATGTATCTCCAAGTGGCAGAGCGGGTGGTACGCTACAGACTTGCTGCCCTTACGGTCGCTCCAGATTCGAAGTGCAATCTGCTGTGCCATCGTACCGCTCGGGAAAAATACAGCCGCTTCCTTCCCCAGCACCTCTGCCATCTCCGCCTGAAACCCCTCGATCAGCTCACCTGTACCGTACATGTCACTGACCACACTATCCTCTACCCCGGCAAAAGCTTCCTTCAACACCCGGATCTCCCGTTTGCCGTGGCCTGCCAGCTGTATTGGAGCCGCATTAAAAGCTTCTAATAAGGTTTGGCTGTTATCGCTCATCGTTTTGCTAATATCCATACTCCTAACTCCCCTCTCCGCCTGCTTGGGTCTAGCCCATCTGACAAAATTATATCATTTTCCGCCGGAAACCCCCTTTTTTTCAAAAGTTCACGGTTTGTTCCCCGCTGTTCAGGTGAAATTAATGCATCGCTGTGCTACAATATTGGAATTGCAAAGGCAATCGCTTAGGGAGGTTTATTACAACACCATGCTCATTATTGGTATCGCCGGCGGGACCGGCTCCGGCAAAACGACGGTAGCACGCTCCGTCATTGACCGTTTGGGAACAGACAAAGTGACGTTCATATCTCAGGATAACTACTATAAAGACCATTCTTACCTCAGCTTCGAGGAACGCGGAGCGATCAATTATGATCACCCGCTTGCCTTTGATACGGAGCTGCTGATCGAGCATTTGGATTGCCTCCAATCCGGACAGGCTGCTTATGCCCCGGTGTATGATTTTACGATTCACGCCCGCTCTACCGACAAGACCGTTGAACTGCTGCCGAACAATATCGTTATCGTAGAGGGTCTGCATGTGCTCTCCGATGAGAAGCTCCGCGGGCAGCTGAATATTAAGGTTTTTGTCGATACCGACCCGGATGTGCGCATCCTCCGCCGTGTACTGCGGGATATCGAGGAACGCGGACGGACGATCCGTTCCATCCATACCCAGTATCTGACCACGGTCAAACCAATGCATGAAGCCTTTATCGAGCCGTCCAAGAAATACGCCGACCTGATCATTCCCGAAGGCGGGCAGAATGAAGTAGGCATCCAGCTGCTGTCTGTACTTACAGAGAAATATCTGTCAGGCGACCATCAGTGGACCATGAAGTAAAAGTTGAAGATTGTACAGGCCGCCGGGAGCTCCCGGCGGCCTTTTTGTGTAGAACGAGATTTCACCTTGCACCGGTTATGGACAGACCTGCTTTTTCCATATTGGACCGGATGCAGAATTTCTTATTGGTTATTCAGCTTGTTGATTATTATTTTTTACAGATTGATCATGAGGCACTCTGACGGTTACGGAAGAAGTCTCTTTATTCCCTGCTTTATCGGTTATCGTATACGTAATTGTGTAGATACGGCCCACTGCCTTATCCTTCCCTTTTTCCGCGCGTAAACTAAAGGATGTGGCTGCTGTTCCTACACTGGCTTGAATATCGCCTTGACCACTGTCCGGTTCATTGATCGTAATGGAGGTTAATATTACCGATTCAACCCCTGATGTAGCATCACCCGGGTTCAATGCAGCGTGAATCGTCACCATTTTATGATTGGCCGGCCATAGGGTTGTTGTATCCAATTGGACGGTTAGCGCTGGCGCCGTCTTGTCTATCTTCAGTTCGAGGGTTTGGATAGGCTCGACATTGCCTGCCTGATCCGTGCTACGATAGCCTACGGTATAGACCCCTTCACCAAAGGCGGGAATAGATCCGGTATACGGGGTCCATTCCCCGTTATTGATCTGGTATTCCGTTCTCGCCACACCGGATACATTGTCGCTTGCCGCTAAGCTTACAGTAACCTCCGATGTATACCATCCGGATTCTGCAGGACTCGCGGAGCCCAAACTGGCTGTGGTGACCGGCGCGGTATGATCCAGCTTAAACGTCCGGGTCTTTGGATATTCGGCTCCTCCGGCCGCATCCGTTGAATAATAGGCTACGGAATATTGCCCATCCTCATTAAATGTAACCGGACCGGTGTAGTTGCTCCACATCGTTCCATTATCAACGCTGTACACTGCGCCGGTTACAGTTCCTCCTGCTTCAGCGGCAGTAAGAGTCAACGACACCGGGCTAATATACCAGCCCTGCTCCCCATCCGGTAATGCCGGTGAGAATGAAGCCGTCGTGACCGGTGTTTTCTTTTCCATAGCCAGCCACGCCAGTACAGGATCACTGCCGCTGACCTTACTTACGCTAATTTGTACATTCTGAGCTGTAGCCAGCGTAAATTCTATCTTCTCCTGATCGGCCAGGGTTGCTTTGTTGATGGTAAAGCTCTTAGAAGCAAGTACGCTGCCGTTGGCATCCTTGGCTGAGAAGGTCATGCCGCGGGTGGCTCCCCACCATTCCTTATAGCCGGAAATCAACGTGTAGGTTCCAGGGTCCAAATGAACGGTGTAGTTGATGCTCTTATTGGAGTAAGCCCACCAGCCGCTCTCATAAATACTGCTGGTACTGGAGTGATACCCAATGTCAGTACCGATTTTACCAGTGTAGCCCCATTGTCCGTTGTATGCCTGATCAGACACTGCGTTTACCAGCTGTCCGCCCAGTTTAGCCTTAGCCGCGTTATAAAAAGCGGAATTGCCCTGGGAACCCCCGCTGATGAAGTAGGTTAAACCTGCATTTACCACATCAACCGTGGCACTCACTTGATATCCGGGCAATGTGCCCGTAATCTTCACAGATGTATAAGGACTAAAGGTCACACCAGCCGTATTCCAGATGACCGGCACCGTAACCGTGTTCCCTGCAGCATTCACCGCTTGAAGTGTTGCCGGAAGGCCGGAGGCCCCTTCCCCCGTGGTCACCGCATATTCCGTAGGACTGCTCACGGAGACAATGATGTTCGGGTCGATGATATTGAAGTCTTTGGTCATCACACCGCTTGATTCCATACCCTCTGCATAGGCAACCGCCTTGAGAATCGTGCGGCCCAGCGTCAAAGTGACCGGAGTGGTATAGAGCGTACTGTGATCCGTAGGTTCTGTACCGTCAGTCGTGTAATAGATCTTGGCTCCGTCGGCCTTACTAGAAAGTGTTATGGTCTGATCTGAAGTGTATCTGCCGCCCTCTTCGCTTGCTGCCGGCAGCGGGGCAACCGGCCTCGTGAGGTTGTTCGCATACACCTGGACCTCAAGCATGCCGTTCTCCCAACTGGCTGTGGAATTGCCATTGTGTGCATTAATGACGGAGGTGACATAGAGCCGCACATACCGGTATTTCCCCCCCAGTGTATTGCTTTTGAAGCCCGTCATTTTATTTTGGGTCTCATCCGCCAGGATTGTCCAGTTCTTGTTGTCATTGCTGCCTTGTACCGTATAGTCGTAATAGGCTTCGGAACCATTGAATTGCTTGAAGCTGATATCCACGCGGGAAAGATCGAATATCTCCTGCAAATCAATTGTTACTGCGTATGGGACCTTATTTTGCTGATAGTACAGTGTACCTGCTGACCAGGTATCCGCCTCATCGTAGGAACCATCGTTAATGTACTTCAGCAATTTGCCGGAAACGACATTGTCTTCACCTTCTACCGGTTTGCCTTGCGAAACATTGGATACATCCGGGAAATGAAATGCTCCGGTCACAGGGTCGAGTGACCACCCCTCTGTATAGCCCATGGTCATGGTGTGTGTGGTACTGTCGATGTTCAAGGGCAGCCACACATAAGCGGAGGTGCCTAGAGCCTCGGGATTCCAGCGGTCGCCCATGTATACATATTGCCTGCTGCCATCTGCCGCAGCAATCTCCATAATATTGGTGGGCTGGCTGTAGAAGGTGGTGTTGTTGCCCACGGGCTGGAGAGCCGACCATCCGCTTGGATTACGGATATCGGTGGTGAAGGAATACATGGCCTGATTCGGATACCAGCCTGACTGACTGGAGGTAATGATATAGTAGACGTCATTAGCCTTGATCATGGCAGGCGCTTCCCTCCTGCCGCCGCTGAATAGCAGATAGGAGTTCTGCCAGTCAACATTCGTGCTGTTCTCCGTAAGCTTGTACACGCGCATGTTCTGCCAATCCTGTGTGCTGATCAGGTAAGCTTCACCGGTGCCGGGATCCTGATAGACGGTGAAATCGCGGGAGCCATAACCCCATTTGCCGTCCGTTCCCGTATAGGACTCATCTTTTTCATTAGGGTCTCCTACATAACCCACACCCGGACGGAAATTATGAAGTACGGTGTAGTGGCCGTCCACTGAACCTGCGGAAGCAATCAGAATATGGGAATTCCCATAGCTGGTTCCGTTCTCCCAGTGGGCGAACAGAACAAACTTCCCGCTGGCCTGATCATAAATCAGCTTCGGACGCTCCATATTGAACTGCTGGGTCTGGGGGCTGATGAGCCCGGGCGTTGTAGCTGTGGTATATCCAGGGTTTGTCGTATTGGACAGGATCGTAGACACAAATTCCCAGTTAAGAAGATCCTTCGATCTGTACAGATTAATGCCTGTAGTATTATGGGAATTGCTTGATTTATTCTCTCCGACCCAATAATACCAGCCGCCCTGCTGCACGAAGCCTCCGCCGTGGGCCTGGATGGAGTTTCCGGTACTGTCATTCCACGCCGCACCAACCGGAACACTTGTATAGAGACCCGCAGGTGGTGTACCGTTGACGGTCAGTTCACTTGCCCTTCCGGAAGTGGTAGCGCTTACAGTAACAGACATTGCAGGAATCATTCCAATAATAAGGATTAGGCCAAAGAAACCTGCCAGAATACGTTTCATTCCAATGTGTTTCTTGTTCATTTCTACAGCTCATCTCCTTTTTTCTACTGCTGTTAAAATAACAAGGCACTTCAAATACGTCCTGCGGCTGCATCTTCCTCCTCCCCGGAATTAGGTGATGATACGTGTTCTCCGTGAATTGTAAGCCCTCTCTCAGGCGTGCGTATAGTGAATTATTTAAACTTTTAGGGACATTCCATAGCTTTTGCGGATTTTACGTTGATTCGCTGTCCTCTTTATTCCATTTCCAAAACTGACTCACTACTAATGATCGTACCGTTATTTTTCCCTTCACAAATCTCTTTCATTGAGCCTGGCTTGTCAAAGTTGAACACATGCATGGGCAGATTGTAATCTCTGGCTAAGATGAACGCTGACTGATCCATTACCTTTAAGTTATGTTGTAAAACATCGTTGTAATGAAGGGATCTGAACTTCCTTGCATCTTTATCGTACTTTGGATCCGCATTTAGAACACCATCCACACCTTGTTTTGCAACTAACAGCGCTTCACAATTAACTTCGATTGCTCTTTGAACTGAAGGATAGTCTGTTGTAACGTAGGGTTGCCCGTTTCCTCCTGCAAAAATTACAATGTAGCCCTTTTCCAGATGGTGTACTGCTCTTAGTCTGATGTATGGTTCAGCAACTGAGGTAATGGGCATTGCTGTCATTACACGAACTTCTTTGTTCGTTTTGGCTTTAAGAACTCCTCGAAGCATTAAGCTATTGATAACAGTTGCAAACGTCCCAATGTTGTCAGCTTCTGCTCTTTCTATTCCCCAACTGTCCGCCATATTGCCACGAAAAATATTCCCGCCGCCTATAACCAGGGATACCTCAACACCTAAGCTCACAACTGACATAATTTCGTTAGCAATGTGATCCAATCTCTCAGGATCAAAACCAAATTCCGTGTTTCCAGCGACTGCTCCACCACTTAGTTTAATAAGAACTCTTTTGTACCTTGTCAACTTTTACACCTCCGTAAAATAAAAAACACTAAAGCAACGAACGCTTTAGTGTTTCATGGAACGAGAATATGAAATGGTAACCGTCGGCTGATTGTAGTCCTTCCGTTTCCTCCTCATATTCTCACCCCTTCCAGTAATTTTTCATCAACTTATTCTATACTCTATTGAAGCAATATTCAATGGTGGAGAAATATGCAGTAAAAAGACAAACCTTGTTGACGATACGTACTCCGAAGACATTCTGAACGGCAAGGCGTTGTGGAGAGTTACGGCAGATTTTGACCTTCTCTCTTACTCATCTATTCATACTGCATAGTAACGACGCCAGCATATTGGGCAAGGCTTCCCTTGGACACGTTCAACGTCTTCACATCTGTCGTCCGTGCCCCGGCAGCCTCGAGGAATTTGTCTACCTTGGCGAAGAAGATCCTCCCGAGAATACCCAATGCCTTCGTGCTATAATGCATCGGAATCGCTACAGTCGCTTGCAATTGGCGCATCACTTGAACGGCCTCCGGCCCATCGAGCGTCATTCTCCCCCCTACGGGAACGATGAGAACGTCCACTTTGCCGATTGCTTGGACTTGTTCCTCTGTGAGCAGATGCCCCAGATCCCCGCAATGGCAGATCGTCAGTCCGTCCATCCGGAAGCGGAAAACAATATTGGGCCCTCTTTTCTTGCCGTTCACCTTATCGTGGAAAGTCTTGAATCCGCTTATGATCACATCGCCGCGGTTGTATTCCTTCGGTTCGTTCACAAGCAAGTAACTGCCCGAAGCGGCCTTAACCTTATTGTGATCGCCATGATTATGCGTAACCCCGACAATATCCGATTCAACCGGAACCGGCATACGGTAGCCAAGAAACTTATAGTAGGGATCGATGAGAATCCTCGTTCCTTCATCCGAAGTCAGCAGAAAAGAAGAATGCCCATACCATTTTATCTGCATAAGTAACTTACTCCTTCAGTTATTAGAATGACAGCCGTTTGCTCTCCATCTTCTTAAACACTTTAAAATAAACCCACGCCGCATTGATCAGCAGCAGCCCACCCGTAACTATAAATACGTATCTGCTGCCTAGCCAGGCTGCCACCTGCCCGCCTAAGACGGAGCCTCCGAATACGCCCAAATACCCTGCCGACATGGTAAACCCGAAAACTCTTCCCGTAATAGCAGACGGCGTAATCTTCTTGATCAGGATATTTACAGAAGGGGTCAACCCCGCTGCTGTGAGCCCTAATAAGAAACGAAGGATCATTAACTGCCACGGATTATTTACGAATGCTTGCGGTATGAAAATGATTCCTGCCGCGACAAGGGCAATCAACATCACCTTATGCGCCCCAATTTTGTCAGACAGCTTCCCCAGCCTTGGAGCAGCAACGATATTGGCCAGTCCCGAGGCCGAGAACGTGATGCCTGCGATCAGAGCAACATGACTGAGATTGCGGGACAACTGGGCAATATAGACGGTGAGAATCGGTTCCACCGAATACAGCGCCACAGTTAATATGAAGAAGGTTACGAACATCGTAATCATCAAGCTCTTCTCCGGAATAAGCGTCCAGATCTCTTTGGCACTATGCACTTGTTTATCTTCGCGCGTAAACGTTTCTTTTACGAATAAGGCGGTTGTAAGGAAGGCAATCAGCAGCAGCGCACCTGTACTAAAAAATACATTTTGCATACCGAAGTTCTCTTCCACAAAACCGCCAATCATGGGCCCCAGCAAGGAACCTGCAATGCTTGCGGTAGACAGTGTGCCTAGCGCATAGCCCGCGTGTTCTTTATCCGTCTGAGTCGCAATTAATGTCGTACAGGCTGTGCCGTACCCGGTTATGACTCCCTGCAATAATCTTAACCCAATCAATACGTACACATGATGTGCAAAGCCCATGCAGCCGATCACGATAGCCATGCCCAGGCTTGCCCGCAACAACATGGGTTTGCGCCCGAATCTGTCGGCGGCTGCACCCCAAATAGGGGAGAAAATAGCCGAGATAATAAAGGTAATGCCAAAAGCAATTCCAGAAAATTGGGCGACTGCGCCTGAATCATGAATTCCCAGATGCTTGATAAAAAGCGGTAATACAGGCGCAATCTGACTCATTCCCACGCCTGTTACAAACATCCCAAACCAGCATACGAACAAATTTCTTTTCCAAATCGGCATAGCAACAAGCCTTCTTTCCGCTTTCTTTGCTCCGCGGCCCAGACCTTAAAGAATACCCAAAGAATCGATCCAAGCTTCAACGGTCAGCACGTCCGCCTGACGAGGGAACACCTTCTCGACTAGAACTCGGTGAACCTCGGGATCGCCATCGACACATGCGTCCGAGAGAACCGTGAGCGCATAATCTCGATCCGCCGCTTCCCGCAATGTCGACAGCACGACACCGCTTGTGGCAACCCCGCTCAGAATCAGCGTGTCGATCTGGCGGGACCGGAGGATGATCTCAAGGTCACTGCCGGAGAACGCGCTGACGCGAAACTTCGTGACGATCGGCTCGCCCGGCTCAGGCTTTACGGATTCATGAATTTGCGTCCCTGTGTCCGTCGTGATCATTCCGCCGTATTGAGGAATTCTGGCTGACGACCTGTTGCGCGGGTTGAGCTCGGGGTAACCTTCGCGGAATGCGATTCGCACGTAAATAACCGGGATAGCGTGCTCACGCGCGGCTTCCACCGCTTTTTGAACCGGAAACAAGTCCTCTGGTGCAAAACGAGATACAATGCCGTTCTGCATATCCATGACCAACAGTGCCGTTCTGTTGTGATTTTGCATGTGTTGTAAGCTCCTTCTTATTATGATAACATTAAATGGAGACCTCTCCATTTGATATTAACCGGAGAAGTCTCCGCTTGTCAAGGCGACTAACTTTTGAATTTTAGGAAGTGAAGCTATCCATGTTTGATTCACAGACACCTCAACCCCGCTTAGAACGCCGCGATGCTGCGGAGAATCGTCAGCGCATATTGGACGCGTCGCTTCGACTCTTCGAGCAGAATGGCGTGGAACAAGTCAGTATGAACCAAATTGCCGCAGCAGCGCAGATCGGTCCGGGAACGCTGTATCGCCGTTATAAAAACAAAAGCGAACTGTGTCTGGATTTAATGAGAGAAAATATCGTCCTCCACTTCGAGAATATCGAAGCGTATTTGACGCAAAACCGGACAAATTCGCCAAGCCAACGATTGAAGGGGGTTCTTGACTTATTTATCCGTTTCAGGGAAAAGAAGTCCCAGTTGCTTAAAGGAGTCGAAGAATCCGCAGCGACGAATCGATTTAAGTCTCGGACGCAAAGCCCTTTATATATCGAACTGCATCAGCTGTTAGTCGAGCTGTTCGACGAAATGAGCGTAACCGGGCAGCCCAAACCGAACAGCGTCTTCAAGGCCGATATGCTACTGATGGCTTTAAGCAGCGATTCCTATTCCTTTCAAAGAGACGAGCGTGGATATTCGCCCGAGATGTTCTTGGAACAAATCTGTTTGATATTCAATTCGCAGCCATGATTAGATTTTGAATGACTTACTATCAATAAAGCGGCGGCCTGGACGAAATAACGTCGGGGACGGCCGCTTTTTTTATAATCCGCTTAATCTCGCAGCACCACGCTTCACCCTATTTGTGATAAGGCAGCTATAGAGCCAGATTTAATAGCACCATGTTGGGTGCCTTTCTTCTCGAATATGATCGAACAAAACACAAACAGGGTTCATCTCAACATAGTGACCTTTGTATCGCCATGTTGAGATGAACCCTTATTTGATAATTATCATTTCACGTCAGTTTGCTTACTTAGCCCGTTCATAAAGAGTTCATAAAGACAATGTACCGTAAACGCAGTAGATACTACAAGCTGTGCAGTATGTCTTATAACATTTGCCTAGGAGGACATTGTATATGTATCAACCTCTTTCCGCCAAAACCGGCGGAGGGGCTTTTATTTTCCGCAAGCCAAATCCCCCTAGGTACCGCATCGCCCTTCCCAAAATGTCATATTACTTCACACAGTTACTCGAAACCTCCGCAGATCAAACCGAAAACACAACCAAAAATTCTATTTAGCGTTATATTTCTTCACTGGTAGCGCTTTATCCGATGAATTGGGGGTTGATTATTTTCAGGCCATCCTCTATGATAATCTCATCAGGTTATTTATAAAGTTTAAGCGATTAAACTTTATAAATAATATTTCCTTTATTAAATCCAGATTACAACGTTTATTTATTATAAAAGTTAAAGCGCTTATACTTTTAAACAAGAAAGGCTGGTGTGTTAGTGATTAAGAGTGAAAGCCGGCGGCAGACCTTCTACATGTATATGTTCATTTCCCCGTGGTTAATCGGTTTTCTGGTGTTTGCCTTGTACCCAATTCTTTCGTCGCTGTATTACAGCTTCACGGACTATGACATCATCCACCCGCCGAGATTCATCGGACTTGCCAACTACACAGAGATGTTTCACAACGAGCTGTTCTGGAAATCAGTCACGGTCACCCTGAGGTACACCTTCATCAGTGTGCCAATACAGCTGCTGCTCGGTCTTGGCTTCGCCCTCCTGCTGCACCAGACGATCCCGCTGCGCGGATTCTTCCGTACCGCGATGTATTTCCCCAGTATGGTGTCCGGGGTGGCGATGTCACTCCTGTGGTACTGGATCTTTAACCCGCAGATCGGCCTTTTCAACTACATGCTCTCCTGGTTCGGCATCCATGGCCCGGCCTGGCTGATGAGTCCCGACACGGCGCTGTATGCACTAATTATCATGTCCTTGTGGACCGCCGGTTCAGGCATGATCCTTTTCCTCGCCGGGCTGCAAGGCGTCCCTGCCAGTCTGATCGAAGCTGCCAACCTGGACGGGGCCGGACGGTTCAGGATTTTCCTGAATATCACCCTGCCGATGATCTCGCCGGTACTGCTGTTCCAGCTCATCATGGGTCTGATTGATTCATTCCAGGTGTTCACCCAGGCCTTCGTTATGACACAGGGCGGCCCTAACTACTCTACCTGGTTCTATGTCTACAATCTGTACACCAGTGCCTTCAAGGAATACCGTGCCGGCTACTCCTCCGCGCTGGCATGGGTGCTGCTGATCGTGGTTATGGTGTTCACAGCTATCATTATGAAGCTGTCGAACCGTTATGTGCACTATGAAGGAGGCGGACGCCGATGAGCATCGTCAAAACAGCCAACCACCGCGCACCCGCTTCTGCGCACCGCCGGAGGGTCGATCCTGTGAAGGCAGCCAGCTTCATCACTTTGCTGATTACCACCTTTCTTATGCTGCTGCCGCTGTTCTTCATGGTCTCCACCTCACTGAAATCGAAGCGGGAGATGCTGAAGTTCCCGCCGACCTTTCTGCCGGAGAGCTGGGCGTGGAGCAACTACCGCGAGATTTTTGACACGCTGCATTTCGGTACCCTGTACAAGAACAGTCTGATCATCGCTGTGCTGACTGTCATCGGCACCCTGATCTCCTCGGCGCTGGTCGCCTACGGGTTCGCGCGGTTCAGGGGCAGAGGCAACCAATTCCTGTTCATCCTGCTGCTCAGTACCATGATGCTGCCGTATCCGGCGATTATGATCCCGCAGTTCGTGCTGTTCTCCCATATGAACTGGATTGATACCTTCCTGCCGCTGATCGTGCCCGCATTCTTCGGTTCGGCCTACAACATCTTCCTGCTGCGGCAATTCTTCTCCACCCTGCCCGAGGAATTGTTCGATGCCGGCCGGATCGACGGCTGCGGTGAGCTGCGGATGTGGTGGACGATTGCCTTGCCGCTATCCGCTCCGGCACTGGCAACCGTTGCAATCTTTGCTTTTATCTACAGCTGGAACGACCTGCTTACACCTGTGCTCTACTTAAGCTCATCGGAGAAATTCACCCTGCCGGTCGGCATGGCCTCACTCACCTCGTCGCGCTTCCGCATCCCGCCGTGGCACCTCTTGATGGTCGCTTCCGTACTGGCGATGCTTCCCATTGTGACCTTGTTCGCGGTCGCCCAGAAGCAGTTCGTGGAAGGCATTGTTCTGACCGGCATCAAGTAATCCCCGCCCTATCCGGCGGTCCAATACGACTTGTAATGATGGAGGGATTAGCTGATGAACACACGTAACCGAAAAACATCCTCACTGCTGCTTGCAGCAGGACTAACTGTAATGGCGGCCTTATCCGGCTGCAGCGGAGGCAAATCGGCGGGCAATGTGGCTGCAGGAAATAATGGCGCGGCAAGTGGCGGCAGCACAGAAGAACAAGTAACCATCACCCACTACACCATTGATTCTGAGGACCGCACGTTTATCGAGAAGCTGATTCCCGATTTTGAGAAGAAGCATCCGAATATCCGGGTCAAGGTGGAAAAAGCGCCTTACGAGCAGTTCGACAGCAAGCTGCAGACCCTGATCGCCGGGGGCAAATCGCCTGATGTCACAAGCCATTACGGATATGGCGGTTTTGCCGAATATTACAACAAGGGCATGCTGCTCGATCTGACCGATCTGATTAAGGAAGTGGGATTCAAGCCGGAGGATTATCACATTCCTGACAATCTCATGAAAATCTACACCGTCAAGAACCGCACCTACGGCATCCCGGTCAACATGTATGTCACCCTGATGCTGTACAACAAAGACATGTTCGATGCCGCGAAGCTCTCCTATCCTCCAAGTGATTATGAGGACAAAAGCTGGACCTTTGACAAAATGGTTGAAAAGGCCAAGCAAATGACCGTCGTCTCTGACGACATTGCCAAAACGCAGTACGGCGTGGACTTCACCTGGTCCGAGCGCGATATGCGGCCGCTGTATTTCGGAGCTGAACCCTATTCTGAAGATACCTGGACGAACGGCGGCGTGCCTTCCGAGACCCACTTTGACTCCCCCAAGGTGATTGCCGCTTACCAAAAGCTGTTCGATCTGATATTCAAGGACAAAGTCTCTCCCACCTCCGAGTGGAGCAAAAGCGTGGCCGGACAGAATGGCGATCCCTTCGTTGCAGGTAAAATCGGCATGTCCATCGGCGGCTCCTGGAACCTGGCGGGAGCGAATGATTTTCCATTCAAAATCGGCGTAGCCGCCGTCCCTTGGGGAGGCAACGAGAAGGTGCGCAGTACGCTGTTCGTCGATCCGCTGCTGATTCTGAAGGACTCCAAGCATCCGAAGGAAGCTTTTGAATGGATCAAGTATCTGATGACCACCGAAGTCCAGGAGAAATCCATCGAGCTGAGCGGCGGCAATCCTCCGGTCAATACGGAAGCTGCGGAAGAATATTATAAGCATTTTGACGGCATTGATCCGGCGGATGTGAAGAAGGTCTACGAGGGTGCAGTCAAATACGGCTTCGAATCCTACAACCATCTGATCACCAACTACTCGCAGATCAACGACATGTTCATCAACGAGCTGCAGCCGGTCGAGACCGGACATCAGACACTCGAGGAGGTTATGCCGGTGATTCAGAAGAAAGTGACCGAGATTATTAAGAGATAAACCCCTGCCTTTAGCGGATATGCGGCAAGCCCTGTATACTGTAGGCAGGGAATAGATTCGGAAAATCCGCCGCAAGGAGCGTTTGAGATGAAAGTGAGTATTTTTGATGTAGCCAAAAAATCCGGGTTATCCGTGGTAACGGTCTCCCGGGTCATTAACGGGGCGGGCTCGGTGCGTGAGAAGAACCGCCAAAAAGTGCTGGACGCGATCAAAGAGCTGGATTACCGCCCCAATGCGGCGGCCCGCAGCCTGGCCAGCGGCAAGACCGGCATCATCGGTCTGATTGTAACGACCCTGCAGGATTCCTTCTTCGATGCGGTGGTCAAAGAGCTGAATGAGGTGCTGGCGCTGCACGGCTATTTTCTGGCCATCTCCATCTCTACGGGTATCGCCTCGGACGAGAACCACTATCTGATCCAGGAGGACCGGGTGGACGGCCTGATTCTGCTCTCGCCGATGGAGGAAGACAACTATATTGTGGAGCTGAAGCGGCGCGGCATCCCCTATGTGCTGATTGATAATCAGCAGCCGGAGAATGACAGCTATTCGATTACTATTGATAACGTAAAAGGCGGCTATGCCGCCGCCCGCCACCTGCTGGATCTGGGACATACCTCTATCGCCCATCTCTGCGGGAATGAGATGTTCCGCAGTACCAAGGAACGGCGCGCCGGCTTCCTGAAGGCCCTGAAGGAACAAGGGCTGGAACCCTTTGAGATTGTCCACGGCGATTTTGAAATTACCAAAGGCTACGATACTGCGAAACGCTGGCTGTCCGGGGGCAAACTGCCCACCGCCGTATTTACGGGAGATGATAATATCGCCCTTGGCGTGATCAATGCTCTGATGGAGGCCGGGGTGCGTGTACCGCAAGAGGTGGCTGTTGTCGGCTATGACGACCACTACATTGCTTCCCAGCTCCGCCCGCATCTGACAACCCTGCGCCAGCCGGCAGACAAGATCGGGATAGCCGCAGCCGACATGCTGCTGAAACGCATGAATGGGACGATGAAGCGCGGGGCCAACGTAAGGATTGATCCGGAATTAATTGTACGTGAATCTACTTTATCCAAGTAGAGCCGTACTGTCCGGCAGCTAAGTATAGGATGACGAAATAACTCAGGATGTGAAAGCTCACAAAACTTAGACTATGCTTTCGAGGCGAGTTTTGCGGAGTATATATCAAGGATGCGTGGCTACAAAACTTTAGGAGTGACGACCATTGGCTTACTATTTGGGCATCGATGGCGGAGGAAGCAAAACCTACGCTCTGCTCTGCGATGAGCATGGCAATGTGCTTGGCAAGGGCAGGAGCGGCAATGGGAACCATCAGATGGGAGCCCGTCAGGCCGCGGCCAGTATCCATGAGGCGGCCTTCGCGGCGCTTGCGGAAGCAGGGCTCCAGCTTGGCGAGGTTAAGCATGCTTATCTGGGTCTGGCCGGTGCTGACCGCAAGACGGATTACGACATCCTCCATCCGATGATCCGCAGCATCGGATTTACGAGTTATACGATCAGCGGCGACCCGATGATCGGCCTGCGTGCCGGTACGAAACGCTCTTACGGCGTTGCCCTCATCTGCGGCACCGGCACGAATGCCGCCGGGCGGAGCCGTGAGGGCCGGCACTATCAATGCGGCGGCTTTGATTATATGTACGGTGATTTCGGAGGCGGCGGGGCACTGAATATCGAAGTATTCCGCACCGTACTCCGGGCCTGGGACGGACGGGAAGCGCCTACACTCCTCACAGAGCCGCTGCTTCAGCTGCTCGGCTATACGCATGTCGGAGAGATGTTCGATGACTTCCTCGATCATGGAAAGTCCGTGCCCCTGGACGCCGCCCGCCTGCTGTTCCCGGCAGCGGCCGAAGGTGACGCCGCAGCGCTTGCGATCCTGCACCGCCAGGGCGTGGAGCTGGGCAAGGCCGCTGCGGCCGTGATTCACAGGCTGGGCATGGAGAACGATACCTTTGACGTAGTGCTCGCCGGAAGCCTGCTTACCCGGGGTGACCGGGGCTGGATCACTGGCCCGATTGAGCATGCGGTGCACAGCGCAGCTCCGAACGCTTCCGTGGTCACCTTAACGACAGAACCTGTCGTCGGTGCTGTATGGTCGGCACTCGAAGAAGACGGTATTCCTGTAAACAACGATATTTATGAGAAAATGCGTGTATTTCAAGAGTTCGAAGCAATCCCCATCACAACCAGACAGGAGTGATTAATCTTGGTAACTAACCAAAGCCTTAAGATCGCCGTCATCGGCGGCGGATCTTCCTATACCCCGGAACTCGTCGAAGGCTTCATTCTTCATCACAAGGAGCTTCCGGTCCGCGAGCTATGGCTTGTGGACATTGAACCCGGCCTGCACAAGCTGAATATCGTCGGCAGCCTGGCCAAACGCATGGTAGAGAAATCCGGGCTTCCCATCGAGGTCCACCTCACCACCGACCGCCGCAAAGCGATTGAAGGCGCCGATTTCGTCAGCACACAGATTCGTGTCGGCATGCTGGATGCCCGCGCCCGTGACGAGTCCATCCCGCTGAAGTATGGAGTAATCGGTCAAGAAACGACGGGCCCGGGCGGAATGCTGAAGGCACTGCGTACCATCCCGATCATCCTGGACATCTGCCGGGATATCGAGGAGCTGGCGCCGAACGCCTGGCTGCTGAATTTCACCAATCCGGCCGGAATGGTTACCGAAGCAGTGCTGCGGTATTCGAACGTCAAGAGTGTGGGGCTGTGCAATGCACCCATCGGCTTGATCAAGCAGGTATCGGCCAAATACAATGCCGCCCCTGACCGGATCTATGCCGAGTTCGTCGGCCTGAATCATCTGCATTGGATTACCCGCATTGATGTTGAAGGCGAAGACATGCTGGATGACATGCTGGCCGACACCGCTGGCTACAGCGCGAAGAATGTTCCAGCGAGGGAGTGGAATCCCGAGTTCCTGCAATCCTTGCATGCACTGCCCTCTTACTATCTGAAATATTTCTATATGACCGATGCCATGCTCGCAGAACAGCAGGAATCCTTCAAGCAAGGCGGCAACCGCGCCGAAGTTGTCAAACACGTAGAGGAGGAACTGTTCGCCATCTACGCCAATCCAGAGCTGAGCGAGAAGCCGAAGCAGCTAGAGCAGCGCGGCGGAGCCTTTTATTCCGAGGCTGCGGTCAATCTGATGCGTTCCCTGCATAACGGCACGAACGACATCCAGACACTGAATGTGGCGAACCGCGGCGTCCTGGACTTCCTGCCGGAGGATGCGAGCATTGAGGTCAACTGCGTGGTAACCAAGACCGGCCCCCTGCCGCTGCCGCTGACCAAGATTCCCACGATGGCCAAGGGACTGATCCATGCTGTCAAAACCTACGAACAACTGGCCATTGATGCCGCTGTCACCGGGGACCGCAGCCTGGCGATTCAGGCGCTCGCGCATCATCCGCTTGTGCCTTCCGTAGAGGTGGCTATTGCCATGCTGGACGAAATGCTGGAAGCGAACAAAGCATACTTGCCGAACTTTTTTGCCACAGAGACTGCCGGGACACCGGGACAATAAACGGAAATAACAAAAAGAGACTGCCTTTCAAAAAGGGCAGGCTCTTTTTTTGTTGTAAATGCAACAATAATAATGTATTATTTCTTACATCGTTTGAAAAATACATGAGTAGCGGAGTGGCAATTATGAAAGAAATTTTACGTGAGGTTGGAATGATTGCCAGAGCACTGGATTCTGTAAGTAATATAGAATTCAAAAAGTATGACCTTACAAAAGGGCAGTACTTATATCTCGTGCGAATATGTGAAAATCCGGGAATGATTCAAGAAAAGCTGGCGGAAATGATAAAGGTAGACCGGACAACAGCGGCTCGTGCCATAAAGAAACTGGAGATTAACGGATTTATTAAGAAGAATGATGATCCCGTTAATCAAAAAATTAAAAAACTATTTCCTACAGAGAAAGGGATGACTGTGTACCCTTTTATTAAAAGGGAAAATGATTATTCCAATAGGGTCGCACTATCCGGATTCTCCGAAAGTGAAATAAACACGGTTTTCGACCTGCTGCAAAGAGTCAGAACAAATGTAGAAAAAGACTGGGAGTTTGTAAAAAAAGGGAACCAGAGAATGTATTGATTTCGTAAAAGGAGCCGCCAAAATGACTATAACTATACAAAAGTGCACATTAGGAGATCTGGGAGTCCTTCAAGATCTTAGTGTTGAAACATTTAAGGAGACATTTGAGGATCAAAATTCACCTGAACATATGAAGGCCTACCTGGAAAAAGCGTTTAACGCAGGGCAATTAGAAAAGGAATTATTAAATATCTCTTCGGAATTCTATTTTATTCATTCTAACGGGGAGCTTGCCGGGTATTTAAAGGTCAACACTAATGAGGCTCAATCAGAAATCATGGATAATCTTTCGCTTGAGATTGAGAGGATTTATATCCGCAAAAAATTCCATAAGCAGGGGCTTGGCAGCTATCTGATGAATACAGCTATAGACATAGCAAAAGAACAGAATAAAGAGAAGATTTGGCTCGGGGTTTGGGAAAAAAATGAGCGCGCCATTACCTTTTATCAAAAAACAGGGTTTGTTCAAACCGGAGCCCACTCTTTCTATATGGGTGACGAAGAACAAATCGATCTGATAATGACCAAGACACTCCAATAGGGATTTATCTGTAAAGATATTCAGGCTAGCGGGATATCCCTTATCCGTTGCAGGAGTCAGGGATATCTTTTGTTGGAGTGTAGGTTACTGCTTAACCAGCACGGTTAAATCACCTTCAAAAACCTTCTCGTCATTGTGGTTGTACGTTGATAATAATACAGTAACGCTCCCCGTGTCATTCTTCTTCTCTTTCACTTCGGTCACTTCAACAAGGGTATACAACTCATCCTCCGGGTACACCGGCTTAGTAAATCTAAGATTATTCATAGCGGTTCCAGCAATAACATCATCGCCATAACTCCCCGTCTCCACCCAAAGTTTGAATGAGACAGCCATGGTTTGTATACCTGAAGCAATAATTCCATTGAATCTTCCTTGCTTCGCCTTCTCTTCATCCAAATGCATATATTGAGGGTCAAACTCCGCTGCAAATCTCGTAATACTCTCTTTAGTCATTCTGATGGACTTGGTTCTGAAGACTTGCCCGACAAAAAATTCATTAAATCTCATTCATCGCACCTCTTATATCCGTTAAATTTGCTGTTTTATTGGACGATCTTGTCCTGGGGGCTTAAGTAACCGTGACATTTAAAGTCATAGTTGGGATTGTTCATAACCTCTTCTTTTTGAAGTTCATACATGGCAATTTTATAGTTTATTTCCTCCAAGTGTTTAAAACTTTCGTCAATTTTCTTCTGCACTTCCAATTTGTGCTGCATTAACATTTCTTCTCTTTGCAAAAAGGTGTTATTCCCCAGTTCATAAAGCTCCTTGTAATCCTTTATTTTCGAAAGTGGCATTCCTGTCTCTTTGAGACAACGAATAAAAGAAATCCAGTCTATTTGTTGTTGGGTATACACTCTGCGGCCTTTTTCATCACGAGATATGTTTGGTAATATCCCTTGCTCTTCATAAAATCTAAGTGTCTTAGCAGATACATCTACATTCTCCACTACATATGTCATTGAATACAGCATCTACTCGCCACACCTCCAGTTACTGTAACTAAATATCTATCACAAAGATAACGATAACATAAAAAACCTTTATGTGACCATATATAAATAAATCCTTTACTTCCCGTAACAGCAACCAATTACACTGAAATAGAAAATACAGCAGAATTGCGAGGTTAATAAAATGAATCAGAAATACAGCAGGTTATTTGAATCCTTCACATTCAGAAATGGAGTAACCATTAAGAATAGTATCGTTATGGCCCCAATGACAACCTGGTCAAGTAATGACGATCTTACCCTTTCGGATGACGAAGTGAAATATTACAAACAAAGAGTGAATGGAGTAGGACTCGTCATTACAGGATGTACTCACGTTACACCTAATGGGCAGGGTTTTACGAATGAATTCGCTGGGTACAATGATGAATTCACTCCAAGTTTACGAAAATTAGCTGAGGCAGCCAAAAGTGGAGGCGCTCCGGCGGTCCTGCAGATTTTTCATGCTGGTAATAAAGCCGTGCCTGGGCTGGATGCCGTCAGTGCGAGTGCATTGCAGCCCGAAGTCACTAATTTAGGTTCAACTTCAGAAACAAGGGAACTATCCCATGAGGAGATCTTGTTGATTGTACGTGCTTTTGGAGACACAACAAGACGAGCAATTGAAGCCGGATTTGATGGCGTCGAAATTCACGGGGCTCACGGATTTTTAATACAAAACTTCTGGTCGCCAGCAACAAATCAACGGACGGACCCATGGGGAGGATCACTTGAAAATCGCTTGCGTTTCCCATTGGCAATTATTGAAGAGGTCAAAAATGTCATTGAAAAACATGCTACAAAACCATTCCTTATCGGATTCCGGCTTTCCCCTGAAGAATCCCACAAAGTGGACGGATTACGTATGAAAGACACGTATGAATTAATAGATTTCCTTGTTGAACAGGATTTGGATTACATTCATGCTTCATTAGATAATGTGTCTTCAAAGCCAGTAGACAGTCAAGATGAAAAAACTCGGCTTGAATTCATTCTCGAAAGAGCAAACGGGAAGATACCGGTGATGGCTGCCGGCTCCATACTAACACCGGATGATGCCCTTAATGCTATGGAATTAGGCTTGCCGCTAGTCGCCATTGGACATGCGTTAATTATGGATCCCAATTGGGTTGAGAAGGTCGCAAATGGGCGTGAAGCCGAGGTGGATTCTGAATTGAACGTTTCGAAACTCGACCAGCTTAATATTCCGGAAAAACTTTGGAATGTATTTCAAGCCATGCCCGGTTGGTTTAATATCGCTAAATAAACATCCTGAAATACCGTTGAATCGTTTATTGTATTCTCAACGGACTTAAAGAACCCATCTCCACTTATCGTGGACAATGGGTTCTTTTTTTTATCGTATATACCTTAGGGGTTAAATCACCTTATGCTGAACCCACTTATCCCCGAGAAAACGCCGGAGGAAAATGAAGCCGCGTATGCCCCACTCACAGTTCATGGCCAGCCATACTCCGAGAATACCCATATGCAGCACGATGCCGAGGATGTAGCCGAGCACTACGCGGAACAGCCACATGGACAGCATCGACACGATGGATGTGAACTTGGAATCGCCAGCAGCACGAAGTGCCGAAGGGGTAATAAAACTGACCGACCACAGCGGAATCTGGGCAATCGAATTAATCAGAAAAACAATGAAGATATCCCGGACAATCTCCTGCGGCGGATGAAACAGCGACACCAGCGGGTGGAATAACGGGAAGATCAGCAGCGCCATTAAGACAAAAGAGGCTGAGGACAGCCACAGAAATGACTTAACGAATTTGCGCGCATCCTGTGTATTCCGGCTTCCCATGCATTGGCCAACGACAGTGATTAACGTCAGCGACAATGCATTGGCGGGAATCTGCATGACCCCGGCGAGCGAGGAAGTGATTGCATTGGTCGCAATGGCATAGGTACCAAGACTGACAATAAAAATCTGCGTTAGAATCTTACCGCCATTGAAGAACATCTGCTCCGCCGCAAACGGCAGGCCGATGAACATGATTCTCCGGAGCATGGTCCAGTTGAGAACCAATAAGTCCCGGATCTTCACCCGGAGGCTGCTGTCGAGCCGGAACAGATAGATCAGCGAGCAGACCGCCGCCAGATACCGGGAGGCATTAATCGCGATGGTCATGCCGAACACGCCCATATGCAGCCCGTTGATGAACACAAAGTTCAACAGCACATAAGAAAAGTTCATAATCAGCGAGAGTACGAGGGACACACGGGTCCTCCCGATGCCGCGCAGCGCGCCGCACACCGCTTCCATCACAGCAATCCCCAGGTAGGACAGGCTGCTGCCGATCAGATACGTACGGGCGTTCGACATGACCTCCGGTGAAGCCGCACCGAACAGCAGATGCAGCAGCGGTCCATGGAACACAATGCCAAACAAGCCGATGGCAAATGCCATCAGCGAAACAGAGGAGACCGCTCCGGCGGCGGCTTTGGAGACCATCAGGTCGTTCCCGCTGCCTTTATATTGCGCTACAACAACGGTTCCGCCAGTGGATACCGCGATGAACACACTGATCAGAAAAATATTCAGCGAATCTATCATATTCACCGCACTGATCGCCGCCACACCGGAAGAGCTGATCATCGCTGTGTTCACGACGTTCAGCCCTACCACAAAGGCCTGGTCTACCAATATAGGAAGAAATAACGATATGATTTGACGGTAGTCAATGGATTCTCCGGAAAAATACTTGTCGAGAAACAGGCGGCCCTGCTTCACATTCACCTTGGGCTCTAGCATAAGTTCACTTCTTTATATTAGAATTAGGGCTTCGCTATTCTAACATATGAGCTGCATAAGTCAAGGCGGTCTGCGTATGTGACCGGCATTACTCCCCGTGCATGGAAGGAGATAATGAAATTGAGAATGTTTTATCAAACGGGGTCACTGCGTTAACCAGCACCGCCTTGCAGTTATTCTGCAGCTTGGCCTCCCGTACCCCGGTCGCCAGATGTTCTCTCCCGCCCCCCGTCAATTCAATCCAGTCCTCACCGCAGGCATAACGGAGATTCCCGCCGCTCCAGAGATAGCAATCCTCGTCTGTAGCCTGCAGCTCTCCAGAAGTGAAGCTTCCTTCGCTCCCGAAAATGAAAGACACCTGTGTCATGACCTCCGCCGGCTCATCGCAGTGGAGCCGGATAGTCCAGCCTTCGTCAGTCTTCTGCACCTCGGCTTGTACCCGGAATGTCTGTTCATGCGTAAGCGGGCGGCTCTGATGCGGGAGCAAATACCAAGGACTGACCGGCGTTCGGGATGTTGGCGGAAGCAGCGCCTCCTCGACGGGGCCGTAATAGCCTTTCTTCTGTTCTCCCGCCAGGCGGTATCCTTCGGGCAGCTTGGTCATTTCCTGCATCGGCACATATCCCGGATAAAAGTACGATGCCACCTGAACGGCAAGCAGCCTTACGGCACCATGGCGCAGCGCAAAGAAAGACGGAGTCTCCGTAATCAGCGTCACACTGGTACTGCCGTCCCTGTAGCGGGCAACGGGTGCACCGAAATCAGTATGCAGCCGGCTGTGGTAAATCCGTCCCCCATGGCCGGCATCATCCATCTGCTCCAAATAATTATGGCGCAGGAAATTCCCGTTCAGCATTTCCTCATATTTCACAGGAAGGGGCGCCGCTGCCTGAAGCGGCTGCTGTAGCTCCGGCTCCAGCAGCATCCGCACGAGCGCGTTAACCGAGCAGACACCCGGATCTGCAAGCGAACATCCAGCCCATTCAGCCATGCCCGCAAATAACTCATCCTTATCGGAGCGGGCCAGAATCGCATACGGCAAATAATACGGAGACAAATCGTGAACACTGCCCAGATCCTGCCGGCCGGAATAATCGGTAACGACCTCGCCCGAAGGATGGACCAGGTACACCATCATGCGCAGATTCTGACGAACCGGGTCCAGCAGCTGCGGACGATTCAGCAGACGGGCGGCATGAATCAGCATGATGTCGCTGACTGCGCTGTAAATCCCGTTGCTTCTCTCCGTCCATTCCCCGTCCGGTGTAATGTCCATCCCTTCCGCCAGCCAATGATCCGCCCGCTGAACGGCCTCTTCGAGTCCAAACAGCTCATGCAGATATCCAAGTGCTGCACAGAGTACCCAGCGGTGATTCGGTGTATGGCATCCGCCCGTAATCATGACAGGCACGGTCCGTTCAAGAAACAGCCGCATATTGTCCAGCACCGGCTGCAGCGGCTGCCATTCCTTGCGGGCCAGCAATTGGTACAGCTGAGCGTAACCGACAATGACAAAAGCCGTATCCGGCGGAGAATGAAAGTTCGTCCAGCCCGGAGATATAGAGCCGTCCTCATGCTGAAAGCGCAGCACGAACTCCGTGGCCAGCAGCAGCCGCGCCAGCAGCGCTTCATCCAGGTAGTACGCAGAATCGGGATTGACCAGAGCCGCTCCCCAGTAACACATGTCCGTCGGCGTGCCAGTCGTGTGATTGACCCAGGCAATACCCGTGCCCGGATCTATCGTCCCGCCATAATAGCGGCTCTGCGGATCCAGCACCTGCCGGGATAATCCTTCCTTCACCGCTCTGTCATTACTCTCCACCAGTTGCTTATACATTGTAATTCCCTCCAATACACATTCTGCTTCATGCCTGGGTGATGCCAGGTTCCTATATCCGTTCCAGCTCTCTCCCGATACGCTCAGGAATCTCGGCAAATAACTGACTCCAGGAAACGAACAGGTCCTCCCGGTCTGCATAGTCCCAGCTCTGGTAAGACAGAGAGGGAGTGAACCGGAAGGTTTGCAGGTAACGGCGGACCCGGCTGTCAATATCTTCGTCCGCCGCCAGAACTCCGCTATAGAAATCGCCGTAGATCAGGCCGTCTGCACCCGCCTCCTCTTGCGTGCAGGACACAAATCCCGGCAGCAGCTCAAATAGTTCAGGAAGCGGAGAGAGCGCATGTTTGCCGGGCTGGACATACAGGGTAGCCCGCGTTCCGCTCAGATTAGTCCGTCCGCGCAGCAGCCCTTTCAGGTATTTACCATGAAAGCTGGCTTCAACATCCGCCACCTCTCCGTTCCTGCCGATGTATACCCACACATGCTCCAGATCATACAGATGCTGAATATCATAATCGTAATAAATGGCGTATTCCACAACAGCCTCCACATCGGGGCGGTTCACAATCAGACGCCGCCGGAAGGAGGGAGAGTCCCCCTCCTTCCGCAGTACCGTTATACCGAAACGAACAGGAAAGAACGGCTCGCACGGATCGAACAATAAGCACGGGGCATATCTGGCAGCCAGTAACCGGTCGGCATCACTCAGCATTAGGCGTGACCTCTGGCCGCAAGCTTGCCCGCAAGCAGCGAATGACTTTCATCGATCTCTTCCGGCCGGCAGGCTGCCTTCAGCTCATACACCTTGACCTGTGCCCGCTCGATCATCGGCAAATAGGCATCGTAGAACTCCATATCCTTGCTGTTCACATAGGGGCACCAATGATCGGAAAGACCAAGGGTTTCATGAATGTGGACACCCACAATATCCTCCATCAGGCCTTCCATTTCCCGCACACTATCGTACAATCCCAAGCGATCCATCATTATGGCATGACCGGTATCGTACCAGATGCCTACAGGTGCTCCTTTTAGCGCCTTTATAATCGTCTTGGCTTCTGCAAGCGTTGGAATCTGCTGCGGTCTAGAGCGGGTCTCGATGCCAAAGCGGACACTCAGTCCCTTCGACAACGCCCGGTTGCATACCTCATCCAGACTTTCGATGATCTTCTGTACATAGCCGGCGCTATATGTCTCTCGCCGCTCCATCAGCTCCGCCCATTTGCTGCGGTAAGCCTCCGAATCTCTGCCCTGTCCGTTATAGATCTGCTCCAGCTCTTTGCTGATATCATTCGGAAAGGGCACTTCGCCGGGATGCACAACAACCGCTTCGCCCCCATAGCGCTGGGCGTATTCGGCTGAGCGGACCAGCAGCTCGATCGCATGCTGCCGCTTATCCTCTTCCCCGAAGCCGAGCAGTACGGAATCTGTACCATAATCAGGGTCCGGAACGTGAGGGAAGGTGTTGTGGACACTGGAGATGCCGATCTCTCCCCGCTCGATCATTGGCTCGATGGTAGTGAGCATTTCCTGGGTCACATTATAATTCAGCTCCACGCGGCGAAAGCCGAGCTCACGGATTTCCCGGACCATTTCACTGCCTCTGGTATGGCGTTTAATATTCCAGCATGTTGAGAAGGAGAAGACTCCCTTATCCTCCATAACAGTGTTCTCCTTTCTTGACCGTTAACGGTTCAGCCTTTGACAGCACCCAGCATAACACCGCTAACAAAATATTTCTGCAGCCACGGATACACAACCAGGATAGGGACTGTGGCGAAAATGACGGTAGCCGCCTTGAGGCTCTCCGGTGTCAGTGCAGTCCTGTTCGAACCTTCCAGCTGTGTCAGCTCAGAGACCATATTGTTCTGAACCATCTGGAACAGCTTCAGTTGAAGCGGATACAGTTCCGGGCTGTTGATATACATCAGGGAATCCTGGAAGCCGTTCCACCGTCCCACTGCATAGAAGAGAGCGAGCGTAGCCATGACAGGCATGGATAACGGCAGCACAATACGCATCAGTGTGTGAAAATGGGAGCTGCCATCAATTTCAGCCGACTCCTCCAGACTGGGAGGAATGTTATTGAAAAAGGAAATCAGAATAATAAGATTAAAAGGGCTGACCAGGCCGGGAAGAATAAGCGCCCAGACCGAATCAATCATTTTTAAATCGCGGATCAGCAAATATTCAGGAATAATTCCGCCGCTGAAAAACATTGTAACGACGATAAGATACATGAAGAACTTACGGCCCTTCAGATTCTTTTTGGTCAACGGATAGGCTGCTGCGATGGTGAAGAGCATGCATAGCACAGTTGTAGCTACTGTCAGTATAATGGTGAAGATCAGAGAGTGGATCATGGAATCATTCGAAAACACCTGAATGTATGCATCCCAGTTCACTTCAATAGGGAAAAGGGTGACTTCGCCGGAGGTAATCGCCCGGTTGGAACTTAGGGATACCGCAATGATGTGTAAAAACGGAGCCAGACAGAATAAAACGAACAACGTAACCAATGTAATATTAACGATATCAAAAATCCGGTTTGAGGTACGTTCACTCATAGCACTCCGCCTCCTTCCTTCCTTGTCATATAATGCCGTCACCGGTCGTTTTTTTCGAAATATAGTTAGAACCCAGAATGAACACCAGCCCCACCACGGCCTGGAACAGCCCGATGACGGTAGCCTGCGTATATTGCCCGGATTCCAGACCAATCCGATATACAAAGGTACTAAGCACATCGGAGTATTCACGGACCGTTGTATTACCGATTACGTAAGGACGGTCAAATCCGATGCTGACCATTTTTCCGAGGTTGAGAATCAGCAATGTGATGATGGTTGGTTTGATGCTTGGAAGCGTAATGTAACGGATTTTCTTGAGTCTTGTCGCCCCATCCACTTCAGCAGCTTCAAACAGCTCCCTGTTGACACCCGTTAGGGCTGCCAGATACAGGATGGTTCCCCAACCGGCGCTTTGCCAGACACCTGTGAAGAGATAGGTGATCAGCCACGGATTTTTTTCCGTCAGAAAAGGTACGGGGTCCAGTCCCAGACCTACCAGAACTTCATTCACCATACCGGACTGGTTGCCGAACAATTGGTATACGATTCCCCCGATGATCACCCAGGAAATAAAGTGTGGGATGTACAAAAGGGTCTGCGATATTTTTTTGAACCATACCGACCGGATCTCATACAGCATAATCGCGAGTATGATCGGGGCCGGGAAAGAGACAATCAAATCAAGAAAATTCAGCATAAAGGTATTTCGCAGGGTAGTATAGAACTCCCTCATGCCAAAAACCTCGCGGAAGGCGTCAAATCCTATCCATTCACTGCCCCCAATTCCCTGAAACAGGTTGAAATCTTTGAACGCAATCTGCACACCATACATCGGACCGTAGCGAAAGATCACAAAATAGGCAATCGGCAGTGCAAGCAGCGCGTACAGTTGCCAATACCGTCTTAAATATGACGCTTTGCTCAATGGGGTTTCCTCCTATGGAGAAAAACCGGGGTGAAGCGGCCTTCACTTCCCCCCAGCTTTCACTTTTTATATTTGTCTATTTAGCCGGAAGTTCCTTAACTGCCTGCTCTAGTTCTTCTTTCAGCTTCGTTCCGCCCAAAGACATGAAGTCTTTCATTTCCTGCTCGTACACCGCTTCAAATTGATCCGGTTTAGCCATCGTTGTTTTTACAATGATCACATCGAGCTTATCTGTTAGTGTGGTGCCATATTGCGCTTCCCCTTCAATCGGCTTGCCGAAGACAATTGGGCCTACGGTGTCCGTGTTGGCGATAGCGATCGACTGCTTCAGCATTTCCTGATTGTTTTTCGGGAAGCCCATCACCCATGCTTTTTCGTTGGTTGCCTGATCGCCGAGGTTCTTACCGTTAGAGATGATGGCCATGTCGCCGCCATTGAACAGGCGATCGGCAAATTCTTGAGAGACATTTTCCTTGACCACCGGAATTCCGTCCACCATATCATAGTTCTCACCTTCAACCCCATTGTAAATATCAATCAGGTTGTTGCCTGTGGACATCCAATCCAGGTATTTAATCGCTTCTACGGCGCGCTTGCTGCTCTTTGGAATCATGATGTACATACCGTTAGAGGCATAGCGGGATTTAATGTACTTGTTATCAACTTTGGCATTGGTATACACATCTACCGGAGTAACCTTGCTTCCCGGCACATTTTTGTAGAGATTATCCATGGTGCCGTCTTTGTAGAACTGGGCATCCACATCTTCTGACCAATAGCCGGTGTTGCCATTCTGGATATCCTTAGCCAATTGTGTTTTATCTTTATCCAGACCGAAGTCCTTGCTGATCAGCCCTTCGTTGTAGAGCTTGTTCATAAACTGCATTGCATCCTTGAAGCCCTCATGGAGCGGCAGCTCGTACCGCTGGCTGTAAGTCAGATCGCCGCTGATCGGCTTAATGAAGGAGTAGATCAGTGTTTCAAACTGAGCCGGCGCAAGTGCCATACCCATCGGGATGTTTTTGCTGCCAAGCTTGCCAGGGTCCTTCTCTTTAAACGCTTTCAAAGTTGTATACAGCTCATCCGTTGTCTTTGGTACAGGCAAACTCAGTTTATCCAGCCAATCCTGACGGATGTAAGAGCTGTAACGGCCCGTGATGGCACGTTTGCCCGGAATGGAGAACTGTTTGCCATCCAGCTGACCGAATGCCAGCGTTTCGTCACCGATAAACTTCTTCAGGTTTGGACCATATTCATCGAGAAGTTTGCCGACATCGGTCAGACCGCCCTGTCCCGCATAGCGGTAAAATACGCTCGAATCATACGTGAACACGATGTCAGGCACATCACTGTCACTCGCCATCAGCACGTTCAGCTTCGTAACTTCCTCAGAGCGCTGAATAGGTACATACTGAACATCAATGTTGTTCGGATCACCGAAATTTTTCTGCACCAGCTTGGATAAAAAGTTGTTGGTAATGGTTTGAGGCGCCGGGCTGTTGCCGCGGTCAAACACTTCCACCTTTAAGGTAACGCGCTTAGCGCTGCTTCCCTCCGTCGCCTTCCCTCCGTTTGCTGCATTCTCTTTGGAATCGGACGAACATCCCGCCAGCAGGGAAACCCCCATTACCGCAGTCAATGTGATCCCCGTTGCCTTCTTCCAAAATCCTTGGTTTGTGTTCACTGTCATCTTTCCATCTCCTTCGCCTGTACAGGCCGTAATGGTGACTTTATGTTCCCCCAAGCCTTAATCCTAAATATCCCCTGTAAGCGTATCCACATCGCATCATCCTGTGCTCTGCCCTGCCGCTTGTCGTTTGGGATGCCCACAGTATTTCATAGCTTTCGATCATTTGACAATAAACCTGTTTCGGAAATGCGCCTTGCCGTGAATTCGGCCTTCCTGTTTATCCAAACCACTGTTTTCGTAAAATAAAGCGCTTTCAAGGTTTCTGAAATAAAGACCGGAACACTGCTTGCGTCCTCCCGGCGGAGGCTGGCAAGCAATATTCCGGTCCGGGCTGATCACCTTTCATCCGGTGCAAAGATACGGTTTGTATTTCATGTTGTGGAGGCTTTGTGCCCGCGCTTCAAAGAGCGGTAATCGCCAGGTGTAATTCCGGTCACCCGTTTGAATACCCTCCCGAAAGTGATGGCATTCGCATAACCCACCTTAAGCGCTATATCCTGCAATGAACATTCCGTCTCCAGCAGCAGCTTTTCGGCTTCCTCCATCCGCAGCTGTGTAAGGAAATCAACAAACTTCATATTAAACTCCATCTTAAAAAGATAACTGCCATATTTGCCGGATATCTGAAACCGGTCGCTTAAATGCTTCAGGGAAAGATCCGGGTTGGCAAAGTTCTCTTCAATATACTTCTTCATCTCATTTACCATTGCCTTATAACTTTTGGTTTCGCTGACCGAAACATAGGTACGGAATACATCGGTCAGGTACTCGAAAAGAATGTCCTTCACCTCATGAATGGATTCCGCCTTTTCCAACAGCTTTAACTGCTCCGCCGCATTCTCCGCCGACAGCTCATCCTGCAGCTGCTCTGACATTACGGCTACTTCCCGGTTCAGCATCTGCAGCATGGCCTGGATTAGAGAACGAATATCGGCATCCTGCAGAAAGTCCTGTTCAAACGCTTCAAAAATCCCCTCCAGCCGTTGCCGCCACTGGCCGCTCGACATCCGGAACTGCTTAACGAACTCCGCAATCATCTGCAGATACTTATACGTTTCCAGCAGTGGCTGGCGTGAGTCTCCGCCTTCCGCCAGAACAATATCTTCGTGCATCAGAAGCTTGTGCTGCATAACATTCTCCGCTGCAACATAAGAGTCCCGAATTGAACCCGGACCGGATACCGCCGGACCAATGCCGAAGCTTAGAGAAATACGCAAATTCTGCTCAACCCAGGAGCGGCATTGCCCGGCAAATAGACGGATTTTCTCAGTCATCTCTTCATCATTGCCGGTGCCCAGGAAGAGAATCGCCGCCCGGTCGGTACTGATCCACTCCGCCCAGCCCTGCAGATCCGCTCCCCGCGCCAATTCCTGAAAGACATTCATGAGGGCAAACTTAAGCGTATTCTGATCGTCCCTGGTGTATCGATCCTGAAATACCTTCTCGTAGCTGTTAATTTCACTGAGCACAACCGTGAAGCGGGACGAAGAATCGGCTCCGGAGAGCGGCGACAGCTCCTCCATCCGCTGGACGGCATTGTCCAGCCGTTCACTGTGCAGCAGATCGGTGAATAGCTTGCTGCGCTGCAGCAGCAGATTCTCCCTGCTCTTTTTATCATAATCCGTCATATGGTTGATCAGATCTTCCAGCACTCCATCAATGAGCATCATTTCATCCGGCCTGGAGGCGGATTGATCCATTGTCCGGATTTGATGGCCTTCAATCCGGTTCATAATCACCTGAATCGGCTTATAGTTGCGCCGGGTAACATAGATCAGGTATAGAACCGCACATACCACGGTTCCGAACGCAATCGCCACCCAGAGATAGGAGATCACAGAAACCCAGCTGAACAGGTTGCCGGCCTTGATCCCGCTGGCGAACTTCCAGCCAAGCTTCTCCAGATAAACTGTGTTCAGCAGCTTGCCCTTTTCGGCACCTTCGCTGTCCGAATGGGCCTGGTACAATGTCTGTCCATCGCTTCCATAGATCGTAAGGAAAGACAATTGCTCGTTAACCATACTGTCCACAATCTGTTCAATTCCGCTCATTTTGATATTGATTACAAGCACACCCTCTGAGCCGAAGGGCAGCGGCATTCCTTTATCTATGGTAAGCACACGTACAGGCGTGCGCTGAATGAACTCATCCTTGTATTCTCTGACGGGCTGCCACCCCTCCTTCACCGTGCCGGAGGTAATGTGGCGAATCCAATCTTCGTCTATGAATCCGTTCAGATTCTTTAATCCAGTTTCTGTAATAACGCTTTCATTTTTCTTGTCATATACATAAATGGACTGAATGTAGGACGAGTCGTCTGTCAGAATGCGCAGGTTCTGTGCCACCGCATAGATTGCCCCGGTATCCCTTTGGCCTTCACTGTTGAAATAACGCTTATAGGCATCGCTTCGTTCGGCCGATTCCAGTACCGACAGCTCGACTTCCTTGATGGTCCGCTCTACATTATCCACTAGATATTTGGCGGCGATACGGTCCGCTTTCTGGGTCTCCGTCCGTGAAATATCGTTAATAAACACAAAAGAGGCGAAAATCAGGATCGTCACAGTAAGCAAAAAAATAGGAAAGTACGACAGCAGCAACCGGCGATACCAGGTACGGAACAATGGACAACCCCCTCTAACAAACATATGAATATAGGCCGCGGTTCGGTCCCCAATATACGCACGGCACTAAATATTGGAAGCGCATTCACGAACGGGGCTTCGTATGAAGTTCTGCCATTATAGCACATGCCGGGTATACCCGGCCAACCAGAAACGTAATGGAAAATACAGGAACGGCCTATAGAAACCGCATTCCTGCGTCCGAAACCTTCCGCCGTATCCTATGCTAAACAACAAATCAAAAAGGCGGGATGCACACACCCGTGCAACCCCGCATTCCTATCCGCCCAGGCATTGTTAAGCACCTGCCAAGTGGCGAATCGTCTCCATTGGTGATTTATAGACCGCTGATTTCTCTGATATACCGGCGTGCCTTCATCGCATATTCCAAAGGATTGGCAAGCGCCGGGTCCTGCTCCGCCTCCACCACGAACCATCCCGTATACTCATTACGGTCCAATTCGGCGAAAATCTCTGCAAACGCGATGCAGCCATCACCAGGCACGGTGAACGCTCCCGCTTTTACCGCCTGCAGAAAGCTGAGCTGCTCCCGCTTGACACGATCGATAACCTCCGGCCGGATATCCTTCAAGTGTACATGTTTGATCCGGGGTATATGAACACGGAGTACCTCTAGCGGATTCTCGCCGGCAAAGGCCAGATGTCCGGTATCGAACAGCAGAGACACCTCATTCGGCTCCGTGAGCTCCATCAGCCGCGTAATTTCGGCCGCGGTCTGGACTCCGGTCCCCATATGGTGGTGATACACAAGCGTCATATCCTTCTCTGCCGCCAGACGGCCCAGACGGCCCAGCCCCTCCGCGAGTGCAGACCACTCCGTTTCCGTAAACACAGGCTTATCGGCGAACAATGGCGTATCCATTTGCCCCTGTATGCTCCGCCCTTGTTCTGAAACAACGATCACCTTGGCCCCCATCTCATGCAAAAAGTCACGGTGCGCACAAAAGGCCGCAGCAGTCTCCTCATATGGACGTACTGTCAGGTATGCGCTGAACCAGGCACTGGCAATCTGAAGTCCGCGGAGCGCAAGCGCACGATGCAGCCGCTCCGGGTCGCGCGGATATTTGTTGCCCACCTCGCTTCCCTGAAACCCCGCCAGTGCCATTTCACTGATGCACTGCTCAAAGGTATTGTCCCGCCCGAGCTCAGGCATATCGTCATTGGTCCAGGCAATGGGGGCAATCCCCAGCTTCACCGCATGTTCTTTGAACATCATCACGTCTATCCCTTCCGTTATCCGTAATAGGACGGGTTAACAAGCCCGCCGCATGGTTCGTTCATTATTCAAGTGATATCAGGAATTCCGGGCTCAGACTCTATCAGTAGCTGCGCGCTTGATCCAATTGTACGCGCTTCTGTTCGTAGGCCGCCTGCACCGCTTCGCTGCCGGACACTTCCGGTACTCCGACATGCCACCAGGCGCCGTAACCATGGGTCATGGTCTTTGGCAGCACCTTGATGTCGATCAGCGTGGACCGATCCTGCTTCCCGGCTTCCTCCAAGGCGCTTCGCAGCTGCTCTGCCGTTGCCGCACGGAAGGTCTTGACCCCATAACCTGCTGCACTGGCTGCATAGTCAATATGCATCAATTCACCACTTAAGCGGCCGTCCGGGCCACGGTGGCGGAATTCAGTGCCCATACTGTCCAGGCCTTGTTCCATCTGCAGATTGTTAATGCACCCGAAGCCCGCATTGTCGAGCAGAATAATGTTGATCTTCTTATTCTCCTGAAGGCTTGTCACCAGCTCCGAATGCAGCATTTGATAGCTGCCGTCACCTACCAGTGCGTATACCTCCCGGCCCGGTTCCGCCAGTTTCACACCGAGCGCACCGGAGATTTCATACCCCATACAGGAGAAGCCATACTCCATATGATAAGTATCCGGGACAGCAGCATTCCACATGCGCTGCATATCGCCCGGCAGGCTGCCTGCGGCTCCAATGACGATAGCATCTTTGGGAATACTCTCATTGATGATCGCAAGCACCCGTGTTTGCGTCAGTGAAGTCTTCAGCTTCGCTGCATACTCCGGGAGCAGCTCATCCAGATGTCCGGCAATCTCGGGTACAAAGAGGCCATCCGGACCTTTTTCGTCCTCAGTACTGGTATATTCTATGCCTGCCAGACGTTTTCTTTCTGCTTCCCACGACTCCTTGGCAGACACGATTTCATCCGTATAAGCGGAACTATAGCCGCGCTCCTCCAAGGCTGCAGACAATGCAGTCAGACCTTCCGCCGCATCACAGACCACAGCGAGTGCATCCAGCTTGGCAGCATGATAAGGGGAAGCGTTAATCGTCAGAAACTCTACCCCGGGATGTGTGAATAAGCTTTTTGAGCCTGTGGTGAAATCTGTAAAACGGGTTCCTACGCCGATCACCAGATCAGCTGTTGCAGCCAGGGCATTGGCACCGCCGTTGCCGGTAACCCCTATACCGCCCAGATTGTATGCGCAGCCGCTTTCTACAGCACTTTTACCGGCCTGTGTTTCACCGAAAGGGATCGCGAATTTTTCCGCAAAATCACGCAATTCCGGTCCGGCATCCGCATATCGTACTCCGCCCCCGCAGACCAGGAGAGGTCTTTGTTTGCCGGCAATCAGATCTGCCGCCGCCGCGACCTCCTTCGGATGAGGAAGGCGGGGAATGATCCGGTGAATGCGCTTGCGGAAGAAATCAAGCGGGTAGTCCCAAGCCTCGGCCTGCACATCCTGCGGAAGCGCAATCGTAACTGCTCCGGTGTCAGCCTGATCCGTCAGCACACGCATGGCATTCAGCAGTGCCGTCATCAGCTGCTCCGGCCGGCAGATCCGGTCCCAATATTTGCTCACGGCCTTGAAGGCATCGTTGACCGTGATCGACAGATTATGAGTATGTTCCATCTGCTGCAGCACCGGATCGGGTTGCCGGGTAGCAAATGTATCGCCAGGCAGCAGCAGGACGGGAATCTGATTAGCCGTCGCAGTGGCTGCAGCCGTCAGCATATTAGCTGAGCCAGGTCCCACTGAAGCGGTACAGGCCATGATCCGCCGTCTGCGGCTCTGCTTGGCAAATGCGGTTGCCGCATGGACCATCCCCTGCTCGTTTCTCCCCTGGTACACGGTCAATCCACCCGGTGCTTCCTGCAGCGCCTGCCCCAGGCCTAGTACATTGCCATGACCGAAGACGGTGAATATCCCATGTATGAAGCGCTCCGGCCCGCTGCCAAAGTCCACATATTGCTGGTCCAGAAATTTCACCAGTGCCTGCGCTGTTGTTAATCTGATTCGTTCCACATGTATCCCCTCCTCTCGTACCCTTTACTGCCAGCGGGCAGTGACGACTTTTTTGCGTGTATAGAATTCAACCCCGTCGCTTCCGTTCGCATGAAGGTCACCATAGAAGGAATCCTTCCAGCCGGAGAAGGGGAAGAAAGCCATCGGTGCCGGTACCCCGACATTGACACCAAGCATGCCTGACTCGATATGTTCCCGGAAATAGCGCACTTTCCCGCCGTCATTCGTAAAAATACAAGCTCCGTTGGCAAATCGTGACGCGTTAGCGATCTCAACCGCCTCCACCACATCCTTGACACGAATCACCGACAATACAGGCGCGAAGATTTCCTCCTGCCAGATTTTCATGTCCCGGGTCACCCGGTCAAACACCGTGGGTCCGATAAAATAACCCTTCTCCTGCACGGCGGTGTCTTCCCGGCCGTCCCTGAGCAGCTTCGCACCCTCCGCCACGCCTTGTTCAATATAAGAGACGGTTCTCTCCTTATGGCCCTGACGGATAACCGGCCCCAGAAACGTGCCGTCATCCATTCCATTGCCTATCTTCATCAGGTCACATTCTCGCAGCAGGATGGAGATCAGCTCATCCGCCACCTCTTCCTGCACCGTTACCACAGAGCAAGCCATACAGCGTTCTCCGGCAGAGCCGAAGGCTGCGTTAACAATCTGGTTAGCCGAAGTCTCAAGATTCGCATCCGCCAGTACGATGGAATGATTCTTTGCGCCTGCCAGCGCCTGCACTCTTTTCAAATGCGCAGTGCCTTTCTTGAATACATATTCCGCCACCGGCTGCGAGCCCACAAAGGAAATCGCTTTGACATCGGGATGCTCCAGCAGGCCGTTCACGACATCATGCGCACCGTTAACCAGGTTGAATACACCCTTTGGCAGACCGGCTTCCTCCAGGAGCTCTGCAAGACGCGCCGCCAGCAGCGGTGTGCGTTCAGAAGGCTTCAGTACAAAGGTATTGCCACAGGCAATAGCGAGCGGGAACATCCAGCAGGGCACCATCATCGGGAAATTAAAAGGCGTAATGCCGCCAACCACACCGATGGGATAGCGGTACATCCCGGACTCGATTCCTGTTGCAATATCCGGCAGCTGCTGGCCCATCATTAGTGTCGGCACACCGGTGGCGAACTCCACACACTCGATGCCGCGCTGCACCTCGCCGTACGCTTCTTTGAAGCTTTTTCCATTCTCTAGGGTGATTGTCTTCGCCAGTTCATCCCAATGGTCTACTAAAAGCTGCTGGTATTTGAACAATATCCGCGCTCTGCGCGGCACCGGTGTCTTGGACCAGCCTTCAAAAGCCGTCTTCGCCGCAGCCACAGCCCGGTCCAGATCATCTCTCCCAGACAGCGGAACTCTCGCTAATTCTTCACCTGAAGCCGGATTATACACCGTCTCCGTCTGCTTCGTATCCGCCTCTACCCATTGCCCGTCAATATAATTATTCAGCACTTTCGCGGTTTGCTGTTCCATCCTGCTCCACTCCTTCGACTCTAGTTATCTGTTCCTGCTATATGGAGTGAACTTAAGAATCTTGCATGCTGTATTGGAGAAATCCTTGGACCACAAGAGTGAATTCAATCAGCTTTCCATCATTCTTAAGTTCAGCTTATCTAGTAGGTTTGCTTCGAGATGATGCTCTGAATTGGTGTTCTCCACTTCTGCAGCCTTCTTACTCCAAGCCCGAACCCACTTCTTCATTAGTGCCTAAGAACGCTTCCAATTCGTCCAAGGTTGGCATGGCGTCCGAGCAGCTGTGGCGGGAGATGACGATGGATGCGGAAGCACTGCCCCGGCGCATGGCCTCGCTGACAGTGTCTCCCCGCATCAGACTGTGGATGAAGGCTGAGGCATAAGAATCTCCGGCTCCAAAAGTCTTCAATACCTTGGCGGGAAAAATACCGCTCCGGTGCTTCTTCCCGTCTGCCGTGTAGGAGATAGAGCCGCTCCCGCCGTGTTTGATGACCACCAGCTTCGCCCGGTGCGAGAACCAGCGGCTGGCCGTTGCTTCATCGTCTGCGCCTTTCTCGTTGTAGAGGTTCTCCATACTGTCGAATTCCTCACGGGTACCGATGATGCAGTCGCATTTCTCTGCAGCCAGGTTATAATAGACAGCCGTTTCTGCGGCAGATTTCCATGTGTAAGGGCGGTAATCCAGATCAAAAAACGTAGTGACATTATGCTTACGGGCAAATTCCAGCGCCAGAAATACAGCTTCACGGGAGGGGCTTTGTGCCAGTGCGGTACCTGAGATCAGCAGCGCTTTGGACTTCCGGATGTACTCTTCCGAAATCTCCTCCGTAGTCAGCAGCAAATCTGCTACATGGTCCCGGTACATGAGAATGCTGCATTCTTGCGGGCTCTTGATTTCTGTAAAAGCAAGCCCGGTCACCGCACCGGTCCGGTCAACCGTCACCTGACTGTCGTCAATACCGTTGTTCTGCAGATAGGTGCGGATAAAACGGCCCATCTGATCATCGGCAATCTTGCCGATGAAGCCGGTGCGCATGCCCAGCCGCGCCGTGCCAATTACAATATTAGCGGGGGAGCCGCCGACATATTTGGTGAATGTCAGCGTCTCTTCCATGGGTCTTCCGGTTTCATTGGCATTAAGATCAATACATAGCCGGCCGACGGCGATTAAATCCAGCGGCCGGGCGGGATCGAACTGTAAACCGTTCATAGTGGCGCCTCCTTGAAAAAGCTTTCAGTGGAAAGAACACTTAGGAAGAATAGTCTGAGATGGTATGAATGAAATTGAATGAGACTTAGTGAGACTCATTGAGATTCGTGAGATTCGTGAGACTCATGAGACTCATTGAGATTCGTGAGATTCATGAGATTCATGAGATTCATGAGATTCATGAGATTCATTGAGATTCATGAGATTGATTACAATTCATCATGAAAAGAAAAAATATTCGAGACAATCTCTGCTTATTTTGAAAACAACAATCACCGGGGGGAGGGTAAGCGCTTAACCTAATTTTCTACTTAAGTATAGTTGAGAAGTATTGGTTTGGCAATCCCAAATTTGAAGCGTTTCCATAATTCCGGCCCATTCGGCGGCAAATGAATAGAACCAAGGACAGATATTGGATCATGAACACAACTGAACACGCTGTACACGCTGTACACGCTCAAGTGGAAAAAGTGAACTTAAATCTTCCCTGCCAGTCTCTCCCCATGCATTAGTTGGAAAAAGTAGAGTTAATCCGACCGATTCGCACCCTAAAAGCGCATTTTGCTTGAATTAAGTTTCCTTTTTCCAACTATTCCCTCTCCAGATAGTTTTTCAGCCCATTTAAGTTTACTAATTCCACTTCACTTCTCTGCAGCCAGGTTATAATAGACAGCCGTTTCTGCGGCAGATTTCCATGTGTAAGGGCGGTAATCCAGATCAAAAAACGTAGTGACATTATGCTTACGGGCAAATTCCAGCGCCAGAAATACAGCTTCACGGGAGGGGCTTTGTGCCAGTG